>JAVEYW010000001.1:33837-333837 GCA_034003325.1 Desulfobacterales bacterium
GTTTTCCGGAGCGTTACCGCTCCGGCCTCATTGAAGCGGCTATACGGCATCGATTGCCCTGAAAAGAACCAGGCGTTTTCCGGAGCGTTACCGCTCCGGCCTCATTGAAGCCCACCATCACCGGGTCCTCGAAGGCCGCCAAGGCGGTTTTCCGGAGCGTTACCGCTCCGGCCTCATTGAAGCAGTATTGTGGCCAGTGACATAAAGAAACTTATCACTTGTTTTCCGGAGCGTTACCGCTCCGGCCTCATTGAAGCAACTGTTTCGATGATCCGGACCATGCGAAACGGCTTGTTTTCCGGAGCGTTACCGCTCCGGCCTCATTGAAGCGCAAGTGTCTCGATTGATGTGCTCACTGCCGCCCATGTTTTCCGGAGCGTTACCGCTCCGGCCTCATTGAAGCGGCATAACATACCTGCACCACCCATCATTACCATGTAGTTTCCGGTATTGTTAAAAAATGGAGGTTGGACAACCACATGATCCGCCGTGGTGTGTAATCCTTGCCTGGGAGGGGGCACCATCAAGTTCGGTACACATGACCGAGCTGGCGTTTTTGCAGGACGCCGGCGGCCTCCACTGATCAGACGGTCCGCCGGCGGTAACTGAAAATAAATCAGAATGCAGCTATAATCGTGTTCCCCGGCATTAAAAATGGTGCACCAGTCTGACAACGAAACGCTCTCCCTCGGGCCGATTTTCCGCTTCGGATTCAAAATAGGTATTCAGGAAAAGATGCGTGTCCTGTGAAAAACTAAAAAGCGCGCCGGGTCCGATCGCAAACACTTCTTCCTTGCCCGAGACCGAATGGCCGTTCACCTTCGAATCGGTAATCTGCTTCAGATAATAACTGTTGACGCCGATTCTCACCATTCGGGGAATGACCTCGTAGGAGGCGGCGATGTTGCAGTGAATGGCCTCGCCGGCTTGCGTGTCATCAGCGCCGAATCCGATAAATGGGTCATCGTTTTCCGCGTTCCACAGATAATGAAGTCGCCAGGAAGCCGTCAGTTTGGGGGTGAAAAAATAGGTGCCCGACCAGTATGGATTAAACGAGAAAAAGTTGCTGCCGGGGTTTAACACCTTGTCATCATCGTATTTTCCGGTGGGGAAAATAAACTGAAATTCAATGCGGTGCATAAATTTCGGTCCGTTGGGTCCCATTATCGGATCCCACTGCAAGTACGGCCCCACCAGCAGATCTCCCATGCCGGTTCCGTTATCCGGCAAGGGCGAGCTGTCCAGGGACACAATCGGCACAATCACATCCATTCCCCATTTGGCGCCCAGCAACACGGTCTGGTTGGACTGATAGAGAAACTGGTTCAGACTGACCCACACATCCAGTTCCGGGTCGGGAATCGCCAGGTCGGCAAAATCGTCCGTTGTGTAATATTGAATGTATTCAGCAAAATAGAGGCCTGGACCGGCCGGAGGCGCCCCGTCCATAAAGCTGGTAAACCCGAGATTGACCGAGGGCTGATCATAGGCGGCAGCCGGCACCGGACACAGCGCAAGAAGGAACAGGCAAAGCGTCAAACCAATGGTATACGTGCGTTTCATCATTCTTCTCCACTATTTAGGTTAAACAAAAGGGCTTAAAAAATGCCTTGTAAATTGCTTTAAGATGCGCCGAATGTCAAGGAAGATTCAGTGCCTAATCCGGCAATGCCGGATGCTGGGATGCTGGGATGCTGGGATGCTGGGATGCTGGGATGCTGGGATGCTGGGATGCTGGGATGCTGGGATGCTGGGATGCTGGGATGCTGGGATGCTGGGATGCTTGGCAGCCGGCGGCCTTCTCCAATGAAGGCCGCTTTTTCGTACAAGGTTTTGATAATCGGTCTAATAGCGGATACGCATAAGTCCAAGTGAATGAAAAAATCAACCCGTAAAGAAGCATCTTTGAATTTTCGGGTGATGCTTTTTTTATTCGCCGCAATTTTTGTTTGCTTTTACGCTCTTCGATACGGATAATCACAACATCGAAATAAATGTTTTTCCCATCCCCCTCATTTAACCATAGTAAGGAGGTCATGATGTACCTACCCAAACTCTACACGCAGTTTGCTCAAAACTACCCGGACATTCAGGAAAAATATAAACAACTGGCCGAAGTCTGCCGCGCCGCGGGCCCCCTGGACGCAAAAGTTCAGGAGTTGGTGATGCTTGGAATTGCCGTCGGCGTCAACTCCAGGGGCGGTGTCATGTCGCACACGAGAAAGGCGTTGGCCGCCGGTGTGACGCAAGAAGAAATTACCCATGCCATCTTGCTGTCGCTGACCTCCTCCGGCTTTTCCAACATGATGGCGGCCATGAATTGGGCCGATGAGGTTTTTGAGCAGGGAAAACCATAGCACTTTGGAAAAAATGCGAAAAAAAGCACCGGTTGTTTTGCCGAATGGAACTTGAACCGGATCAGGTGCATTTGTGGATCTGCTACCCGGATCAGATACGGGATGCAACTCTTCTCTCAACCTATGGCACCCTGCTTTCCCCTGAGGAAAACGCACGGAAAGAGCGGTTTATTTTCCCCGAGCACCGGCACCAGTACCTTGTCAGCCGCGCATTGGTCCGTTCAACGCTTTCCCGGTATGCGGATTATCCGCCGGAATGCTGGCAATTTTCCAAAAACGAGCACGGCCGGCCCGAAATTATATTGCCGGAAGGCGTGGCACGCCTTCGATTCAATCTCTCGCATACAGCGGGCATCATTGCCTGCGCCGTCGTGTTAGAGCAGCCAATCGGTGTGGATGCGGAGAGCGCCAGACGAAAAATCAACGCCATGCAAATCGCCAAACGGTATTTTTCAGAGCAGGAAATCACGGCGCTCACCGCACTTTCCGGAACTGATCAACAATTTCGGTTTTTTCAATACTGGACGCTGAAGGAATCCTTCAGCAAGGCCAAAGGATTGGGCTTGACGCTTGCGCTCAATCAATATAGCTTTCACTCATCGGCAGACGGCGCTTGGCACGTCACCTGCGACCCGTCGATGAGAGAAGAGGAAACCCGGTGGCGATTCTGGTCGTTGCAGCCGACCTCACGCCATTTGCTGGCCGTATCAGTGCGTCAGCGACCGGCGCACCGGTACGATCTAACAACATATGAAACCGTTCCACTTCAACTGGATAAGGAGATATCATGTTCCTAACTTTTTACGGTGCGGCCAGGGAAGTCACCGGATCCATGCACTTGGTGCAAAGCAACTCAGACCGGATTTTGCTTGATTGCGGCATGTTTCAGGGCCGACGAAAGGAAAGCGAGCAAAAAAACAAGACACTGCCCTTTGACCCCGGCCTCATCACCAATGTGGTATTATCCCATGCCCACATGGATCATTCCGGGCGAATTCCCTTGTTGACCAAAAACAACTTCAGCGGCAGGGTGCTCTGCACGCGCGCCACCAAAGATGCCTGTGAGTATCTGCTGCGGGACAGCGCGCATATTCAGGAGTCGGATGCCGAGTATCTCAATTATAAAACGGTCCGCGCGGCACTTCATCATTCCGGTCATCTCACGGCATCCCGCACGGTGTCCAAGCGCCGGAAAAAAGAGGTTCAAAAACTGTTAAAATTGAGCCGAAATGAACTTAACCGGCAAACCATCGATACCCTGCTGACCCAATACCATCTGGAACGTGTGGAACCGCTTTACGATCAGGCCGATGTCGCCGAAGCGCTCCAGTTTTTTGATGGCTATCCTTATGGGCAGGCCATCTCCGTCGGCCATGACACTACCTGCACCTTTTACGAAGCCGGTCATATTCTCGGTTCGGCCATCAGCATTCTCAAAGCCACTGAAAACGGCAAATCATTCACGGTTTGCTATTCCGGCGACCTGGGACGTTTCGGTAAATCGATTATTAAAGATCCGAACCTTCAATTCGATGCATCGGACCGGAATATCGACCTGCTCATTCTGGAGAGCACCTACGGCAACCGCGTTCATGAATCGGCCGAGAACACGAAAGCACGCCTGAAAAAGGTCGTCACCGAAACGGTGGAACGGGGCGGCACGCTGGTGATACCGGCCTTCGCCTTCGGCCGGGCGCAGGAACTTATTTATGAACTTCACGAACTCTATAACCAAAATGAGGTCCCGAAAGTACCGATCTATGTGGACAGCCCGTTGGCTTCCAACTTAACAAAGGTATTCGGAGAGCATCCGGAGCTCTATGACCATGAAACCCATAAAGCATTCCTGCAAAAAGGAATCAACCCGTTCATGTTCGGCAATATCAATTTTGTTAAATCCGTAGAGGAATCCATGGCCCTGATGCGAGAGGAGCGCCCGCATATCGTGATCGCTTCCGCGGGCATGTGCGAGGCGGGCCGCATTCTTCACCACTTGCGCTATAAGATACACAACCCCAAAAACACCATTCTGATTGTCGGGTTCATGGCCAAAAACACACTGGGAAGAAGACTTCTCGAGGAAGGCACCGCCTATGAAAAAGCCGGACGTCCCGATCCGGCGCCGATGATGAAATTCTTTAATAAAATCTATCCATTAAGGGCGCATGTCGTTGCCATCAACGGATTCAGCGCCCATGCGGATAAAGATGAAATCTGCCGGTTCCTGAAAACATCGAATTTAACGGTGAAAAAAATTGCCTTGGTTCATGGTGAGGAAGAACAATCGGTATCCTTTGCCGCGCATTTGGCATCGCAAGGGTATCAGGTATCGGTTCCCAGACCGGGCGAATCTTTGCAGCTAAAATAATTATGCGGTTCCAAACGGCTTCACATGTAGCATCAATTCGTCGGCATGACCATTGTAACGGGGTGGCGCCCCCCTCGCTTTCTCTCCCGGCCTTTTTTCCATGCGCGGCCCACCCCAGAACTATCCCCTTTTCTTGGCGTTCTTGGCGGCTTTGCGTGAAGCATTTATTTTTGCGGACCTATCATCATTGATCCACAGGGAAACGGGAATGACAAAAAAAGACACCGCTAAGGACACGCCGCCAACCGACATGGATTTCCCGGAATCCGGTGATATTGTTCGCGCCCTGATTGAAGAGGGCTATATTACCGAAGAGCAGGCCCAGTACGCCCGCCGCATTCAAGCCAAGCTTCCCACGCAGAAAACCGTCCTGGAGGTTTTTAAAGAACTCAAGCAGGTAACCGATCAGCAAATCCGGGACGCCATTCACGATCACCGGGTTCAGTTGAGAATCGGGCGTATGCTGGTCGAACTGGGCCGGTTGACCGAAGGGGATTTGAAAGCCGCGCTAAGCATCAAAGCAAAAGAGAAGGCCAACAAAAAGCTCGGAGAAATTCTGGTTGAGCATAATTTCATCGACGAGCGAAAGCTCATCGAAGTGCTTTCCATGCAAATGGGCTTTGAGTATATCGACCCCCAATTTACAAAAATAGATTCGGAACTCTACCGCAAAGTTCCGCACAAATGGTATGAGGATCATCGCCTGATTCCGATCCGCCGAGAAGGGGACAAGATCATCGTTGCCTTTGCCGATCCGCTGGACAAGCACGAACTGGCTGAGGCCAGAAAATTTTTCGGCCAGAACATTCGGCCGGCCATTGCGCTGAAAACCTCCATACAGGAAGCCCTCAAACAGATGGAGCGCAGCAGCCGCATGGTGAACAAGGCCGAGGTCGCTCATGACACGGTCGTCGGCATCGTCAACAACATTATCATCACCGCGGTGAATGAGGATGTCAGCGATATTCATATCGAACCGATGAACGACCGGTTGCGGGTTCGTTTCCGGCAGGACGGCGTGCTGGTGCAATACAAGGATTACGAACGGGAGCTCATATTGCCCTTAGCCAGCCGGCTCAAGATCATGTGCGGCGCGGATATTGCGGAAAAGCGCCGGCATCAGGGGGGCCGCATTCTGTTTGATATCGCCGACACGCAGGTGGACCTGCGGGTATCTTTCTACGTCACCATTAACGGAGAGAAAATCGTGATGCGCCTGCTCAAGCAGCAGGCCACCCTGCTCAATATCGAAGATGTCGGCATATCCCCTCGAATTTTCGAACGGTTTCAATATCAGGCGCTCGATCGGCCCAGCGGTGTGCTGATGGTGACCGGCCCCACCGGTTCGGGCAAAACCACCACCGTCTACAGTTGCATCAACTATCTGAACAGCCCCACCACCAGTATCATCACCGCTGAAGATCCGGTGGAATACATCATCGACGGCATCGCCCAATGTTCCATCAATCCGAAACTGGACCTGACGTTTGAAGAAACCCTGCGCCATATTGTCCGTCAGGATCCGGATGTGGTCGTTATCGGCGAGATTCGGGACAAGTTCTCCGCGGATGTCGCGGTGAACGCGGCCCTGACCGGTCACAAGGTTCTCACCACTTTTCACACGGAGGACAGCATCGGCGCGCTCATTCGATTGCTCAACATGGGCATCGAGGCATTCCTGGTGGCCGCCACGGTGGTGGGTGTGGTAGCCCAGCGCCTGGTCCGCAGACCGTGCAAAGCCTGCGCGGAACCGGAAACACCCAGTCTTGCCGCGCTTCGCCGCCTGGGCTATAGTGCCAAGGATGTGCTCGGAGGCGAGTTCCAAAAAGGCAAGGGGTGCCCGGAATGCCGGTTTACCGGCTATAAGGGGCGTGCGGCGATTCTGGAAATCCTCATCATGGACGAATTTCTGCGCAATGCCGTGATTGACCGGCAAAGCACCTATCAGCTCCGCCAGATGAGCATTGAAAAAAGCGGGCTCGTTACCTTGATCGAGGACGGCATTCTGAAGGCGGCCCGGGGAATCACCACCCTGGATGAAGTGCTCAGATGCCTGCCCCAGGTCATCCGGCCCAGGCCCCTGGCGGAGCTGCGGCGCATTTCCGGAGAAAAGATATGAACGAAACAACCTCCTTTAAAGATATCATCGACGCGCACCTGACATCGAACCAGGTCGAATTGCCGGTGTTTGACAAAACCGCCCTGAAAATTCAGCAGGAAACCGCCAAACCGGAACCGGATATCGCCGAGATTGAAAGTCTGATCATTACGGACCAGGCGCTTACCGGTCAGGTCATCAAAATGGCCAACACGGCCTTTTTTCGGGGGTTGACCAAGGTCGCAACCGTACGGGACGCCATCGTGCGGCTCGGTACCGACCAGGTATGCGCCATCGTTATTCTGGTCACGCAAAAAGCCAATTTCAAGTCCAAGGATAAATTGATTCAAACCTACATGACCCGCCTCTGGCGACATTCCGTCGGCACGGCCATCGGCGCCGGCTGGCTTTCCGTCCGGTGCGGCTATCCCCGACTCAAAGATCAGGCCTTTGTCGCGGGGTTGCTGCATGATGTCGGAAAATTATTTTTACTCACCGTGATCGAATTCATTCGGCGCGATCCAAAACTCAACTTCAATCCGTCCGACACCTTCATGAACGAAATCATGGACAGCCTGCACACCGAGCACGGGTTTATGCTGATGACGCAATGGAATCTGCCGGAAGCCTATTGCGACGTGGCAAAGGAACACCACAAGGACCCTTCGGACAATTCCCCCATGATACTGCTCCTGGTTCAGATGGCCGACATCACCTGCAATAAGATGGGCATCGGCCTTCATGACCCGAGCGAGTTGATTCTGGCCGCAACGCCGGTGGCGCAACTTCTCGGCCTATCGGAGCTGGACATCGCCGAACTGGAAATCGCGCTTGAGGATTCGAGCATCCTGGCTTTGTAAGTATGAAGCTGATAGCTCATAGCTGATAGCTCATAGCTCATAGCTGATAGCTGATAGCTGATAGCTCGTAGCTGATAGCTCGTAGCTGATCGCTGATAGCTTCATTCGGAACTGGACGGATGCTATTTGGTATAGCTCTTGGGAATCCCTTCATACGGCGTCCACCCGCGAGACTGGTAATATTCCTTTCCCCGCAGGTTTTTCAGTATTTCAATGCTCGTCTTGTAGCCTTTGTACAACCGGCACATGTCCATCGCCATGCCGCAAATTTGCCCGACCGCCTGAACCAAGGTGATGTCCTGCATGGAAAATTCCCACGGTTCAGCCGTATAAATGCGCAACGCGCCTACCACCTGATTGTGCGCGACGATGGGTACCCCCAGCAAAGAAGAAATTCCCTCTTTTTTGGCGGCCTCCGGATATTGAATTCTCGGGTCGTCCTGAACGTCGTAAATCGCGATCGGCACCTGGTCTTTTACTTCGCCGAGCTCCTGCATATAGCGGACCGGCCCCTTGGTCAGGTACTCCTGACTGAGCCCATAGGATGCGGCCAACCCCAGCTCACCGGTCTCTCTGTTCACAAGAAACACCGAGCACCCCTTGACTTTCAACGCGGTGGTGACGCTTTCCACCGTCAATAACGCAACCTCTTCTGGATCCTTGCACTGTGAAATGGCGTTGGTCACCTTCACCAGCATGTCATAGTACATCGCGTGTTTTTCCATCGTTTTTCCTCCTCGGGTTAATGATTAAACACCATATGAAAAAAGCAGCATTCGATGTGATGGAACTTCGAGAAAAAGAAACGATTAAAAAAGGTGATGCGCTGGTGGCTTCAACTTGGCGAGCTTTAAAAAGAGATACCTCGCTGAACCGTTCGAAGCAAAAAAAGTTCCGGTATCTCCGCGAAGGGCCTGAAAAGGAATAACGCGCCAACGCCACACCCGGTGCTTTGTCAATGGAATTGTTACAGCCCCTCTTGGTTAAAACTATAAGTTAGTATTTTACTCCGTGTCAAGCAGCTTGAGCGCCAAGAGACCGCCGCGTTGCGGTTGAGCCTTGAATTATAATTAAATTCGTTATAGTCATATTCATCATAAGGATAGACGACAGATTTCTTTTCTCAAGACAAGCCTTGCAACGGGCTTTGATCTTCCATCAGTTCACGATAACGGTGGCCCGCACTATGAACGTATTTTCCGACATCGAATCCATTCGGCAATTCCGATGGAATGAGCCTATCCAGGCATGGGGACTTGTGCCCACCATGGGTTTTTTGCATGAAGCGCATATGACCCTGGTGCGTCGCTCAAAAGCCGAGAATGACCGAACCGGCGTCAGCATTTTCGTAAACCCGACCCAATTCAATAATCCGGACGACCTGGCCAAATATCCCCGCAACCTGGAGCGGGATCTTGCCATGCTCGAAAAGGAAGGGGTCGATCTGGTCTGGACCCCCACGCCCGAGATCGCTTACCCACCGGGATATCAGACGCAGGTAACGGTCCATACCATCACCCAAGTGCTGGAAGGCGCTTCACGGCCGGGCCATTTTCAAGGCGTTGCCACCGTGGTGGCCAAACTCTTTAATGTGTTCCAGCCGCATCGCGCGTATTTCGGGCAAAAAGACGCTCAGCAGGTCGCGGTCATTCAACAAATGGTCAAGGATCTTAATTTTAATATTCAAATCATTCCCTGCGCAACCGAGCGGGAAAAGGACGGGCTGGCCATGAGTTCGCGGAATGTCAATCTGACCGAAGCGCACCGAAAGCAGGCGGTTTGCCTGTATCAAGCCCTTACCGCTGCGAAAGCGGCCTGCCTTTCCGGGGAAAAAGATGCCGACAAACTAAAGGAGATCATGGCGCAAGTGATCCATCGAGCGCCCGACGCCCGTATCGACTACCTCAGCGTCGCCCACGCGCAAACGCTTGAAGAGATGACCGTCATCAAGGGCGACGTGTTGCTCTCCATGGCAGTTTTTCTGGGCAATGTACGGTTGATTGATAACATGACGGTGGAAGCCGGTGGCGAATCTACCTAATCCGGCAAAGCCGGATGCTGGGAGGCTGGGAGGCTTGGATGCTGGGATGCTGGGATGCGTAAAAGCCATTTTTCACCTTCGGCGAATATAGACGCAAAAGCGTGCATGTTTCCGGTAAATGGTCTGAACTGCGTATTGCAGGAACCATTACAAAGCCTTCATTCCTCCCACCGGATCGTTTGTTTTTTAAAATCGATCTGGTACCTTGTTCCCTTTAAAAAATTCATCCCCAAAAGCCCCTGGTAAGGCGTGTCCCCCCCTTGATTGTCTATGACACCCGCGTATATATTTTTCTTTCGCACCGGGCCCGCCGCCATATCGCTTAACGAAACGACCGACATGGGAATCGTTGCGCCGCCCGCCACCATGATCTGCGCCTGTTGAATCGGTTTGAGCTTCAGTTTGTCCGCGATTTCCCGGTGCAAAATCACGATGGACGCCCCGGTGTCCAGGAGCAGCAGCGCATCGACCTTATGATAGTTGTTTTTAATGGTTACCGGAACGAGCACCTGGTTGCCGTTGACAACAACCTTCATTTCCTTTTTTTTGCCTTTTTGCGCCGGGTGTTCTCCGCCAGGAGAAAGTGACGTTTTTTCGGCACCAATGTCCAAATTTTGTCCCACATAAAATTTTCTTCGCTGGTCGGTAAGGATGTAGGCGCCACCGGCATCCTGATGAAGGGTGTAGGTTCCGCTGTCCCCCACTTTAAAATACTTTAAATCCTTCCCGCCGATATACCAACTGTCTCCCCGATCGGTTTCAAAATAAAGTCCGCCCCCATCCCTGCCGATAATGTAGTTATCGGCGGCATACGCCGAAGGGGTCCACACGCATATGAGCATAAAAAGTAACAAGGTGCTGGGTCGCATCCGGCTCCTCCGGTTTGAAAAAAGTTTTCTTTCGTCATCGTATCAAATGGGGCCTGTTGCCAAAATGATTATTTTAACCAATTTGGTTTATTCATGAATTTTTTGAATAGCGCAAGGGCGGAATGAGTAACAACTTCACCTGAAAAAGGGACTTTCTTGCTGAAAAAGCGCCTCGCGTGCAGAAATCACCCGACAGGAAACTATTGTCAAACAATTTATAAGCTTTTCTTTTTGTTACTTTTTTTACCACCATTATGTGTATTTTTTTACCCAAAGCTATGAAAAACTATTCCCAAACGGGCTTTACGGGAGTATACGGAGAGAATAGATGTCTGCTTATCACCCGTTTGGTTTGACTGCTGGTTCATGAGCCCAATTTTTTGATAACAATTTGATATGATGCCGGTTGTTGTTTTTTTAAATTGAGAAGAAATAATGGAATGTGCATATGCTCATTTCTTCCATTTTACGCAACTTGTAGTGTTTGTGAACTGATAAACCACTATATAGAATGCTGTCCGGAGTGAGCTGCATAGCCATTCAGGCCAATGGGCCGAGGTTTAAAAACAGGTTTGATCTATATTTTGGCACACGCTTTGCTTTATCCCTTTTTAGAAAAATTGAAAGCGCGCTGCTGAAATCAACGTGTAAAGAGAAGAAATAATTTTTGTGGCTGTTTTGACCCGTTACCAGAAACATACACGCTTTTACGTGTATATTCGCCGAAGGTGAAGGATGGCTTTTATGCATCCCAGCGTCCCAGCGTTCTAGCATCCGGCTTTGCCGGATTAGGGGGCCAAAGGTCAATCAACAGAATGTAGTGTTTTTTAATTGCAGGGTCTTCCTGCGTTTTGCCAAATAAAAATAAAATTGCAAAGGAGAAAGAAAAATGAAAAAGATTATGGCTTTTTTGAAGGATGAAGAAGGTGCGTCATTGATTGAGTATGTGCTTTTGGCAGTTTTGATTGGGGTGGCGGCGATTGGGGGAATGACATTAGTTGGCACAAAGTCAGAAGATACGATGCAATATGTCCAAGGTCAAATAAACCCCCCAGCAGAATGATCTTTCGTTACCTTGTAGGGCATTTCTTTTGCAAAAGAGGAATGCCCTACAACATAGCCAGCTCTATCAGTTTAATGACTGCGGTAGGCAAGAAATCTCATCGGCTATAAGCCAATTATTAACACCTTGCCTAAAGAATACTGAAAGGATCCTGGTTATTCTCAAATTTATGGATGTATTGCTTCAATGCGCCGCTTGGCTCAAAAAAAAGAGAGCTGATTTAGGTATATGTTATTGATTAACCCTACAGGAGAGATATATCTTATCGCAGCCCTTTTCTTAACAGTTACAATTGCTGCCGTTATCGATTTCAGGATACAGAAGATACCAAATGCCCTTACTTTTCCGGCAATGGTGATAGCGCTCGGCTATTATACCGGCGTTTACGGTTGGCAGGGTTTTTTTTTCAGCCTGAAAGGCATAGGAATCGGCATTGCCCTTCTGATCCTACCCTGGTTGCTGGGGGGTATGGGCGCGGGAGATGCCAAACTACTGGGCGCTGTCGGCGCTTTCATCGGCGCCAGAGCCACCGTGGTGGCATTCCTCTACATTGGAATTATCGGCTGTATTTACGCCGTTATTTTAGTTGCATGCAACCGGCAGTTGTTTAAAGGTTATTTCAAACAATTAGCGGTTACGTTTCATCTGCTATGGGTATTCCGGAAATTTATTCCCGATCCCGAATCGGAGCAACGGCGCAGGCCCCGTGTGTATTACGGCATTCCCATCGCATTGGGCACCATTTGCTATGTCGTTCTTGAATTGACAGGACACCAGTTGATCGGCTGAAAGGATCAATTAACAGGAGTTAAAAATTATGGGCAACTGGAAAGCAATCTTCCCTATTCTGCTCTCGCTGGTTATTGCGGTTGCGGGTAGCTTTTTGGCGTATCAATGGATTCAGAAAAAAACCGCGCCAAAAGAAATGGTTCGGGTTGAGTCGGACGCGGTTCCCGTCGCCGTGGCGGCCATCGACATACCCTGGGGCACCAAACTAACCCCCGAAATGCTCAAAAAAAACCCTTATTTAAAGGAAAGCCTGCCTAACGGCTATTTCAGCGATGTTGCCCTGCTGAAAGACCGGGTGACTGTTTCTCCGCTCAAACCCGGAGACCCGGTGGTGGAACACCGCCTCGCGCCGGTTGACATTAAAACCGGAGGTGTCTCAGCGGTCCTCTCCACTGGAAAGCGGGCAGTGGCGGTCAAGGGCGACAAGGTTATCGGCATCTCCGGCCTCATCAACCCCGGCAACCGGGTCGATGTCCTGGTGACCATGCAAGATCCAGAAACCGAAAAGAAATTAGACAAAACCAAAATTGTTCTGGAAAATATTCTTGTTCTGGCCACCGGCACACAGATTCAAAAGAACGAAAAGGGCGAGCCGGCCCCGGTGGATGTCTATGCGCTGGAGGTAACACCGGAAGAATCGGAAAAACTGGCGCTGGCCGCGGCGCAAGGCAAACTGCAATTTGCGCTTCGAAACCAGCTTGATTTCGAAAATATTTTAACCCGGGGCACGACCATTTCGCAAACCCTCGCCTCTCTGATGCTGAATGCCCCGCAAGCACCGGAGCCCAAACCCGTAAAAATAGAAAAAAAGGCGGAGCGAAGGAGCACCTGGGCCCCACGGCGCGCCGTGACCGTCGAGATGATCCGAGGCACCGAGATGACAAAGAACACCAGCTCTTTAAAATAAGCTAACCCGAGAAGGAATGGACCCTATGTTTCGGCTTCTAAAAATTGAACTTACTCGCTCGGTATGTTTTTTATGGCTCGCCGGCTTATTGGTTTGCCCCGCCATAGCGTCAGCCGTGGATTCGGTGGTGGTTGACAACACGTCGGTAGAAAGGCTGCATCTGGATTCCGGAAAATCAACCATCCTTCGCAGCACGTATCCGCTGCAACGGGTGTCCGTGGCGGACCCGGAGGTGGCGGATTACCTGCTCCTCTCCCCGCGGGAACTCTATATTACCGGTAAAACCGCCGGCACGACCAATCTGACCCTTTGGAGAGACAACAGCGTCCTTGCCGTTTATAATCTGGAAGTCGGCTATAACCTGTCCGGTTTAAAGGAGCAACTCCACACCCTCTTTCCGACGGAAACCGAGCTGAAGGTGCTTCGAATGAACGACACCATCATGTTGTCCGGCAGAATGTCAAACACCAACAACCTGGCGCAGGCGGTCGCCCTGGCGGAATCCTACGCGCTCAAGGGAAAAGTGAATAATCTCGTGGAGGTCGGCGGCGGTCACCAGGTCATGCTGGAAGTCCGGGTGGCGGAAATATCCAAACAAACCGGGAAACGACTCGGCATCAATTTCAGTGCGGTCAATGAAGACAATCTCAATAATGTCGTCGTCAGCATGCTGGGCGGGCTCACGCAACTGGTGGGGTCGGATGACGCCAATATAGGAACGATCAGCCCGACATTTTCCAACCTTGTTTCCTCCAACGTCAATGCGCTGTACCGTTTCAGCGCAAATGATGTCACTTATACGGCCCTCATCGATGCGCTTCAAGAGGACGGCATGGCAAAAGTTTTGGCCAAACCTACCCTGGTTGCGCTGAGCGGTCAAAGCGCGAGTTTTTTAGCGGGCGGAGAGTTTCCGGTGCCGGTTCCGCAGGGTCTGGGAACCGTCGCCATCGAATACAAGGATTTCGGCGTGAAACTTAATTTCACCCCGATTGTGCTTGGTAATAACCGCATCAGCATCAATGTGACGCCAAAGATATCTGAGCTTGATTTTACGACCGCCGTCCGTTTCTCCGGTTTTGTTATTCCGGGCCTTACCTCTCGAAGTGCATCCACCACCGTCGAACTGGGAGACGGTCAGAGCTTCGCCATCGCCGGCCTGCTGAACGAGAATATTCGGGACAGCATATCAAAGTATCCGTTTTTAGGAGATATCCCTGTTCTGGGCGTCCTGTTTAGGAGCCGCTCTTTTCAAAAAAAAGAAACCGAGCTGGTTATTGTGGTAACGCCTAGATTGGTTAAACCGCTGAACTTGGCGGCACAGACACTCCCCACAGATTTTTATGTTGAACCCGGGGACTCTGAAATTTATCTGGAAGGCGTGCTGCAAGGAAAATCACCGGTGGCGGTTTCAGCGGCCGGTCTGAAAATGGATGGGGATTTCGGGCACACGATGCCGGAATAAAAAGAGTGAGGCGTGAGGAGTAAGGCGTGAGGCGTTGGAATTGCACACCAGGCAGGGGAATTAACGCCCTTGGCGCGGGTTGTCGGTAGGTTTAGGGAATCAGAAAATGCCAATATACCTAATCCGGCAAAGCCGGATGCTGGGATGCATAAAAGACATCTTCCACCTTCAGTGAACATACACGCAAAAACGTGTATGTTTCTGATAAAGGGCCTAACACTGACTATTGCCCGCAACCCCGTAGGGGCGAACCTGTGTGTCCGCCCTTCGTAATCAGGGCGAACACATAGGTTCGCCCCTACAATGCCGACGATCAATCGACAATGCGCATTACATAAACGGTATATCAAAAAATTCAGTGCCCCTTACAACTTTCAATTTCCGGGGCAGCCGGAACAGGAGTTCAAAATGGATAAACAGTTGATGGCGTGGATATTTGCCGGTATCGCCCTGATGGCCCTTACAAGTTGCGCAAATACCAAAGACACGGCTCTGGAAAGAAATTGGGGCCGGTCGTATGAGAGCATGGTTTATCTGCAAACAGCCAATCCCAATGCGGGGAAAGATCTTACTGCCGTTGAGGGTATGGACGGACAAAATGCTAAAGTTATCACGGACGAATACCGAAAAACATTTACAAGACCCGCACCCAAAAAAGAAACGTTAAACGTATATACCATAAAATGATAGCAGGTGATTAAAATGAAACCAATTAAAGATCAAACCGGTGCCGTATTGATGGAGTTTGTCCTGGTTTTGCCGTTATTGCTTCTTTTATTGTTTGCGTCCATTGAGTTCGGCGTGGCGTTTTTCAACAAGGCCATGATCACCAACGCCAGTAGAGAAGGCGCGCGCGCGGGGATTGTTTATAATGAACCGGCCAGGCTTACCATAGATGAGATTAGAACCATAGCGAAAGATTACTGTGAAACCCATCTGATAACCTTTGGCGACGCGAGTGCAGACGATCTTAAAATAAAACCTTTACGCGAGGGAGATGAACCTGGTGACAACTTGACGGTAACTGTCGAATATGACTATGACTTTTTAGTGATACCGAACTTTATCCCCGGATTCGACCCGAGCATCACTTTGACCGGTGTTTCTGTTATGCGCAATGAGTAACCTGCGTCTAACTATAACCATTAACCAGCAAATTGAGGCCGTCATGAAAACGACAAACCCTTTAAAGTATAATAATGAAAGTGGCGCTGTCCTGATTATGGTCGTCTGTGCAATGGTAATGCTGCTCGGTATGGCGGCACTTGCGATTGACGTCTCCCATTTGGTTGTGGCCAGAAATGAGCTAAAAAACGCTGCGGATGCAGGTGCGTTGGCTGCTGCGCGGGTTCTTTACAGTGACGACGGCACCTCAATTGAGAAAGAAACCACCGAATCGACAGGCAAAGCTGCAGCCGAGGCAAATAAAAGCGAAAACGTTGCGGTTGAAGTTAAAGCTGTCGAAATTGGACATTGGAGTTTTGGACTAAATGCCATCTCGGAAAGAGGTTTTGAAACCCAATTAGTACTAAATGTAACTGATATATCAAATTTTTCTGAAAAAGAGCTTGATGGTTTGCCAAGCTTTATTAACGCTGTTAAAGTGTCCGTCGAAAGAAAAAATTCGACCGTAGCATCCTATTTTGCACAAATTTTTGGAATAAAAGACTTCGAAATGGAAGCTTCATCGATAGCCTACATAGGATTTGCCGGCACTTTATTCCCGGAAGAAGTCGATCTCCCCATTGCCATCTGCAGCGAAAGTTTGTGGGTGAGCGGGAAGTTGGCATGCAACATTGGAAGAATGATAAACAGTGGTAATGATGATCAAACCAGCGAGACAGCCGGTTGGACCGATTTCAATCAAAATGAAGACGGATCGTGCCCTGGAAATGCAAAAAACGAAGCCATGTCTGATTATGCAGATTACTGTACTGATGAAGGAAATACCGGAGTAAATCCCAAAAAGTTAACCGTGAATACCCCAATGTCCACGCGGGGTGGTGAGATTCAAGGTCCAGTTTTTGGACCGCTTTATAAATGTTGGATCGATACCCTTGACCCTGATAATCCACAGCCAGTTAAGTTCACACTGCCAGTGATCGACTGCGATGGGAAAAACCCTGGCCCTTGCAACATTCATAGAGGAGCGGTTTCTGTGACAATTGTTTGGGTCAACGAGAAAGATAACATAGCGGAAGCACCTGAGAAAATGGGAGATTGGGATTGCGACCCCCTCGATAAAGATGAATTATATGACAAACCTAAGGATAAAGATGCAGCCGGGGAAAGAAGATGGATTAGCTTTACAAATCATTTTGATCTAGTAAATCCCGACGGCATCACTCCCGCGACTTACGCTAAAAAATCTATTTATTTTCTTCCCCTTTGCCACGAGGATCAACCCCCCATTGGATTAACAGGAGGGCGCAACTATGGTATTCTGGCAAAAATACCGGTACTTGTGGATTGAGTTTGACTAAAAAAAACGCGAATTCGGCAAATTTTAAGGTTTGGTGTTAAATGCTAACTTAAAAAATATGAATCCATACCGAATTGAAACAGTTTATTATCAGGCTTTTTCAAGTTAATAAAAAATTACAGGATCTTATCATCTCTTTTGAATTAGCAGCCGCAGGGTGCCTTTTTCAATTGATTTAACCGCTCTATTTTATTGAGATTATCATGGACACAATGAAGTACCCAGTAAAACTGATTGTTAAAAATGCATCCTTGTTCGAGGAAATAAACAAAATACTTCGTAAGGATCCCGAGTTTCATGTGCTGGCGCCAAACGCCGGGCTAATGCCCTACCTGATCATCATAGAATTGAGCAGAACGGATGATCAGGCGCTTCAACAAATTGAAACCATACTAAAATCCAGGCAACAGGCCACCGAGCTCTTTGTCCTGGCGAACAGCTCGGACTCGGCCCTGCTCATGCGCTTGATGCGAATGGGCGTCAAAGAATTTTTCCCGTTGCCCTTTCAGCCGGAAGAGTTTGAAGCGGCCATCGAGCGCTTTAAAACCCGGATAGGGCCGGTCGAGCAGATCACCCCAAAAAAATCCGGTCAAATTATCAGCGTGGTGGGCAGCAAGGGCGGCGTGGGCACGACCACCGTGGCGGTCAACCTGGCGGTGACGCTGGCCCAACTCGATAAAAATAACACGGTCTGCCTGTTGGATTTGAACACCCTTTTCGGGGACACTCCGCTTTTCTTAGATCTGACGCCAAAATACCATTGGGGCGAAATCACTAAAAACATCGACCGCCTGGATGATATGTTTCTGATGAATGTATTGTCCAAACATTCCAGCGGGGTTCATCTGTTACCCTCCCCCGCCTACTTGAACGGTCACATCGCCCCCTCCCCTAAAATCATCGACGTGCTGCTGGGGCTGATGCGGACCATGTTCGATTTTGTCGTTGTGGACGGCGGGCAATCCCTGGGGGATTCCACGTTGCGCACCCTTCAGATTTCCGACAGCACCCTATTGATCGCGGTGCTGAGCATGCCGTGTCTGAGCAACACCAATCGGCTGCTTAAATCCTTTTTCGATTTGGGGTACGTATCGAGAAACCAGGTTAAGGTGGTGATTAACCGGTATCTGAAAAAAAGCGAGATCTCCCTCAAGGACGCGGCGGAAGGCATCGGTAGTGAGATTTTCTGGACCATTCCCAATGATTACACCACGACCATTACCGCCATCAATCAGGGCAAACCGGTATCGCAGATGTCGCCGAATTCACTAATTGCAAAGAGCCTGCTGGATATGACCCATCAGATGCTACCGCAACCCGAAAAAAAAGCCAAAAAAGGGTGGCGCCTTTTTGACCGTTAAGTTTATTAAGAGGAGATTACGTTGAAACCAGTTCCCACGAAGGCCGTCCCGCCTGTAGTTGCCGAAGACACGCCCCTGCCCGATGAATATTTTGAACTGAAAAGCAGAATCCATAACCGCTTACTGGATCTGGTCGACCTGTCGGTCATCTATACCCTCGAAGATGCAGCGCTCCGGTTGCAGCTTAGACCGGTGGTGGAAAGGATTCTGAGGGAAGAGTCCGAAAACCTGCCGCTGAACCTGGCGGAACGCGAAAAAATATTTTCGGAAATTTTGGATGAGGTGCTGGGCTTGGGGCCCATCGAACCGTTGATGAAGGATGCCACAGTCTCGGATATTCTGGTCAATACCTATAAAAATATCTATGTGGAACGTCGCGGGAAACTGGAAAAAACCAATGCCCGGTTCAAAGATGACCGGCACCTGATGACCATCATCGACAAAATCGTCTCCCTCGTGGGCCGTCGCATCGATGAATCCACCCCGATGGTGGATGCCCGGCTTAAAGACGGCTCCCGTGTAAACGTCATTATTCCGCCGCTGGCCCTGGATGGACCGATTGTATCGATCCGGCGCTTTGCCGTGGTACCGCTCGAGCTGGAAGATCTGATCGGGTTTAAAACGCTGACGCCACAAATCGGCGAGTTGCTCAAAGGAATCGTCCAGAGCAAATTGAATGTGATTATTTCCGGCGGCACCGGCTCCGGCAAGACCACCCTGCTCAATATTCTCTCCCGCTTCATTCCCGAGGAAGAGCGGGTTGTTACCATTGAAGATGCGGCCGAGCTTCAACTCAAGCAAAAACATGTGGTTCGACTGGAAACCCGGCCGGCCAATATCGAAGGGACGGGAGCGGTGGTTCAACGGGATCTGGTTCGAAACAGCCTTCGGATGCGGCCGGATCGCATTATTGTCGGTGAGGTCCGCGGAGCCGAAGCCTTTGACATGCTTCAGGCCATGAACACCGGGCACGACGGTTCCCTTACCACCGTGCACGCCAACACCGCGCGGGATGCCCTGATGCGAATTGAAACCATGGTTGCCATGGCCAATCTGGAAATTCCGAGTGAATTTTTGAGGCGCTTTATCAGCTCGGCCATCAACGTCATTGTTCAGGTTTCCCGCATGGTCGATGGGAAGCGGCGATTGGTCAGCCTGCAGGAGATTGTGGGCATGGAGGGCAACATCATCACCATGCAAGAAATCTTCTCTTTTAAGCAAACCAGAATCGATGCCGATGGCAACGCGCGGGGTCAATTCCGGTTTCACGGCGTCAGGCCGAAATTTGCCGAAAGAATCAAGGCGGCCGGTATTCACCTGCCCAATGAGATCTTTGATCCGTCCAACGTCCTGGACGTTTGATGAAGGGGTTATTATGAATCAAGTCGTGATCGGCCTTTTGCTGTTCATTGCCGCCATCAGCATCATTGAATTGATCCAATATGCCTACCGAAACCTTGACGCCGTCAAGCGGGCCGGCATTCGAAAACGCATCAAAAAGCACATTTTCCTTTCCGATCCCACCGAAGATGTGGATATCGTCAAACAACGAGTTTTAAGTGATGTGCCTTTTCTGAACAGGCTGCTGCTCGCGATCTCCCCGCTGCGTTCCCTGGAAAAATTGACCACTCAGGCCAATGCGCCCTATTCAATGGGATTTTATATTCTTTTGAGCCTGCTGCTGGGCGCAATCGCCTTTTGGAGCGTATCGGCCTTGCTGCATAACCGGCTTCTGGCCGTTGTGACCGCTTTTTCTTTGGCCGCGCTTCCTTATGTTTATTTAATCATATTAAAAAGAAAGCGGCTTGCAAACTTCCAGACGCAACTGCCCGAAGGGGTGGACCTGATGGCCAGGGCGCTAAAAGCCGGCCACGCCCTGACCAGCGCCATGAAGCTGGTGGCGGATGAATTCGAAGACCCTCTCTCCATGGAATTCGACGAGGTTCTCAGGGAAGTCAATTTCGGCGTCAGCATGACGGACGCCCTGAGAAATCTGGCCAACCGAGTCGATTGCCCGGAAGTAAAGTACTTCGTCGTCGCCGTCACCCTGCAACGGGAGACCGGCGGGAATCTGGCCGAATTGCTGGAAAAACTGGCGGACTTGATGCGACGAAATTTCGAATTTAAGGGAAAGGTTCGAACCTTGACCGCGGAAAGCAAGTTTTCAGCCGTGATTCTGTCCGTTCTGCCCTTCTTGCTGGCGCTTTTTTTCCATGTCAGGAGTCCGGAATATTTAGGCTTTCTTTTAGAGCATCCCATAGGAAGAGTCATGATCGGTGTCTGTGGCGGGCTCCTGCTCATCGGCATCATCTTGGTCAACAAACTGGCGGCTATTGAGGTGTGAGGGGGTTTATGAATATCACCGATTCTTATCTCATGTATGCCTTTATCACCACTGTGTTTCTGGCCTTGTTCCTGATGACGATGGGCATTGGGAAACTTGCCGGTTCTTTATCCAGGCGCAGCGAGATGAAGCAAAAGATTCAGGAGAGCAGGGACACATGGGAATATGATGGAGAACCTGAAGAAACGCCGGCTGCATCCTTTTTTCAGCGGCTGTTTACCCTTATCGGTAAAATAGCGCCGGGGTTTAACGATCAAAGCACCGCGCAATATTCCGCGTTGAGACTTCGGCTGCTCAGGGCGGGAATCCGATCCCAAAACGCGCCATCCATGTTCTGGGGTGCCAAAGTTTTTTTGCTTTTTCTGATCTGTATCGGGTTTTTCATTCTGAAATTTACCGTCTTAAAGCCGATGACCGGGCAGGTGTTCATGGGGCTGACCGTCGGACTGGGCGTGATCGGGTTCTATACGCCGGATTTATGGCTTTATATCAGGGCGCAGGTCCGAAGACAAAAAATTATCAAGGCCATGCCCGATGCCCTGGACCTGATGGTGGTGTGCGTTGAAGCCGGCCTCGGTCTGGACAGCGCCATCAAACGAATTTCCAAGGAGATGCGGCTCACTCACCCGGAACTGAGCAGTGAATTCGATTTGTTGAATCTTGAACTCAGGGCCGGCAAATCCCGGCAGGATGCCTTGCGGGCGCTGTCATTGCGGACCAATATCAGCAGCCTGAACAGCCTGGTGACCCTGATCATTCAAACGGATAAATTCGGCACCAGCATCGCCAAGGCGTTGCGGGTGTTTTCAGAATCCTACCGGAACGAGCGATTTCAGAAAGCGGAGGAAGCCGCCGCCAAGCTTCCGGTCAAGATGCTGTTTCCCTTAATATTTTTTATTTTCCCCTCGTTTTTATTGATCATGGTCGGACCCGGTGTAATCAGAATTTACGAAACATTTATCAAAATGGGGCAATAGACTGCATGGGCATTTTCTACCCGATCACCCTGGCCTTGCTATTATTCATCGCCCTGGGCTGCGCCACCGGTAAAAACCAAACCGATTCCCTCGTCCAATACGGAAACCCGGACTACCAGCACGTAAAAAATATTCCTGAAAATCAAGCCGAAGCCTTGGGCTACAATGATCCGCCGACCCCGGAGCTGCCCGAAATGACCGGTGACGAATATGAGGTGCTCGGAGACGCCATGCTCAAAAAAGGCAATCTCCACAAGGCGTATCTGCAATATGAGCGCTCGCTTGAACAAACCCCCGACAATCTGCGGGTGCAATACAAGATCGGGGTGGCCTTTTTAGCGGGCAAAAAATTGACTGACGCCCGCCAGCAATTTCAAAAGGTCATCGATCAGAAAGTGGTTTTCGCTCCTGCCTGGGAAGGCATGGGCCGCGTGTATCTCCTGGAAAAAGACTACGAGCGCGCCGAAGACTGTTTTCTGAAAGCCACCTCACTGAATCCCCGGCTTTGGCAGTCTTATAATTATCTGGGGAATATTTACGATATTCAAAAAGACCACCCCCGCGCGATTCAACAGTATCACTCGGCCCTGCAAATTCAGCCTCAAAACGGCAGCCTTTACAATAACCTCGGCGTATCCTATTCAATGGAAGGAAAATTTCCGGAAGCGGCCGAGGCGTTTCAGGCGGCCGTGGCCCTAAAATACGCAAACAGCAAAGTCTATAATAACCTGGCGTTGGTATTGGCCAACCAGGGGAAATATAACGATGCGTTGGCGGCATTCAAAAAAGGCGTGGGAGAAGCGCAGGCATACAACAATTTAGGATGTATTTACCTGCAAGCGGGAAAAAATGCGGAAGCGGTTCGTTGTTTTGAGAAAGCCATTGAGATTTCTCCCTCTTATTATGTGAAAGCCGGGGAAAATTTGAAAGAGGCAAAAAGAGCGGGGGGAGCAGAGGGGCTATAGGCCCTTTACCAGAAACATGCACGCTTTTTCGTGTATAATCGCCGAAGGTGAAAGATAACTTTTATGCATCCCAGCATCCCAGCATTCCAGCATCCGGCTTTGCCGGATTAGGTTATGGGCTATATGGGGTGACAGGGTTTCAGGATGGCTGAGTTAAATGGGAGAGGGGGCTCATGATGCACGGAAAAAATAAATACCTTCCGTTGACGGTTGCAATCATTCTTCTGGTGGGGGGGTGCATTTCCTCCTCTTCGACCAACAAGCTTTATCCGCATTCAAAAGCAGAAGAGCGGCATGTCAATGGCATTGATAAGCAAGGCATCACCACCTTCGGGGCTTCGGTGCGACCCGTTAACGGCGAAATCGAGGCCAAGTACAAGCTGGCAAAGTATTTTCAGGGCATTTCAAAGCACAGACTCGCCGTCAGCGTCTTGCAGGAACTGGTCGACATGGCGCCGGATCACGCGGAAGCTTATAACGCCATGGGCTACTCCTTTGATCATTTAGGGGATTATAAGGCGGCCCAACGGTGTTATAAAGCCGCCCTCATCATCAACCCCGACCTGGACCATGTGCTCAACAACCTCGGGTATTCCTTTATTTTGGAGAAGGATTTTGAATCCGCCAAAGAGACATTGAAACAAGCCATCGCCAAAAACAGCACGCAAAACCAGTATCACCGAAACCTGGGCTTGGCTTATTTCATGACCGGGGCTTATGACCGGGCAACCACCGAATTTCAAACTGCCGCGAACAAGGCCGACGCGGATCGGCTGATGGCAAAATTGTCGACCGGTCCTGCGCCTCTTCCGGTCGGGAATGAGCCGAAGCGTGCCGCCGCCCCCCGGGCAGAACCCAACACTTCCGAAAAAGTACAAATTTTGGAAACCCCGGTGACTATCCCCATGGCGGCTGTCGCCCACCCCATCAATGTGATTCCCGTAGAAACCGAAATAGGGGAAGCCAGGGTCGAGGTGCTCAACGGCAACGGGGTTCGAAGGCTGGCAACCAACCTGCGGAACTACCTCAAGCGCTGCGGCGTCAATGCTATCCGGGCGGCGAATGCCGACCACTTCGGGCATGCCAAAACCATAATCTACTATCAAAAGGGATACGGGGATCAGGCCGCTGAAGTGGCCGGCCTCCTGACAGGGGCGAACAAAAGTCTTCAACTTACCGAAAAAGCGCTTGAACGGTCGCAGATTCGCTTGCTGATCGGACGAGACATGGCGTCATTGAATGCTTTTTTCAGCCACACATCCAGATTGGAGATTGCGAACGGAAACGGCGTCCGGGGGATTGCGAGAAAGGTTGGCGCCTATTTGAAGAATCGCGGCTTTCAAATCGCCCGTCTGAGCGATGCCGATCATTTTTCATATACGGAAACAACCGTCAGCTACGGACCCGGCCAGCAGTCTATCGCCAAGGTCATTGCAAAAGAGCTTCCCGGAAACTGCACCGCGCGTCTGGTTGAGTCCGCCCAAAAAGGATCGCGGATAAGGGTGCTGCTGGGTTCGGATATGGTTTTCTAAATACATGCGTTCACATTTTCAATGATGGATTGACTCGGACAAATAATAAATCCGGTTTGATCCATCTGCGAAATCTGCGTTATCTGCGGATAAGTATAAATTAATTGGCATTGAAGGTGAGAAATGAATTCTCTGGCTGAATTTACAACAATCCAAGAGCTAAAAGCTTCCGATGAAGGAGGGTATGGTACATGAAGCGGTTCAATAGAGATGCGGTATTTTTGTTGTTTGTCTTGCTGTTGCTTTTCGGTTGCGGCGGTGGTGGTGGCAGTGATTCTAATGGAACATCGACGCCCCCTGTGGATGATGATACGCCTGCACCTGCCGGTGTGGCGGCCCACATTAATTTTGTTTCCGCAACCCCCAATTTTATCGCCCTCAAAAATACGGGCGGCCCCGCTCGATCCGAAACGTCCGTGATCGTTTTCAAAGTAACGGATTCGGATGGTAATCCGGTACCTAACAGTATCGTTGAGTTTGCCCTTTCAACACAGATCGGCGAGCTATCCTTATCCGAAACGCAGGATGTATCCGATGCGTCGGGTCTTGTGCAGACAACTGTTAATTCGGGCTCGGTCGCCACTGAAATAAAGGTTCAGGCAACGGTGAGGGACAGCAATCCGGCTATTACCGTAGCATCCGACACGCTCATCATCAGCACCGGCTTGCCGGACCAGAACAGCATCAGCATTTCCACCGAAACCTTCAACCCGGAGGCTTGGGATTATAATAACGTTGAAGTGCCGATCACTTTTCAAGCGGCCGATCACTTCAATAATTTCGTTCCGGACGGCACTGTTGTCTATTTCACAACCGAACTCGGCTCCATCAGTGAATCCGGTGTATTGGTAGACGGCGTCTGCGAAGTGATATGGCGAAGCGGGGACCCGAGGTATGCCAATTGTCCGCCAGATAGGGTTGGATTATCTACCATCACCGCCTTTCTGATCGGCGAAGAAAGTTTTTTTGATACGAACAGTAATGCCTATTTTGACCCAGTGGATACCTTCGATGAGAAAACAGACATGGCGCCTGATGCTTTCCGGGATGACAACGGCAATTCTATTCGGGATGAGTGTGAACCTTTTTGGGATTATAATACCAACGGGGTATATGATGACATGCCGAACGGCATTTATAACGGCTCATTGTGCTCGAACGAAGCAGAACAACAGGGGCTGTGCACCAAAGAACTGGTTTATGTTCGGGCGGAAATCAAAATTGTCATGTCCGGCAGTTTTGCCGATACCTTTACCCTGTCCCCCTCCACCCTCGATTTGCGGGGAGGAAATTCAGGTACACTGGTAATGACCATCGCCGATGAAAACGGAAATCCGCTTCCACGAGGCTCGGAAGTCAATTTGAGCCTTTCCAACGGAAGCGTGCTGGGTGACAACCCATTTATCATTCCAAACACATTAGGCCGAATTACCTATGCCGTGACCATCGTTCCAAGCAAGAATGATGGCACGCAAGGGGTTATAAGCGCAACGCTCACCACGCCATTAGACAACAAAAGTTTCGCTTCAAATACCGTAACCGTTTTAGATGATAATTGACGCCGTCAGAAAACAGCCTGTCCAAATTCCCCATGATGTCAAAGGGCATTAAAACTTTCTCCCCCCGCCTGACCCGCGGGGGGAGAAACGCGATCAATTCACAAAATAATTCCGCCACGCCATATCCAGCGTTTCCGGGGTGACTTCAGGGGGACGGCCGAGAAAATGGGCCTCATCAATAATGTGATCGATGAGGTCCTTCGGGTGACACCCGCTCAAGTTCATTCCGGCGCTCTCGTATTTTGACACAAGGTAATCAAAGCTGGCTGGATCGAATTTCAATCCATTGGAATCGAATACCTTTCGATAAATGTTCGCATATGCTTCGACGGAAGGATAATCGATTTTCAGTTTATACCGAAGCCGTCTTAAAAAGGCCTCGTCCGCCAGTTTCCTCGGTTCAATGTTGGTCGCGAAAATCACCAACTGGTCAAATGGGATCTCAAATTTCATTCCCGTATGAAGGGTCAAAAAGTCCGCCCTGCGGTCCAGGGGCACGATCCACCGGTTGAGAAGGGTCTGCGGATCCATTAACTGCCTGCCGAAATCATCAATAATGATAATCCCATTATTGGCTTTCATTTGCAGCGGCGCTTCATAGTACTTGGCATTGGGATTAAATTCCAGATCGAGTGCTTTAAGGGTTAACTCGCCGCCCGACATGATAGCCGGTCTCTTAACCTTAACCCATCGCTTATCGTAATTTTCCGGTTCAACACCGGAATCAATCACATCATAATTGACCTGATCATATAAAAGGACAATTTGACCGCCGACAAGCACTGAGTATGGGACAAAAATGTCACCGGCCAGGGAGTTACCGATCGCTTTGGCGATCGTCGTCTTGCCGTTGCCCGGCGGGCCGTATAAAAAAATCGGCGCCCCGGAATTGATGGCCGCGCCCAGCGTATTCATCATTTTCCCATCCAATACGATACGGGCAAACGCCTTTTCAAGTTTATCTCTATTAATTTCTATACTTTTTATGGTCTGCATTTCGACCGCGTAACGGTAATCCGCCAAAGAAACCGGCGCCGGCCCGATATACCGGCACTCCTCCATTAAGCTCAGGGCGCGGTTGATTCCGGAGGCGGTGATCCGGTATTCATAATCTTTCAATAAAAAGGATGCCCCCGCTTTTGATATTTCCACCATGGAATCATGCCGCAGACTATCGATGCATTGCGCGATTACGGATTGGGGCAGCTTCATGGTGTCGACCAATTTCGCAATCGTGAAGCTTTTGAAATACAATGCGTGCTTGAGCAGCAGGTCGGATATGAAAGCGGGCTCTAATTTGGTATCCGCCACAAGGGTCGGGGGATTCGGGAAAAACTGAAAAAAGTTCGATATTTCAGACTCCGTGACCAATCCCAGGGCCACCAGATGATGGCCCAGTCTGCCGCCGTAGGCGTGTTGTCTGTCCAATGCCCTTCGAAGGTCGTCAATCGAGACCAAGCCTTTTTCAAGAACCCGTTCACCAAATAATTTTTCCATGTTGCACGCTCTCAATCCATTCAAAAGATTTCTCTTCGTGAATACGCCATGCCAACGTTCAGGGGGGGTAAGGCCAATTGAATCAACCGGCACCGTAATGTATAAAATGAATGCGCCATTGTCAATTTCCGAATAAAAGCCGGAAGATGACTGGGCAAACCGGCCGCAGCTCACAAAGGATTCGGCGCTAACGCAGCTGCCAGCGCCGTGAGAATTTTTTCCAGGCTATAGGGCTTTTTGATATAGGCCATAACCCCCAGCCGCAACGCCTCTTTGACGCGGTCGGTTTCCGAAAACCCACTGGCGATAACAACTTTTTGTTTCGGATTGAGGCCCAATATCTGCTGATAGGTTGAAAGCCCGTCCATTCCCGGATCCATTATCATATCCAGGAGCACCAGATCGACCGCGGCATGGGATAAATAGTCGACGGCCTTCTCGCCGCTGGGAACACTGACCGTTCGATAGCCGGCCTTGGTCAAAATGCTTGACGCGATATCCCGTTGGGCCTCGATGTCGTCCACGATCAGAATCATCTCGCCGTTTCCCCGGTAACGATCGAAATCAAACGTTTCGGGAACCTGCAGGCGTGATTCTTGCGTCACCGGGAAAAACAGCTCGCACACCGTCCCTTTTCCCGGCTCGCTGTCGATATCGATATAGCCCTTATGATCCTGAACCGTGCCCCAGACCACGGCCATGCCGAGCCCCGTGCCGCTTCTGCCCATCACTTTCTTGGTGTAGAACGGCTCAAAAATTCTTTTTAAATCCTCTTTATCAATGCCGATGCCCTTGTCGGCCACCCGCAATACGACATAATCACCGGGCTGAATCGAATCATAGCCCTTTAACGCCCTGTCCAGATAGCGGTTTTCGGTGGCCAGCACGATTTTCCCGTCCACGGGATGGGCCTCCGCCGCATTGGTCACGAGGTTCATAACGGTCTTTCTTAGATGAATGGGAACCCCCCGAATATTCAACGCGTCCGGGTCAAGAGACACGTCAAGCGACAGACCGGAATAAAAGCTCAACAGTTTTCGGTGTTCGGCTGAAGCCAGATAATCGGTAATGATGTCATTCAAATTCAACACCTCGGTGTTCATGACCCCCCTGCGGGCCAGGGTCAAGAGATCCTCCACGATATCCGCGGCTTTCCGGCCGGATTGCTGAATGGTAAGAATCGGCTGACGAAGGGGGCTGTCCTGCGGCAGATCCAGAAGCAGCAGCTCGGGATAACTCACGATGCCCGAAAGCACATTATTCAGGTCATGGGCCACGCCGCCGGCAAGAAGCCCCAGGGCCTCCATTTTTTGAGCTTGCCCCAATCGTTCCCGAAGCGCTTCCTGCTCTTTTTGCATTCGCCGCTCCTCATCAATGCTCCTGACAATGCCTAAAAACGTAATCTCTCCATTCCTGTTGCGCACCGTTGACAAGCTGGTTTGGCGCCAGACATACTCGCCGTCTTTTCCCAGCACCCGATGGGGCAAGGGCGCCATCTTCTCTCCTTTAAGCACCCTTGCCATGTAGGCGTCACGCGCTTCAATATCATCCGGATGCGTGAATTCCTTATAATTTCTACCAGTCATTTCACTTTCCGTAATCCCGAACAGATCAAAAATATTGGGTGAAAAATAGGTATAGTTTCCCGTTGAATCCATCGTGAAAATAACTTCGGAGGCGTTTTCCACGTATGAGCGGAACCGCTCCTCGCTCGCGCGAAGCGCTTCCTGAGCCTGCTTGCTCTCGGTAATATCCATATAAAAACCGATGCCGGCAATGATCTGGCCGGCTTCATCGTAGACCGGCCCCGCATTAATATAAATCCACCGGTCCTCACCCGCTGCATTGCGCAACATCATTTCATGGTTTCGCGTCACCTCGCCATATTTCACTGCACGGCAAATCGGCAGATCATCGGGCGCATAGGCACGACCGTCCGGGTAAAAAGTACGCCATCTGGTTGGAATCAGTTCACCGGGAATATTCGTCAGGTTCTTTTCCTCGCCGCCTATAATGGCCACACCGGCCGGATTGGCCAAGCGAATCCGCACATCCGGCGCGTCCGCGATCACCAGCCCGGCCGGAGACTGCTCAAAAGCCGCCTGCAAAAGCGCTTGCGCCTCGTGCAGATCCGCTTCGGTTTTCTTTCTCTTTTCAATGTCGCGTCTCAACACCTCGTTAAAGCGGCGCAACTCCTCGGCCTTGGCGTCCAACTGTGAAATTAAACCGCCAAAAGCCTCACCGAGGGAACCGATCTCATCTTTTCCCTGCGGCGGCAAATGGGCACCGGTCGCTCCCGAAAACGCAAGATCGGCAATCTGTTTTCTAAGCCGTTCAATCGGTCCGATGACCGCGCGTTGCAGTAGGCACAGCGCGACAATGAACATTCCGGCCATGCCGATAAAATTCGATACGATCGAATAGCGAATCGCTTCTCGCCCCCTTGAAGAAATCTCTCTTCGGGTTTCGGCTTTGACCACAACGGCCGGGTTGCCCATCACATCATTTATTACCGCATACGCCGCCAACGTTTTGCGATCCAGATGGACCATCCGGCAGGATCTGCCCGTGCTATCCGGAATGTTACACACTTTTGCCGTCTCGGGAACGGCATCGGCAGTATACGGCAACACGTTAAAGGGTTGATGCAGCCGCGCGGCAAAGTCCCTGATCAGTTTGTCATTTAAAAACCGGCCCATTATCAGCGTTCCCTGAATGGGCCCCCCGCCATCACTGGTCAGAATTGGGCGCGATGCAAGAAGCATGGGCCCTTGCGGGGTCATTAAAAATCCGCTGACGCTGAAATTCACCAACGGAACATTCTCCCGCTCATAGGCAAAAAAAGGGTGAGATACCGGCAAGAATCCGTCACCCATGGCCGAAATAGAAGCCTGATGCTTGAAATCTTTATCATAGGCCCGCCCCCAGACCATCCGGCCTTGGGAATCATAGAAATAAATCAGATGAATGCCGTTGTTCCTGAAAGTGCTTAATCCCAGATTGACACGCTGATAATCATCGCTCCGGGTCGCAATAAAATGACAGGTATCGTCCCAGAACGCCCAGTCCCGGCACGTCGTATTCAAATGATCCACGTTGTCCCAGATCGCATCCACTGAACGAAAGAGATTTCTCCCGGCCCCCTCCTGCTCCAGTGTTGCAAAGCGAGGGTACAACACCTGATACTCGACCAGGATATTCACTGCGCCGAGCATCAACCAAACGCTGATTAAAATTAGAACCACCTTATGCTTTATCGAAGTTATCTTTTTCAGCATGTCCACCGGCGACTTTCCGAGATGCTTCAATTTAGAAAAATGATACGAACACTCAATGGGTTGGGCGAATACAGGCCTTTAACTCACATGATTTCGTAACTGCTCAGGTATTCAGGAGTCAGAAGCGCAAAACCCGCCTTTTGGGGTTGCGCTAGACTGCACCGATAAGACACCCACCAAAAGCCCCGTTCAGGGCATTCGCATGTAACCCATAGCCCGCTTCAGCCTTGAGGAAAATCAGATTCCAGCCGCGGCAAACTCACGCGGAACGCGTTTAAACAGTGCCGCAGCCTCCATCTGATCTCCCTCAAGGCCTACGCTTTCGGCGGTTATTTGCTCAATGCGACTGCCCTGAAGCCCCGTTTCGCCAGGGGTGGACTTCCGGGTCAACCGGTGTTATCTTTTAGCCGCAAACAAGGAACAAACTCAAGCCACAACTATTACAAGGAGGACAATTCGTGATTAAAAAAACAGTGTTTATGATCTTTTTGGGGATAACGCTTATCACCGCATCTTGCGCGACTCAAACCAAGCAGCAGAAAGGGACCGCCGTTGGCGCAGGCGTTGGGGCCGCAGCCGGTGCCGCCCTCGGCCAGGCAATCGGGCGCAATACGGAATCAACACTCATCGGCGCCGCTATAGGGGCCGCGGTCGGCGGGCTTGCCGGAAACCAGATCGGGGCCTACATGGACCGGCAGGAGCGGGATTTAAGAAATGCGGTGGCCACATCGGAGGCAGCCAGTGTTCAGCGGGATCAGGATGTTCTGACCGCGACGTTTAAAAGCGATGTCTTCTTCAACGTCGATTCAGCAACGCTACTACCGGGCGCTCAGCCCGAGCTGGACCGTGTCGCCGGCATTCTCAACCAGTATCCGCAAACCACCATTCGCGTGGAAGGACATACCGACGCAACCGGGCCGGAAGATTATAACCAAAAACTGTCCGAGAAGCGAGCCCGGGCGGTCGCCGATGCGCTGGTTCAGCGGAATGTGAGTCCGCAGCGAATAACCACCGTCGGGTTTGGTGAGTCGGAGCCGATCTCATCGGAGCATGCCATGAACCGCCGCGTCAATATTGTCATTACCCCCATTCGTCAGGGATAAGGAAGAAAGCTAGTGAAGGGTGAAAAGGTTGGCATCTTGCTTTCCCAGGGTAGCGGCATATACGCCGCAACCCTGGGCTGGATTATGCAGCCCCTATGGGCAGTAGGCCCAGTCCATCGTCTCGACTGTTATTGCCGCGGGTCATATAGCTCAGCCCCAACAGGGGTTAGAACAAATTCACTGTGGTGGCCGGTTGCCGAAGTGTGGTTTTTATATCCATGCTATCAGATGGGCATGGCTTGCCCGTCACGGTGCACTGACCACTGATCACGGCCTTTAGATTTCGGTGCCTAAAATTTTTTCTTTTTCCCGGTTGAATTCCGCCTCGGACAACACGCCGCTGTCCAGAAGCTCTTTGAGTTTTTTTAATCGGTCCAACCGGTCCGCTTCTTGCGGCGGCAAATCCGCCGGAACGCCGTCCGCCGGGCGCATGCCGAATAAACGGCCGATGAATTTAAAAATCGTTTTAATTCCTCTGCCGATGCGCGGCAGCAACCAGATGGCAAAGAGTAAAAACAACACCAAAAGCCCCAGGAAAATCCAGGGGTGGTGCAGGGCCACCCAAAGCCCGCCGAAAACGGCGATATCCTCGGAGATGGAGGCCATCCAGTTGGTGAACGGCTCGGGCGAGGCATTGATCAGAACCCGCCCGCCCGCCTTGGTGGCATGAGACGCCGTCGCCATGCCGCCGCCTAAAATACCGGCGGCAATCGCCAGGGCCGGGTTGACCGTCCCCACCGCGCCGGCGGCCAACAGCGCTCCGGCGGGAATTCGGATAAAGGTATGCAGGCCATCCCAGGTCGTATCCACGCCCGGAATTTTATCCGCGACAAACTCCACCACATACATGACGCACGCGGCAAAAATAACCAGGGGATTGGTTAGCACCAGAAGATCGGGCGGCAATTGAATCGCACCGTAGACACCTGAAAGCCCGAGCATGGCGATTGCGGCATACAAGTTCAATCCGCTGGCCCATGAGGCACCCATGGTTAAGGCCAGTGTGTGGATGATGTGTTGATAAGCTTCCATGATTCCTCCTATTCCGGCAAAGCCGGATGCTGGGATGCTGGGATGCTGGGATGCTGGGATGCATGAAAGCCATCTTTCACCTTCAGCGAATATACACGCAACAACGTGCATGTTTCAGATTATATGTCTAATCCGGCAAAGCCGGAAGCTTTGAGCCGTCAGCTTTAAATGATCCGCCCTCTTTTCCCATGCCCGTTATAGACTGCCTTTACGCCAGCCCCACCGTTTTAATCGCGCGGGTGATCTGCGCCAGCCTGGATTCAAGGCTGCCGGTAATCCCCACGGAAAATCTTACCAATCCGGGCGACAAACCGATCGCGCGCTGACTTTCCGGCGGTATTTCCGAGGACGTGGAAGACCCGGAACAGGAAATCAGCGTATCGTAGTAGCCCAGAGAAACAGCCAGCAACCCGAAATGCTCTTGATTTTGCAGCACGCGCATCAAGGCTTCCGCTTTCTCCACCGTTCCGCAATCGACGGTCAGCATACCACCGTAGCCGTACCCCTCATTCATCATGGATCGAAAAAGGCGATATTGCGGGTGAGAGGAAAGCCCCGGGTATCGCACGGTGACGCCCGAATCCTCAAGCCGGGAGGCAATCGCCAGCGCTCGCCTGCCGTGTTCCCGCATGCGAAGCGCCAGATACGGCAACCGCTGAATGAGATCAAAGGCGGTCCGGGCGTCCAGGGTCGGCCCCAACAACATGGCGCGGCCGGTGCGCATATTCACGAGTTTTCCGATAAATTCGCTGCCCGCGCAGACGGCGCCGGCAATGGCGTCGCTGGCGCCATTGATGAATTTACTCATGGAATAAAGAACCATATCCGCGCCAAGCCTGGCCGGCGAAAAAATCATGGGCGTAAAGGTATTATCCACGACAAGGAGAATCCCCTTTTCCCGGGCCAGCTTCGAAAGGGCGGGGATATCGGCGACTTTCAAGGTCGGATTGCCCACTGTCTCGACATAGATCACCCGCGTGGTCTTCTGAATGGCCGCGGCGACTGCGGATAGATCCGTCACATCCACAAAGGTGGTTGAAATGGCCATCTCCGGAAACAAATCTCCCAATAACGCGTGCGTACCACCGTATATCGTATCACTGGCCACGATATGATCGCCGGTTTTGCATAGCTGAGATAGGGTGCACGAGATGGCCGACATGCCGCTGGCCGTGCAGTGAGCAGCCTCGGTGCCTTCCATGGCCGCCAGATACCGCGCCAGCACCTTGACGGTCGGATTGCCATGCCGGCTGTACAGGTAACATCCATCGGCATCCGGCCCTTTAATCCCCTTGAAGATATCGGCCATGTCGCATGGCTCCGAGACCGTAAAGGTGGACGATCTCGACACGGACGGATTGACGTCACCGTGCGGACCAAACTCTCGCCGCGCTTCACTCAACAATTGCTCAGGATCGAATTTTTGCATTGGCATTCTCCGAATCGGGCCACTCCCCCTCCGGCCGGGTTCTCCGTGCACGTAACCGTAAAGTGCCCGTTCCCGTCCGTGCACGTAAACGTACACGTGCGCGTGCACGTGCACGGGTCTTTAAAACCGACACACGCTTGTCGTATTAAAACTGAAGGCTTTGATAACTCGTTTCCTCGTCCTCCATCACGCTGATTCCCCTTTGCTCTTTATGAACCGGCAATACCGGCGCTTTTTCGTGCACGTGCACGCGCACGTGTACGTTTACGTGCACGGGGCTTTAAAACCGACACACGCTTGTCGTATTAAAACTAAAGGCTTTGACAAATTATTTCCTCGTCCTCCATCACGCTGATTCCCCTTTGCTCTTTATAAACCGGCAATGCAGGCGCTTTTTCGTGCACGTGCACGCGCACGTGTACGTTTACGTGCACGGGGCTTCATCGGGTCAGTTGTCGATACTTGACCCGGCGCGGGACATCGGCATCCGCGCCCAGACGCCGTTTTCGATCCGCCGCATAGTCCGACCAATTGCCCGCCATGAAGACCGTTCGGCTATCGCCTTCAAAGGCCAGAATATGCGTGGCGATCCGGTCCAGAAACCACCGGTCATGGCTGATCACCATGGCACACCCGCCAAAATTTTCCAGCGCCTCTTCCAGGGCTCGCAAAGTATTGACATCCAGATCATTGGTGGGCTCATCCAGCAACAGGACATTGGCCCCTTCCCGCAGCATTTTTGCCAGATGGACGCGGTTTCGCTGTCCGCCGGAAAGCATTCCGACCTTTTTTTGCTGATTGGCGCCGGAAAAGTTAAACCGCGCCACATAGGCCCGGGAGTTTACCAATCGATCGCCCAGCTCGATCTGCTCGTTGCCACCGGTAATCTCCTCCCAAATGCTTTTTTCCGGATCCAGCTCACGGCTCTGGTCCACGTAAGCCAGCTTGACCGTCTCGCCGATGCGAATGGTGCCGCTATCAGGTTGCTCTTTTCCCACAATCATTTGAAATAAAGTGGTTTTTCCGGCGCCATTCGGGCCGACCAACCCGACGATGGCCCCCGGCGGCAGCTTAAATTCCATGTTTTCCACCAGCAGCCGATCACCAAAGGCCTTGCTGACCTTTTCCGCCTCGATGACGACATCTCCCAGCCTCGGCCCCGGCGGAATAAACAGTTCAAGCTCTTTTTCCCGTTGCTGCGCTTCCTGGGAAAGCAGGCTTTCATAGGCGTTGATACGGGCCTGACTCTTGGTGTGGCGGCCCTTGGGGGACAAGCGAATCCATTCCAATTCCCGGGCCAGGGTTCTTTGCCGGGCGCTGTCCGCTTTTTCTTCCCGGCGCAGCCGCTCCTGCTTTTGTTCCAGCCAACTGGAATAATTTCCCTTCCAGGGAATACCCTGTCCCCGGTCCAGCTCCAGAATCCAGCTGGCCACGTTATCGAGAAAATACCGATCATGGGTCACCGCGATCACGGTGCCGGGGTAGGCTTGCAAATGGTGCTCCAGCCAGGCCACGCTCTCGGCGTCCAGATGGTTGGTGGGCTCATCCAGAAGAAGGATATCGGGCCGTTTCAGCAACAGGCGACAGAGCGCCACGCGTCGCTTTTCACCGCCTGATAGCACGGAAACCGGCGTGTCCTCGGGGGGACACCGCAGGGCGTTCATGGCCATGTCAAGCCGCGCATCCAGATCCCAGGCATCGAGTGCGTCGAGTTTTTCCTGAACCTCGCCCTGCCGCTCGATGAGTTTGTTCATCTCCTCATCATTCATGGGTTCCGCGAACTGTTCGTTAATGGCCTCAAATTCCTTCAACAAATCAACGGTCTCCTGAACGCCCTCCTCCACCACCCGGCGGACCGTTTTTTGTACATCCACGAGGGGTTCCTGTTCCAGATACCCCACCGTATAGCCTTCGGATAAAATGGTTTCACCGTTAAAGGCCTTGTCTTCACCGGCCAGAATCCGCAGCAAAGAGCTTTTTCCCGACCCGTTCAGACCCAACACGCCAATTTTGGCGCCATAAAAATAGGACAGGGAAATATCCTGTAATACCGGCTTTTTGTCATAGAACTTGCTGACCCTGATCATGGTGTAAATGATTTTATTGGCCTCATTGCTCACGATGAACTCCTCCTGAAAGATAAAACGCCGGCCGGTTATTCCGGTCGCCGCGAAAATGACTCCGTACTTGAAAATTCTTGGTAATATCCATATATATGATAAAGAGACGCCGAGCAACACCTCCACGTCTTTCCCCCCTGGGCAATCGCATGTAGAAATGAACTGCCTGGAGCGAAAGCCTCGAGGGGGATCGGATGAAAGCTGCGGCACTGTTTGAACGCGTTTCGCGTAAGTTTTCCGCAGCTGGAATCCGATTTTTCTCAAGGCTGAAGCGGGCTATGGGTTACATGCGATTGCCCTGCTTCCCCCCTATGCGCTGGTAACCCAGTGGATAAGCCCGGTTGCCAAATGCGAAGGATAGGCCGTGAATCAAAATGCTTTTGTCTGCAAGTGCATCATGGACACCGTCGATGGCCTCAGCGACGGGCTTTCCCATTACTCAGAGCCGAGCCGTGTGGCGGTCATCTACGCCATCTCTCCGGAAGATTCCATTCAATTATACGATCCTCAGGGCCTGTTGAACGGACACGAACCGATTCTCAAGGAACTGTATCTGGATAACGAAAGCTGGCGGCACTCAAAAATACCACCGGCCGACAACAACTCCTTCCGGAACATGCAACCCGCAGAGAAGCTGGCATTGGCGGGGCTCATTTCCTACGGCGCACACTCCGGATCGGTCTGCTATCAAATGTGGTTTACCGAACACCACGCGGAGATGAGTTCCATCGGTCCCACGGAACGCTGGCTGGAGCACGCCGCCTGGCGTTTTTCCCATGATATGGCCAATGAGCCGAATCTGTATACGGGTATTTCCGGGGCTTTTTTAAGAGAATATGCTACCCATGCAGTGCGGGACACCCTTGTCGATGAAATGAATATTTACCTGGGGTGGGACACCCAGCTCAGGATCTATCCCATTCTGGATGCGGTGCTGGGTATCTCCCGCACCGTCGAAGAAGGCGCCTGGGCACGCGGCAAACTCCGGTTTGTCGAACCCCGCTCGCTGGCCACGCTCTCCTTTCTGGCACGGTTTCCGACCCTGGAACGCCCTTTTCTCGCCCATCACAAACATGTGCGCAAATTATTAACCTCGGTGGAAAACTCGGATCGCGTGCTGGTCTCCGACGGAAAGACCCTTGTGGGGATTGCGCAAAAAGATCTTCCGAATTTCTCCATCACCGCAGATTTCAGAGGCGGACATGGGTTTTTGAACCTCAACACCAACCCCATATGCAGTTTCGCGGACGGCAACTTTCATTCAAAGACCTATCAGGCCAAACTCGTTCAAGTGGAAGAAGCGCTTCTGGAGTCGGACCTGGATTCAACCCTCGGCAATTCACTCTTTAAGATTCTCGCCGCCATTGTTCATAACGCCGAGAACACCAAGCACGGTTGCACCCTGGTGCTCGATCTGAACACGGAGCGGTTGCACCTATCCGGCCAAAAACTGGAGGCCCCAATCGATCTTCAAAACGTGGGCGGCCTTCAATTGGCGCAATCGCTCTCAAAGGTGGACGGCGCCTTGCACATCGGAAAAGACCTGCATCTTCATGGCTTTGCCTGTCTGCTGGACGGCATGGCCATTGCCGGTGAGGATCGTTCCCGCGGCGCGCGCTATAACTCCGCGCTTCGATTCACCGCCGCGCATAATAACATTCTGGTGGTCGTGGTCTCGTCGGATCGGCCGGTTTCGGTGATTCAAGAAGGGGTTGAACTTAACGCGCTGTGCCGCTGGCAGCCCGCTAATAATTGCGCGCTAATGCCCATTCCCCTGAAAGACGCCTTTCATTATTAATGACAGGTTCTGCCACATTATTCATAATGAGTCCACATGCGGATGATTTTAACGACTTTTTCATCGTTCATAACCTGGTAAATCAGCCGATGATGAATATTGATTCGCCTTGAATAAGCCCCCGCCAAATCACCTACAAGCTTCTCAAAGGGAGGTGGGTTTTGCCAGGGATTATCGCGAAGGATTTGAATAATTGTTTCGGCTTTTGCTTTTAAACCGGACACGGCGATCTTTTTAGCGTCTTTCTGAGCTTGTTTCGTATAGACAAGCCGCCAGCTCACCAATCGAGTTCCTCTTCACATTCCTCCAACGGTGTCGTCAATCCTTCACGTATGGACTCGCGCATGCCGGGAATGTTTAAAAGGTATATGGTTTCCTGAATGGAACGCCAGTCATCCTCGGATATTAAAACAGCGTTGCTACGTTTGCCGGTGATAAGGATTGGCTCGTGTGTTGACGAAGCTTGATCTATAAGATGATACAATTTTGTTCTGGCCTCGGTGGCTGATAATGTTGGCATGTTGAACCTCACTTTTTTCTGCTATGTGTACGTCATTGCGTACGCATAGTCAAGGCATATCTTAAGGCAGAACGCAAAGCTAAGCAGGCGGTGGACGATGTTTTCTATGAAAAACCGAAGGTAATCCCGCTCTGATTAAGCGACATGTTCGGCGCTCCTGGTCCAAAATTGTCAAAAATGAAAACGTGACCCCTTACACAAGTTTTAACATGATTATAACATTGACCCGTCCTGAAAGAATCATTAGTTTGGGACATATGTTCGCTCATCAGTGTTCACAAACAATGGAGGATACGAAAATGACTGAATCCAAAAGAATCGTCACCATGAAAGGAAATCCGCTGACCCTTAGCGGACAAACCGTCGTCGTGGGGCAACAAGCACCGGACTGTGTGTTGACGGCCAACGACATGAGCCCCGTATCGCTCTCCTCCTTTAAGGGAAAGATATGTATCCTTTCTTCCGTCCCGTCGCTGGACACGCCCGTGTGCGACATGGAAACGCGCCGGTTCAACGTGGAGGCCGGAAAGCTGGGAGAGGATGTGCGCATTCTCACCATCAGCATGGATCTGCCGTTCGCCCAAAGCAGATGGTGCGGCGCGGCAGGTGTGGATAAACTCACCACCTTGTCTGATTATCAATCCGCCGCCTTTGGCACCGCTTTCGGGGTGTTGATCAAAGAGCTTCGGCTACTGGCCCGTGCAGTTTTCGTCCTGGATCGAGCGGGGGTTATCCGTTACATTCAACTTGTGAATGAAATCGCCAGCGAGCCGGATTATGACGCGGTCCTCACAGCCGTAAAATCACTACAATAGCTTTTTCAGAACGCCGGCGACGGCACCTGAAACTTGCCATCGCCGGCACCCGGCTTTAAAAAAAGCCCGCTATTATTCAATACGCGTGACCGTCATCAAAAGGAAAGAGGCTGCCATGACCGAAAAAAAGACACCTTCAAACGCTGCCGAGTGGTTTGAAGAAGGTCGAATGTATTTCAGCAAGCCCGATGGCGTCGCGGCCGTGGCCGCCATGGAGCGCGTTATTGACTTAGAGCCGCTTTATCGTCATCCGGATGGCGACAACCCTTATTTTTATCTCGGGAAAATTCATGAGGTGGAAGGGCGAACCGAGAGCGCCGTCTTTTATTACACCCGGGCACTGGCCGTCAATCCGGTCGATGAGGAGAGTCTTATTGGCAGGGGCAGTTGTTACACCGTTGGCAAGCAGCACGTTGAAGCCATTGCCGACTTCATGAAAGTGCTTCAATTCCCGGACGAACATCGCAGGGTACCCAAAGGGCACCTGTTTTACGCCATCGCGGAAAACTTCAGGCAGATGAACGTCTGGGAAAAATCAAGGGAATGGGGAGAAAAAGCGTTGGCGGCCGACCCAGAAAACACCCGGCATCAAGACCTGCTCAAGGAGGTCTCCGCCAAAATCAAGCCGCCGCATAAACAAAGCTGAGAAAAACAAAACCGAACTCAATCCATGACGCGCAACTTACGGCGCGACCGGAGTCGCAGGGCAATCGCATGTAACCCATAGTCCGCTTCAGCTTTGAGAAAAATCGGATTCCAGCTGCGGCAAACTCACGCGGCAACGCGTTCAAACGGTGCCGCAGCTTCCATCCGATCCCCCTCAAGGCTTTCGCTTCCGGCAGTCCATTTCTACATGCGATTGCCCTGACCGGAGCGGCACGGTTATTTTGTTCTAATATAAATCATAATATAATTCAGTATATTATGTACGATTCCGATCTCATCCCCATGCCCCGAAGGGGCTTTGTCCACTAGCCCGGGGTTGCGGCATATGCCGCTACCCTGGGGAATTGGGTCGAACCCTACCCACTTACCCCGAAGGGGTTGTGTCAATCCCATGGAAATTGTCCTTCCCAATGCCTTGACACAACCCCTCCGGGGTAGTTTATAAATGGGTTGGCATCTTGCTTTCCCAGGGTAGCGGCATACGCCGCAACCCTGGGCTGGATTATGCAGCCCCTTTGGGGCAGTAGGCCCAGTCCATCGTCTCGACTGTTATTGCCGCGGGTGATATCGCTCAGCCCCAACAGGGGTTAGAACAAATTCACCGTGACCGGAGCGGCGCCATATCTTGCAGAATGGTTTCGCTTGACATACAAAAGGACTTTTATCATAACGCACAGGTCCTGCTGTGTTTTTATCGAATGATAACTTTTTTTTACGGGAACCACATGATTCACTCAATTAGCCCGGATATTGAGCAAGCGGTTCATCTTTTTTTCGCCGATCATTTTCTCGATGAGCAAGGGGCGAAATTCTATCGCGTCGGAATGGAAGAAATCAAAAAAGAATTCCGCAAAAAAGCCTTGCTGTTCCATCCGGATAGAGCGATATTATTGGGCAAAAGCAGAGGGTTGCTGGAAAAAAAGTTTAAAGAAATCACCGATGCCTATGGCATACTCAAAGCCGCATTGGCCGATGATTACCTCATTGTCCGCTCACCCTTTGTCCCCAAGCCGAACATGGGGTATCACCGGGCGGAAACAGTGAGCCGCCCTTCTCCCCCAAAAGCCGCCCCCCATTCCGGCAAGGCATCGCCCGCAAGCGCCGGAACGCGGCCGAAAGACACTTCGGCAAGCCCAAGGCCGTTTCAACGGCAACACCGCCAGTCCTTTTTCTTCAAAGGCACGCTTCCTCGCCGCAAGCTTCGGTTGGGAGAATATTTATTCTACAAACGGGTAATCACCTGGCACACACTGATTCAGGCCATCGTATGGCAGCATCGGGTTCGGCCCAGGCTGGGGCAAATCGCCCTGGATCTGAACTACATGGATCCTCAGGATGTTTACGCCATACTGAAAAACAGGCGGTTTAGGGAACCATTCGGCCGGGCCGCGGTTCGGCTCGGATTTCTGGATGATTACCGGCGGTTCGTCCTTTTGGGCCGGCAGCGCAGCTTCAACCTGCCCCTCGGCAAATTTTTTATAGACGCCCGGATTCTCGACAAGGCCGCTATAGACCAACATATTCTGGAAAACCGGCTGCATAATTTTTACTGCAACAGAGAGTTGCGTAGGTTATAGGCAACAGCGTCGCCCTTTTTCTCTTAAATCTCGGCTAAAATGCCTTTTATTTCATCCGCTTTTTCAAAATCCGGCGAAAGCTCCAGCACCTTTTTCAGGGCGGCCTTGGCATCGTCAATTTCGCCTTTTTTGTAATAGGCCATGCCCAAATGGTAATTCACTGAGGGATTGTCCGGTATCTTTTCCAGGCTGTCGGTCAGCTCGGCAATCGCACTGTCATAAAGCCCTTTTTTATAATACACCCAACCAAGGGTATCCATCAGGCTCGGATCTTCCGGAAACTTTTCTTTCGCCTTTTGCACCAGCGAAAGTGCCTCATTCAAATCGCCCCCTCCTTCAGCCAAATTGTACGCCAAATTGTTGGCTGCAGGCGAAAAATCCGGATTCGCCGCCAGGGCTTTCCGGTAATGGTCCATGGCGATATCCGGTTGCTTTTTCATTTCGTAGATTATGCCCATACTCATGTTGGCCTGCACCTGATTGGGATTCTTTTCGAGAATCTCTTTGTATTGCGCAATCGCCCGATCTTCCTCCTTGTTGATTAAATACAGTCGCGCCAGGGCCAAATAGGGCTGAAGGTAATTATCGTTTGCCGCCAGCGCGGCTTTAAACGCGGCCTCCGCCTCAGTGTATTTTTTTTGTGAAAGGTAAATCCGACCTTTCAGATTGTGAACAACGCCCTGCGCGATCGGTGTCTCGGCAAGCAGCGTTAGCTGCGCATCACATCTTTCAAGCGCCCTATCCACCTCTTTATTCATTAAATCAATCAATACCAATTGCGTAAACGGCTCCAGCCACTTGGGGTTCATCGCATGCGCTTTTTCAAAATGATCTTTGGCCGCATCCATCTTTCCCGTCAGCCGTTCTAAAACCCCCATTCGATGCTCACCTGTGGGATTATCCGGCGCCAGTTGAATCAGTCTTTTATATTGCGCCCTCGCCTCTTCCACTTTTTTCTGACCCAGGTACGCGTTTCCCAGATAAAGACTCGCCTGATAATTTGCCGGGAATATCTCTAAAAGCGATTCCAACTCCTTTTGCGCGAGCGCAAGGTTTCTCTCCTTCAGGTGTATCTCGGACAATAAGAGCTTGGCCTTTTCATAACGGGGCGCCAGTTCAACCGCTTTGGCGACCGACGCTTTTGCCATTCGGGCATCGCCTTTCGCATAGAGCGCAAGCCCCCGAAAATAATGCGCCCGGGCAAAATTGGGCTCGTCATTGATGACGAGATCCAACATTGAAACCGCCTCTTCCGGTTTTCCTTTTACAATCAGCATTTCTCCTTTAAGAACGCGCGTTGGATTATGGTTCGGCCTTTTTTCCAGAATTTCTGATATCAGCTTTTCCGATTCCTCGAATTTTTTGTTCTTGAAATAGTACATGGCAAGCGCGTTTTTGATTCCGATGTCTTCCGGTGCCAGCGCCAGTGCTTTCTGATACATGGTCAGGGCCAAATCATTTTTAGCCGTGGCCTCATAGAAACCGGCGGCAATTAAATACGGTTTCGTCTTGTTGGGCTCAATTTCAATTGTTTTCAAATAGGCCGCTTCTGCTTTATCCGGCTTTCTGAGCATCAAATAAAAATTGCCCAGTGCGATTTGAACATCCGCCGTGTCGGGGTTGTTCGCAACAGCCGCCAGTAGTTCGGCCTCCGCGGCATCCGGCATTCTTTTGGCAATATAAAAAGAGGAAAGAACCAGGCGAGGGGAAACTGCCTTCGGGTCAAGGGTAATCGCCTTTTTTAACGTCTGCTCGGCCTCATCTATTTTTCCCAACTTGATCAAAACCCGTCCTAAATTTAAAAACGGCTTGGTGTTGTTCGCATCGAGTTCCACGAGCCGTTCGTATAACTTGGCCGCTTCCGAAAACTTCTCATCCTGTTCCTGCAACCCGGCCAATAAATATAAGGCATCGACATTGCTCGGCTCTTTAAAAATAACCGCTTCCGCCTTTTTTCTGGCCTCTTCGGTTTGTTTGCCCAACATTAAAAAGGTGGCCAACTTCAACTGGGTGTCCACATCCTCGGGCATCAGACCCCCAATTGTGTTATAAACCCTATAAGCATTTTTGGCATCCCCGAGCTTCATATAGGATTCACCCAACACCTTTAATGCGTCCACATATTTCGGATCAATCTGCAACGCATTTTTAAGCTCCAGCTCCGCGCTCTTATATTCGCCTTTTTCCATAAAGGCCTTGCCCTTCTCAAGATGGGCCACCTTTTTTTCTGCGTCGCTCTTGCAGCCGGCAAGGGAAATTAGCGCGATCATTGCAACAATTAGAACTTTTTTAACATAATTCATTACCGAACCTCCAATTAACTTGGGTAGGTGATGGGTGTAGCTGATAGGTGATAGGTGATAGCTCATAGGTGATAGCTTATAGGTGATTGATAATACTTAAAAATTATATGGCCTTTATAAGGCCTGAGAGCATCTTGTTGATTTCAACAGCTTCTGCATACAACTCATTGTATTTTGGATTTCCAAGCCACGATTTCATTTTAAAAATTTGAAGCATCGTGACTGTTTCATACAGGGAACCTCTGGCGATAAATAGGAAATGTTTAATTTCCTTAGTTGAATATCGCCCTTTACCCTCTGAAATATTCAACGCCACTGAAGTACTTGCCGATTCCAATTGTTCAATAAGTCGATAGTGTTTCCGAGGCGTTTCATATAAATCTATAGTGTTTATAACTGAAACAGAAAAATCTATTGCCTTTCTATACACATGCAACTCCTCAAAAGCAAACGCCACAGCCACCCCCTCTCAGCCAACCCCCAATGATCAACAATCACCTATCAGCCATGAGCTATCACCTATCACCTATCACCTATCACCTATCACCTATCACCTATCACCCATCAGCTATCACCTATCAGCTATCACCTATCAGCTATCACCTATCAGCTATGAGCTATCACCTATCACCTATCACCAATATTGCCAATTTCCAGTAGAATAAACATAAAGCGCCAAGCAAAAATTGGTTGTCCCATGTGCGATCACACAAGACAACAAATCTTTTCGAACAATTAATAATATGGCCATTAACAATCCATAGGCAATCGAAGCCGGCCACTCGACCACCTGATGCCCGAGGGTAAAGGCCATCGTAGAGATCACAACCGCCGGCACATGCCATGACACATGAGGCATATCGGCAATATTCTTCTCATGCAGCGTTTCATCGAAGGCGGCCTGGGCGCCTTGTTTACGGGCCAAATCCCATTGCATGACAAAAAAGAACACATACCCCCGCATCAAAAGTTCTTCAAATACCGGCACAATCAAGGTTGATGCCGCTATTCTTAGATAAAAGGCCTGTTTTCCCCATGCAGTCGCATCTTCTTCGACAAAGGGGGCAATCAATAAAATCCAAAGCACCGTGCCCAACGCCCCAACCAACATACCAATGGCGATTGAAATAACGGGGCTTTTGGGGCCTCTTAACGGCCGGTACCATCGCCACGTCCAAATCAGTATACCCGGCACAATGATAAGGCGCAAAGCATAAATCCATTCGATCGGCAGGTAACTATCGAGCGAACCCAGCGCCACATAGGTAAAATAAGGCACCGCATAAAGGAACAGCAGTCGAAAGTTTGTCATTCCACCGTCCACCGAGCAACCGTTAAGATAATTTTCATTCGTTGATAGCGTCAATTTGAAGTTCCTTTTTTATTTTTAAACGGCCTATACAGCGGGTCTCCAATCAGCACCATTTTCCAGGACAAATACGGCAAGCTGATAAAATAGCATTCCCCGGGTTCCGTACATTGGTGTTTACCGAAAAGGCACAACGGACACAACAAGATATCCTTTTCTTGGTTTTCATTGTGCGGACAAAAAACTCCTTGATCATGTCCATAAATATGGCTAAATTAATGGACAGATAATCGTCCCTAAAAAGGAGAATATTATGGAAAAGCAGTATTCTGTTGCAGATGCTAAAAACAGCCTGACATCGATAATCCACGATGTTGAAACAGGTGTTCCGGTAAAACTTACCCGCCACGGAAAACCGGTTGCGATCTTATTGTCGATTCGGGAATATGATTTTTTAAAAAAAAATAAGGGTAGTTTCTGGCAATTGTTAATGGAATTTCGCAATAGCATGGAAAAAGAAGGCATTGATATTTCGGACTCAGACTTTGCGGGCCTCAGGGATGTAACCTCAGGAAGAGAGGTTAACATTTGACCCTAAAATATCTGTTGGATACAAACGTCATTTCTGAAGCGATCAAGAGTGTCCCGAATAAATCCGTGCTCCTAAAGCTTTCCCGGCATCAACATGAAATTTCCACCGCAGCGCCGGTATGGCACGAACTCCAATTTGGCTGCTCGCGTTTACCCATTTCAAGAAAACGGGATATTATTCAATCCTTCCTTTCGGATGTGCTCAAGCCCGGAATGATCATTCTGCCTTATGATGAAAGCGCGGCAAGCTGGCATGCAAGGGAGCGCGCGCGACTAACTGCCATTGGCCAAATGCCCTCTTTTACGGACGGTCAAATCGCAGCTATTGCAAAAGTCCACGGCTTGATTTTAGTGACCCGGAACATCACCGACTTCAATCAATTCTCAGAATTAAAATTACAAAACTGGTTCAAGTAGATTTGACGCCGTATTTAAAATGGTCCGGTCGCATTCAGCATTTACCGTATTTTCAACAGGTTTGACGATCGAAAGAATGAGCTCCGGTTTTACCGGGGTATGAAGATATACCCCGATATCAATATCTGAGTTATTTCCCAATATGCCCGATTGTGATGATCCAAAAAGGAGCGCAAAGTCAATTTCCGGTATGGTTTTCAGATTTGCGGCTAATGTTTGAATGGAAAACTGTTTCATGGTTTTAATTTTTAACGAGTTGCAGGTTGTCTTGCCGTGGCTCAGAAAACCCCGTGCCGGAACCGGCCACCTTGGACACCACATACCGATACTTGCCCGAAGCATCCCTGGCGATGTCATCAACTCTCTCTATCGTAACCTGAACGGAATCTCCCATGCGCTTCCTGAACCCATCAACAATTTTCTGATGCCCGCTCTCCGGGAAAAGCCGCTCATGAATCTTCAATAGCACCCGAACATGCGCCACATCTTCCTGTATAATTTTAAATTGATCCACGCCTTCGATATCCCGGACGATATATATCAACGAGAGCGCATGCTGCCAACGGCCATCCGGCGTGACAATAAAATCGGTGGTACGGCCTCGTATATGCTTCATGGTGGAAAAAACCCGCCCGCATTGACAGGCCCCTTCCCCTTGCTGCGCCACATCACCGGTCCGGTATCGGATAAAGGGCATCCCCCAGGCATCCAGATGGGTAATCACGACTTCCCCGTCTTCCCCCGGGCCGACCGGCTTTCCCTCCTTAATATATTCCACGATATAGTTAGGGTCCATGACATGATAATTGCCGTGAGGGCATTCATGGCTGATAAACCCAGCCTCCCGACTGCCGTATCCATCCACCACCGGAATCCCGCCGAAAGCACGGCTGATGGTTTCTTTCTGCGCTTTGTAAAGAACTTCCGCCGTGCTGAACACCACGCTCACCCCGGCGCTCGCGAGAGAAAAGCCCCTCTCATTCGCCATCTTACAAAAAAGAGAAATCGTACTGGGGTATCCGAATACACACGCCGGCCTGAATCGCTTTAATTGTTGAACCATTTCAGGAATTTTTTCCGCCGAAATTTCAAAAGCACTGATAAGCCGCTCATTGGTCAACCAATCCCGAAACGCCTTAAGCCGATCCTGCTTTGATATCTCTACCGGGGAGCCCCATAAATAAAGCTCCTTATCGCCGATATCGATGTTCCACCACCGATGCGTCATCGCTCGCGCCGCCTTGTCATACGCCTGGCGCCGCTTGTCGAAATAAAATACCAACGGTTCACCCGAAGACCCGCCGGTATTAAACCGCGTTAGGCCCCCCGGGCAGCCCGCCCATTTCATACGATTCAGATTTTTGCGTATGTCAGCCTTTGACAATAGGGGCAAAGCGCGAATATCTTCTATCGCCTGCATCCGCAGAGGATCAAACCCTGCATGATCAACCCATTCTTTATAAAATGGAATAGTTTCCTTTGCATGCAGCAGCAGTGCTTTTAATTTGCGAAATCTTATTTGCGCGAGCTTCTCCGAATCAACCCATTGCAGCTTTTCCAAATCTGTAAGATACGTAAAGGTTTTTCGTCTGAATATGGATTCGTGAAGGGGTGATATGACATGTTTGACGAATTGTGAATGCATAGTCGTACCTGACCGGCTTCGTGCCGGAAGCGTTAACCCGTTAACTTATTGTGATGTATCCGACACAGCGTCAGAAGAGGATGTTTCTATATGTGGCCTCATAAGCGTTAACCATTGACTCAATTGAAAATCGCGACAGCGCCTTTTCCCTGCCGGCATTGCCGTGCCTCTCGGCAAGAGAGGGGGCCGCTCTATACTGAGCGATCATTTCCGCCAGTCGTGACATATCATAAGGATCCACCAGAAAACCGGTTTCCCCATTCGCCACCAACTCCGGATTGCCGCCAACATTCGAAGCGACAATCGGCAGTCCGGATGCCATGGCTTCGAGTATGGTATTGGATATCCCTTCATTCAAAGACGGCAATACAAACAAATCAAAGCATCGCATTAAACGAGCCGTATCGGAACGATACCCTAAAAACACTACATTTTCGAAGGCTTCCGATTTAAGCCAGTGCATTTCGGCGCCGTCCCCTACCACCACAAGCCTTGCACACGGATCTTTCTGCACAACCCGTCTAAACGCTTTGAACAAACGGGAATGATTTTTGATGGCATCCAACCGGCCGACAATCCCGACCACAAAATTCTCAGCAGAAAATCCAAGCTTTTGTTTTAAAGCAATTTTTTCGTCAAATTGGGCGGGCCGATAGGTTTGTGTATCAATTCCGTTATATATTTGCGTGATTTTTTTCCCGACGTTAATATCATGCTGCAACCAGTCTTTTAGTTGTTTTGAAACACATGTATACTCATGAACAAAGGCGGACGAAACCTTGCGGATAAGCTTTCTTTTCACATTAGCGCCAAAAGGATCCAGCATATCCCATCCATGCTCACCGTGAATTATTTTGTCAATACCGGCAAGCTTTGCCGCAAAAATGCCATCCATACCGCTCCAGTTTCTTGTGTGAACGATATCCGGCTTGATTTGCCGCAACAGCGTTGACAGCTTCCAAATAAACCCGGGAGAGTTGCCATCCTTTTTATTCAATAAAACGATCTTTGTTTTCCTGGAAAGAAGCCTTTCAGATTCGTTGGTACCCGTGAGACTTACGATAATATGCGCAATGTCCGGTGCGCCATGGTTCACAAGGGTTGCAATGCCTTTCTCAAGCCCGCCGATCCCGAAAGAATAAATAATGTGAACCACTTTAATTTTTTTCATATGGCAATTTAAGCAGCAAAATTCTTTTGCCAGAGATTCAGCATCATGATTATCCAGAGTTCCGTGGAACGGTTTCTAAGCCCTTTTTGGTGTTCGTTCCAAAATTTATCAAGCATGCTTTTCTGAAAATATTGCTTACTTGCCGCCCCCTTCAAAACAAAATTCCCACCATATTCCTTTAGATCCTTTCTTAACCATTCTTCAACCGGAACACCAAACCCCATTTTTTTCCGGTAAAGGATTTCATCGGGCAGATATTTTTTTAATGCTTTTTTAAAAATATGCTTTCCATCTGTTCCAACCAGCTTATGTTTTGAGGGGATTTTTGCCACATATTCCATGAACACATGATCCAGTATCGGGCATCTGACCTCAAGGGACACCGCCATGCTGGCCCTGTCTACCTTGGTCAGAATATCATCACAAAGATAGGTTTTAATATCCAGGTATTGAATTTTTGAAAGATGGTCCGGCGCAGGGGCTGCCTTATAAATATTATAAAACAGATCGCGGGTTCGGTAGTCTCCTATTTCACGCAAAATATCGGGATGCAGCAGCCGGCGCTTCTCATCGCCATACATCGAACTGACCGAAAAATAGTATGCATCCACCGGATCCCTGGCCACATTGGAGATAAACGCTTTTCCCCTGAAAATTTGGGGAAGATAATCCGCTTTCGGATACAGTTTTCCGATCGTCCCGAAAACAGCCCGCCTCAACCCTTCCGGCACAAGGTTTCGCACATAATTTTCCCTTAAATCAAAATAATACCTTCTATAACCCGCAAAATTTTCATCCCCACCGTCCCCGGACAGGGAAACCGTAACATTTTTTCGCGCGGTTTCAGATACATAATACGTTGGAACCGCGGAAGAATCCGCAAACGGTTCATCATAGTGCCAAGCCAGTTTTTCAATAACCCGAATAGCGTCAGGCGTCACATGAAACTCATGATGATCCGTTCCAAACAGATTCGCCACCTTCCGGGCATATTCAATTTCATTGTATTTTGCGACACTAAAAGAAATGGAATTTGTCTTAACCGGATTATTCGAGGCGCGGGCCATCAACGCCACCACGCCCGATGAATCCACCCCCCCTGAAAGAAAGGCCCCCAAGGGAACCTCGCTGATCATTCGCATTCGGGTGGCCTCATCGAGTATGCCGATCATCTCATCCATCATTTGATTTTCAGAAACCGCATGCTGAGGATAAAAAGAAAGATCCCAGTATGCTTCGATGCGAATGGCCTCCGCGGTCACCACGGCATAATGCGCCGCCGGCAGTTTTCGAACCGCCTTGAATATCGTCTTTGGAGAAGGCACATAAAGAAGAGACAAATAGTCAAACATCGCCGTCAAATCAACATCGCGCGAGACATCGGGCGCCTCTAAAACCGCCTTTATTTCAGAGCCGAATACCAACCGGCCCTTATTGTTCGAATAATAAAGCGGTTTTTTCCCCATCCGATCTCTGGCAAGCAGCAACTGCCGTCTTCGCTCATCCCAAAGCGCGATGGCAAACATACCGCGGAGCCGTTCAAAAACCTTTTCCCCCCACTGCTCATAGCCATGAACGATCGTTTCGGTATCCGAATTTGTCCGAAACCGATGCCCATGACCCTCCAACTCCTTTTTCAACGCCTGAAAATTATAAATTTCCCCGTTAAAAACAATCCAAACACTTCCATCTTCATTGCAAAGCGGTTGCTGCCCCGACGCCAAGTCAATAATACTAAGCCGCCGATGCCCCAACCCCACATTTCCCCTGCCTTCCCCAGCCTCCCAGCCTCCCAGCCTCCCAGCTTCCCAGCCTCCTAGCCTTTCTGCCTCCCAGCCTCCCAGCCTCCCAGCCTTTCTGCCTCCCAGCCTCCCAGCCTCCCAGCCTTTCTGCCGCCCAGCATTTATAAAATACCCTTCCTCATCCGGCCCCCGATGCGTCAAAGTCCGGTTCATGGCTTCAAGGATAACACGATCAACCGGTCGTCCGTCCAAATTAACTATTCCGCAAATTCCGCACATAATTATTCCTAACCAATTTATGGAACCACCACGGCTTAAAGAGCACGACGCTTGGTTTTTTCCTTATTTAACTTTGTGATCTTTGTGCCCTTGTGCTGAGAATCAAGCTTTTTACAAAACCGTCAAACTTGTGTTTTTGAATGCCCTATGCTAAAAATCCCATTAATAACATAAAAGAAAACGGTTATTGATATATCGTTAATCAGACCATCTGCAAATATGCGCCCAGCAAGATCATACTGTTTGGGGCGGCACCAGGGTGCGCCAATTGATTGAAAAATCGGCGAATTTTCTAAAAACTTAAAATATAGAACAATGGGGCGATAACAATGAACAAAATGATAAGAGCCGACATATATTTTGATGGTGAATTTTATTGTGGCCGGTGCATCGATTTCGATGTGTTTACGCAAGGCAAAACGTTGGATGAGCTAGCAAAAAATCTAAAGGAGGCGATCCAGCTCCATTTCGAAGATGATCCGGAAAGCCTTTCAGATTATAGCCCGAATCCATCCCTTTTCACGATGATGGATTTAGGAGAAATACATGTCTGATAAATTGCCTGTCATTTCGGGCAAAAAGCTTATTTCCTTCCTGAATTGCGTTGGATATTCGGCCGTGCGCCAGCGTGGAAGCCACGTTCGCATGGAAAAAGTGACAACAGCCGGCACCCACAAAATAACCATACCAAACCATAATCCAGTAGCTAAGGGGACTTTGAATGATATTCTCGGCAAGGTAGCCATATGGAACCAAATACCCAAAGACAAACTTATTGAGATGCTGAAGTAGAATCTGGTTTAAGGATTGGGTAGTTATTCCCATATAGATGATATTATCCGCTTAACCTTGTGTTTTTTGCATACCCTATGCTAAAAAGAATCATGGATAAAAAACAAATCGATCATGAGATTAAATACATCGTTGATCAGATCGTCAGCAAATATGCGCCCAACAAAATCATATTATTTGGATCGGCGGCTCGTGGCGAATATGACAATCTCAATGATCTTGATTTTATGGTGATTAAGCACGACGTACCTGCCATTGGGATTAACCGATTGCGGGAATTGGACAGCCTGATCGATCGAAACATGGCTGTTGATCTGCTGGTCTACCGGCCAGATGAAATTGAAGAACGTAAAAATCTGTGTGACCCGTTTATTTTGAGTATCATCGCGGAAGGCCGGGTACTTTATGGCTAGCCCTCAAATTGTTAAAGAATGGCTTAAAAAGGCGGATGAGGACTTTAATTTTGCTTCATCTATTATTGATGACACCGCCTTTTATGCACAATTATGTTTTCATTTCCATCAAGCATCTGAGAAATACTTCAAGGCCTTTATCGTCGCTCATGATTTGGAGTTCAAAAAAATTCATGACCTGATTGCGCTTCATAAGATATGCGTAAAAAAGGAACCCTCAATAAAACCGCTCTTAAATGATTGTAACATCCTGAATCGATATTATATCGATACTCGCTATCCGGCCCACTGGCAAAGCGAATATGATAAAAATGAAGCACTGATGGCACAGAAAGCAGCAAAAAATATAGCCCTAATAATCAAGGGAACCCTTAGGGATACCATAAGTTTTTAGCCTCCAAGCAGCCTCTCGCCTCCTCGCCTCCCAGCGGCACAACCACCGCTAACCGCCTGATACGTTACAAAATTTGTGTTGGCCCTAAAATGATCCGTCAATATAATGCACAACATATGGACAAAACGAATAAAAAATGGGACCAACTGAGAAGAAATAGCAGTGAAAAAAATGTTGCCTGATCCATCCATAGCCCAATATCTCTTTGATCTTGAACAGTCGGTCTGTGGACAGGTGGGTGTCTATGCCGTCCCAGTCCATATCGTGCGGGCAGATGATTTCATCGAGCCCGTCCTTCAACTCATCGCCGTCCCGGTCCCGAATTTGTGAGCCATGACCCGAAAAATGAAAGAGGAGGCGATCTCCCGATTTGGCGTCTTTCACCAGCCAGTCCAAGCGATGGAGAATGGCTTTTTTCGTTGCCCGGCCATCGGCCAGAACCCGAATCTGCTTGACCGTAAAACCGAAATACTTCAGCAGAACATCCCGCACGTTGGTAACATCGTTCAAACAACCTTGAAGATCGGCTCTGGAGAGCTTGTACCTGTTGACACCGACGAGAAGCGCTTTGTTTGCCATGATGAGCCCCTTTCTGAACGATAAGATGAGAGAGAGATAAACCGGCAATCAACAAACAACTATATTTTTAAGTCTTCAGCTTTAATATCTTTCCGGTTGTATGCTTGATTTATTCGCCTTCACCCAATCAGCCTTGCTGACCGGCGGCACAGTTATCATACAAGCCGTTTCCGATGCGACAAGAGCATTACTCATTAATTCCGCAGACAACACTTTTACGTCATAATCTTCTTTTATATCGATCCCGCCGCCCAATACCATCTTCTCCCATGGGGTCCGAACATCCGCGACAAGCGTAAACTCAGCCCCATCCCGGGCAACAAGCAAGACCTCCCTTGTCAATGGAAATCGTCGCCATCTCATTACAAGGGATGCTGTTTCCCCTTTGGCCAGGAAGGATTTGACAAACCATCGCCGAACCGGCCCCCCCACCCCCAGGGAAAGATCCATGCGCCCGTCAGGCCACTTTTTCACTTTGAAGTTTAACTGCTTGGATTCAATGGCAGGGATTAATCCGTTTTGCCCCGCCGCAAATGTTATGACGATCGTCCCCTGTTCATTGACGCCGGGCAGCTTAAAAAAATCGAACGCCCACTTATTCTTCCTTTTTTTCGCGCTTTGACGGGTAATTTCCTGTTGGTACCCCGGGGTTTTAACCGTAATAGCGCCGGACATATCGGCGAGATTTGAACGATTCCCATAGGGATCCGTCAGCTCGGGTTTGAAATCGTATGTCGTTTCCGGTTCTAAATCCCGCAAGATCACATGGGGTCGAGTCGAGTAAATGGGCCAAATACCGACCCGCATCTGTTGTTGACCTACCTTTGCATAATAAACCCTCAAAGTCGCCACTTCAGGTGCGGCCTTTGTCGATACGACCGGCACCGTCATCATCCCGGCAATCTTTCCGATCGTCGGCACAAAGGTTACCTGTATATCCTCCCGCGAAGCCACCTCCGGTGGTCGGTTATCAAGGATGGTCTTTGATAGATCCGGAGAATACAACGGATCGCCAATAAGGGAGGTAGACCAATTCACATAATAGGTGGAGAGCAAAAAACACTCCCCCAAATCCCGGCCCCGAAACAGATACCGCATCAAAATACGATTATCCCAGAATGAGGCGTTGGTAATATGCGGCCCCCCGCCATAGGCCGGTCCGCCGCAAGCGCTGACCGTCACCCCGCTGTCCACCTGTTGCCAAATATCGGCTGACCGCCCCATATTCCAGCCGTTTGAACTGACCACCGTGCGATCCATTCCGCCAGGATAATATCCCAGATAGGAAGCTTCCTCTTTTGCGTCCGCCCGGCCATCTTCAACGCCCGGCACGTCATCCCACAAACGCTTTAAAAATGGAATGCCGTCTTTGCCGTGCCTGGAGACGGGGATAAAGCCCAACGCCTTTAACTCCTCATTTCCCCACTTATTTTCTTTCTCCGCCAAGGCAATTTTCTTCGGAAAAGCCGTTATCTTTGTCTTTCGCTCTTTTTCAAGCCGTCTCCTCACTGCCGCATCCATCTCGGGCCGAAGAAATTTTGAGGCATACAGGGAATAATCGATCAATCGTTTGGCTTCCCCGGGGCCCTGTCCGTCGATGCGAGACACACCAAATGCAAACAGGAACTCGGGCAAATGCTTTCTTACCTCTGAAAGAGGGGCTATGTTGATAAATTCAGGAGGTTGCTTATTCCCTAAAAATGAATAGGTATCAGGATGCATGTAGGGATTCCAACGCCGCGCCACCATCGGATACCGCATCCCGCTCGTAATACGATAATTTCTGACTCCTTTTTCGGAATCAGCGCCCCCCCTCATGTAGAACGAAAACACCGGGGGAACTATCTTGGTGCCCCACCCATAATAAAGGGTTTGCAACCGTTGCTCTAACGACCCCAAATCTCCATGGTCTTTGGGGTTTGAGGTGACCCCCCGCTCAATACCAAATACACCTTCACACGAAAACGGCAGCCCGTGACAAACGACAATATATAAAATATGTTTTTTGAGATCGGCACCCCCTTTGACCGCATTTTTTGAATCTTCCAAAAACCGTTTAACCGGAACAGCCACATCCTCCTGAAAATTCTTTTCATCAACGACGCCGTCCTTGCCAAAGGCGGAGAACTTAAAATCATCCCGGTCGTAATATTTAATTTTCAGATCTTTTACTGTTTTGCCTGCTCGGTTTTGGGCTGTTAGCCCCACCCATACGGTTCCGCTGAAGTATTCGTGGGCATCAAATCGATAGCATCTGGGTTTCCCCTCTTCAATGGCAGGGAAACTCTCTTTTCTTCCTTCCCGCCGCGGCGCCCCCGAAACTCTCGGCGTGACCACTTTTCGATCCGACCTTTGGTCCGACGCGCACCATAGGTGAACGGATTCCCACGCAATATCTTCGCCTTCAGGATCCAGTACAATTTCCACCTGTCTGGAATCCCGCGCCCATTCGCCAACATTAGGTCCAGCCCCTTTTCCAATAAAAACAACGCCATTCTTATTATCCTGGCTGTCCTCTCGAATGACCCAGTCGTTCAGATGTTTTTTACCATGCACACATGTTAGTCCCAGCAAATAGGGCTTTTTCCCCGTTACCGGGTCTGTATGCATTCGCACATAATAATCCGCAACCTCCTTTGAATCCTGGCCGGGCTCGGAACCCTCCACATCTTTTTCCCAATCGAGATTATAAAGAACCAATACCTGATCGGGCGTGGCGTTAACCGGTACCGGGGGCGCCGCCGCCCCCCCCGAGATAGGCAGCAACAGCAGGGACAAAGCAATGACAGAAAGAAAAATCATCAAAATAGCTCCGCGCCAACACCCGCCAAGCCTATCTTTTGCTGACTGGAAACACGACGCCATAAAGGGATTCAGAAGATATGCCAAGAGCGAAGACGCTTTTATTTAAAGCCTTTTCGGCTATGCAATAGGTGGTCCGCGGAGCTACTTCGTAGCATCAGTAGTAAAAAAGATAGCACCGTTTTTATCGGCGCAAATGACAAGAACTCCTTTTTGCATTGAAGTCTTATTGAGAAAGACGGTTTGATTCTGCTTTGAATCATGGCTCAAAGAGTAGCAGGTGCCAGGAGAAAAACCAAACAGATAGTGTTCACCGTTGCTATTTTCACTATGCAGTTTATATCTGATCTGTTCGGGGTCTTCTTTATTTTCGATTGTACTTTTAAAAGAGACGTAAAAATGCTGGTCGTTTTTGCTTATGTGTGTTGAAGCTATGTCGCCAAGAATAACAGAATTTAATTCAACTTTGTAATCATTCTTATCATCGGCATTAAGAGGGATTAAGATGTTGAAAAATGTATCATATTTCCTGGAATCTTTCGGTGATATCTCGATCCGCCACGCACCGGGTTCCTGCGGACCCTTTGTTGGGTCGGTAGAGATAACCCCCTTTCTACCCGTATTAAAATTAAACCCATCAACAATAAACTCTTTCCCATAACCACCGACTTTTTCAACTACATGCTTTTCCGGCAGCAAGGGATACAAAAAAAGTCTGCCATTATATTGGTATAGTTTCCTTTTTTTCCCTGACGCATGTTTTAAGGATCCATGCCAGTTCCTGCCGTTTTCCACCTGTTCTAACCTGTCTATTGTTATTTTCGCATCTGCCACCAGAGGTTCGTTAATTGAATGCAGAAGCCATTTCTTCTTATATGTCGCTTTAAAAGAAGACACCCGGTCGAACACGATAAAAATTTCAGGTCTAATATATAAAAAATTCCTCAGCCATTTTTCAACTCGTGGCGTCCTCGCGCGATAATCACCGGAACCGGTCTTGCTATTGGTGTATGCAGATGTCACATCGCCGAGGACATGCACATAGGTCTTGTTCATCGAAATGGTTACGATATCCCCCATTTCATAATCATCCACACTTTTCATCCACGCTGCCAGATGGTCGGGGGAATTGTTGTAACCGCCTGAACCCACCCTACGTTGCCCGCCGTCGTTGGGCAACTTCCATTTGGAACTCGTGTCCACATCAAGCGGGTCGGTTACGGTTATGCAATTATGAGCTATGGTTTGCATCTGGTATTTCATATGATGATCGCTGCTGTACCCGGCGGTATAAGAGCCGCTATCGATAGCAAGCGCACCTCTTCGGTAAAGGGTGAAAGTCCCGGAATCAAAATGCTGATGACTCCAGTAATTGTCACCGACTTTGAACGTGCCATAAACATCATCTTCACTCCATCCACCCCTCATCGTTACAAGACCGATACCTTTAAAATGGCGATGGAGAGGGAGATTGCTTACATCGGCCATTATCGGTACAGGAGAAACTTTTTCATACCACGGCCACACACAATCAGTCCAATTTGATTTCTCATCAAACCCTTTCCCATTCGTGAGCCACCAAATTCCGTATGGATTGGCGTAAATAGCGGCTAACGCACACATCCCCTTGAACCTAGAAAGCGAGGCATCGTTTATATCGCCCAACCTAAGCGGCGTCATGTCAGGACGCGTGGTATATATGGGGTAGTAGATCAATTCTTCCAGCCATTTGTTTTGTTGAAACAAATCATTACCGGTTGCGTATCCCCATGCGTGCAATGCCGGGGCAACAACTCTCCCGACGCCCACATGCAAGTATTCGATCCCCTCATGCCAACCGCCCCCGTCACCCATAATCTGCTTCCAAACAGGAAGATATATATCCAATAGTACTTTCTTTGCGAACCGGATAAGATTCTCACTGTCAGGGTGATCGGGGTAGCTGACAATCGCACCCACGACGAAACTGTAGCCTATCCGCACATATCCGACGTCATTATAAGGGCTTATCCGATGCTTTTTATAATATTCAACGGCGAACTTCGTATATCTCGTAATCCTCTCCAAAAACTGTTTCCTGGTTTCGTTATCAAGGTCATTATAGGCCCAATCATATGCCAACGACAGTTCGTTAATTTTATTAAACACGGAACCCGGCAGATCCGCATTCACAAGTTGCTTGATCTTCACCAAAAGGGCCGGTTCCTTTGTTGCAAGATACACCAGCAAAAGCTCGCGAACATCCTTATATTGTTTTTTGCGGTGTATATTATAGTGCTTCTCCAACAATTCCGGGAACTCGGGGTGTGGCAGCCGGGGATGCTGCAACCGGTAGTTATCACCGACCAACCGTTCATCCACGGTCATATGATTATCGGCGTTAGCGGCTTCTGGAAATAGCCCACAAAACACAACGACCAATACCAATAAAATTTTCAATATATTTAAGCCCTATTCTATATAAGCCCCCATGAGATCAAAAAGGGGCCGACGGCTGGCACATCTCCCGAATCTTTTACGCCTTCACCATTATCCTCTTTTTAACCTTCTCACGGTCAAATTCATCCGCAAACCTTTTCACATGTTCAGGATTGAAATTTTCAATTCTATAATTTTTTAGATTTATCCTACCATAGGTATTTCCGATTTTTTGCCATAGGCGCATTAAAAGAAATACCAACTTATCATATAACATATGGCTCTTGATCCCCTCGATTCGGGATATGCCGGCCAACAGTTCCGCGCCAGCCCAATAAAACTTCCGCAGGCTTAATTTTTTTTTGTGAAAAAGAGCGTTATATTTTTTTTCGATTAATATTTGGCCCAACCCGATTCTGTATCTTTGTTTTAGCAGTGAAAAAAGCGAGGGCTCACCATATTCCCAGACAACGGCATTTTTATCGAAAACGATTTTATAGTCCGAAAGCATTAAAATTCTGTAGCATATTTCAACATCCGCGGCTTTGAAAAACGCTTCATCGAAAAAGCCCAATTTTTCAAAAACACTCCTTCTGAATGACGCGTTGGCACCGTCGGCATAGGGTAAGAAAGGAAGCGACACTCTCTCAGCCGCGTACATCGGCGACATGTAATTTACCCTATCTTGGAATTCAATCACTCTGTTTTTGGGATATTTAATTAGCCTGATTTCCCCGGCAACACATCCAACCTCAGGGTTTTCAAAAGATTTGACAATAGAACGTATCCAATCCGGATCAGCAATGCATGATATATCGGTTGAGCATATGATATCCCCACGTGCCATCTCCAATGCTTTATTTAGAGCTCGTGACCGGCCCTTTTTCCTGATTAATCCGACATTAATTCCTCGATTTGACAGTTTTTGAAACGAGTTGTCACTGGAGCCGTTATCCACCGCAATGATTTCATAGCTATCCTCTGGATAAGTTTGCTCTTTTAAAGCATTCAGGCAAACATCGATGTGTTTTTCCGCGTTTAGCACAGGTATAATCACAGATACATAAGGGTATGGCATCATAATAACTCGACCGTTCGGGTAAGGGGTTTTAGGCTGAAAGCCATCGACAGGCATAACACAAGGAGTTTCTAATATTATCCTGCATGATCCGACAAAAAGGAAGGGACATTTAGGCAATACATTTGACGGCTGCCTTCATGGGTGGAATCAATACAAATCTGACGACCGTCCTGGCGCCATCTCGGGTGAAGGTCGCAGCGCACCGATCCCCTGGCCTTATCGCATGACCAGAAGGAATTTAGTACATATTTGTTGTTGGGATTAAAAAAATCAAAAATGAACAGAATTTGCTTTCGATACGAATTTGGATAAGTGTCAGTTAAAATGTACCGGCCATTCGGCGAAAGGGTGCAATGACCATCACCACTCGCTATCGCTGCTGGGACTTCACACCGGATGCTCCCTTTACTATCGACTACCTGGTAGCAATCGTATCTTTCACCGCTTGCGTAAACGATTACCTGGTTTTCGTCAATCCAGTCATAATGACTCACCATGCCCGTATCAAGCATACAGCTCAGCTCGTCGCCGTCGGCCCGCGCACAGTAAAGGCGAGACCGGTGTTTACCATCCTTGATGCGCCAGCGGTGTAAAAACGCAAATCTCTCGCCATTTGGGCTTACCTGTATATGATTGACCCAATGGTAGGTATTCCGCATCGAATTCGATATATTGAATTCCGATAACACTTTCAGGGGTACAATCAGCCGGGAACTGTCAGTTTCTAAATCTATCAGAAAAACGCCGTCTTCCTTCGGTGCATGACTGTCGGCAAAAGGGTCTGGAACACCAGCGTAACCATAATCCGGTCTCAGGTTCGCCAAGCGCGAAAAATTAAGGCTGTATGCCTGCTTTCCGTTTGGATGCAGCGCATAAACCGGTCTATCAAAACGAGAGATCTCCCCCTGGTCGATATGCTGCATAATGCTGATGAAACGGTCTTTCTGTCGGCTATTGAAAACAAATACCTTTGTGTCATCCTTGGGAAACCATTGGAGCATAGCGCCCTGCTGATAATTCCATGCCATGCTGTCCGCCAAGGGGTGAAAATCCCCCCCGTCTGCGGGCACGATGCCAATTTTGCACTTTTCACCGGACTTTGGCATGGAAAATCCCTGGTCCGCGGCATGCGCAAGCAGAAATCGAAAATCACCGGACCAGGGGCTTTTGTCATAATAGCCGAAAAAATGATGCATAGGCCCTGTTGTCAACGCAAGCGGTGGCACGGCGCATCTTCCCACTTTAAGCAGCCGATAGAGGACCGGTGCGGAAAAATACAGGGAATTTTCGAGGTAATTGGTAAGCGCATTCCGAATCCGCCAAGGTACCATGGGCGTTGAGAGTAACCTGTCAATAATCACGACACCCCCCGTAAGAAGCGCTTCTTCTCAAGCATACCCATAATATTTTGCGATATCGGCTGTTTTGAGATTGGTTTTGAGTTTTTCCATGAAACCAAGCTTCATAAGATCATCGGTTTTCCCTTTGGGCCGGGACCGGCTGAAAAAATCATGGCGCACGCCGCGAATGCCGAGGTAATCGAAAAGCGCGCTCCTTTTTTGGGTGTCGGCAACCAGATCCTCATACCGAATATGAAATCCGAAATCAGCGTCCTTAAAGCTTCCCGCCGTCTTAATCCATTGGGCAATATAAATATCCAATGCTTTTCTATCCGTTGGATGGTCCATCCACTTATGCCGCTTGATGGACAACATACAGGCAACCGGATTGCGCACGAGGAAAATAAAGCGTGCTTCCGGAAACAGGGTTCGCATAAAAAGGGCTGTCTCCAATCCGGAACGAACCTTTTTCACGCCCCAACGCTGGTAACCCAAGTCTGTCGTGCTTTGGGCATACAGTTCATCAATAAACCGCCTGAACCCGCGCATAATGGTCTGCTGGGGGGGATTGATGCAGGGAATCCACAAATGCGCCCTGTTTTCCCCGGCAGCTAAAAATGATTCCCTCTGCTGGTTCCCGTTACCACCGAAGCCAAATCGAAAGCGATCCCCGCCGGCACCGAGCATCTGACGGTATCCTTCCGAAGCTAAAAACAGATAATCCAGGGCGCCTCCGGTTTCACCCCAAACCATTATTTCGCCGCTTTCAATTAGGATTCGCTGTAAAAGCGTGCTGCCGCTTCGATGGCCGCTACAAAAAAGAAAAACCGGAGACCGATCGCGGCTGTTCATCCTTCCCCCTTCAATCCGCGCCAGTCCGCCAGCTGCCGATAGGCTTTTAACGGCATTAAGGCGGGAAGCGCGTATTTCCAATCTTTACTCGTGATCATTCGGCGCTTTACGGCATACCTGAACATTTCGTGGGCAGCCTGAATATCCCCTTCCCACAGGCATCGATAGGTGCGTTTCAGATAAGCGCCCGCGCAATATTCACGAATTCGATCAGGACCCAATGCGGTTGCAATATCCGGAAAATCCGACAAGAAGCGCTCTTTTACCAACAAATTAAAATAACCGCTACGGGCTTGATTCGAGGTCACTTGCCCGTGGGAGTGGAATCGATAAAAAGCCAATACTTCAGGGACCAAACAGATGGGATTCGTGCCGGCCACTCTCAGCCAGAGGTCATAATCTACACAAGCTTGGTACGCAGTGTTAAATGCCGGTTCGGGCAGGTAATCTCTTTGGACCAACGCCGCATGTATCGGCCACAAAGCTGAAAATCGAAACAGGCTGTGTAACTTTTGATCGTTTTCATAATCCGGCGGGATAAAAGGCTCCCCCGGCTTATTGCCGACGCGTTGCCAACCGCAATACGCAATGGCCGCTTTTTTCTCGACTATTTCCGCCAGCATCAACTCGACAAACCGGTGGTCCCAATAGTCATCGCAATCTAAAAATGCGATATAGCGGCCAGTAGAATTGGCGATTCCCGAATTTCTCGCCGATGAATGTCCTTGGTTTTTTTGGTGCACGGGTTTTATTTTCTTCCCGTACCCCGCCATAATGCCTGCCGTATTATCTGTCGAGCCGTCGTTGACCACAACGATTTCAATATTCGCGTAGGATTGATGCAATACCGAATCAATGGCATCACGGAGAAAAACTTCACCGTTGAAACAGGGAATAATTACGGACACCAATGGCATATCCATTCAAAAAATCCTTCGGCAAAAACACTTCATAAAAGCAAACATCGGGGTTACTTTCCTTTAATAATGCGGGATAGAACGAAGCGGCTATTCAAGCCGGTGTCTTTTTCATATACCAGCAAGCACTCGCCATTCGGACCGGATGCCAGCGCTGGATTCGCCACACTGCTTCCGGCTCGTTGTTCGCTTTTATCCAACCACAAGCTTTTGTTCATAAATTTATTCGCTGAAACATCATCGGCTGGGTTGTAATAATTGAGGAGAATGGCCGAATGGGGGGTGGGCGGATCAGCCGTACGCCACCCGAACTCCATCGACAACAACGCATATTTGCCACTCCATGCCATCGCCGCCTGAAAAGGGGAAATCTGCCCTTTTCCTACAGCGTATCCTTTTTCAAGCGTTTCATGGGGGAAAAAAAGGTTGCCCCGCTTATCTTTTTCCGCAAAAGTGAGGCGTTGGGGCCATTTTCCCCGCACCTCAACAAAAGAAAGGGTCGGTTCGCAGTTCCAACCGCCTATCCAATGATTGAAAGCCACGCCCCACCCCTTGACTGTGCCTATAATGCCGGGTTTATCCACAACCCAGGAACCTTCAAACACCAGGGGACGTTCAAGCAATTTTCCGGAAGAGGGGTCAAGCGCCAGCATTGCCGCCTGGGTTTTACCAAATTTTCCGGCTTCAATCCGATAAGCGACCGCACACTCATTCCCACGGCAGGCAATGGATGGATTCCCCCTTGAATTGAGATCAGCCCACCAATACTCATCATCCCCCAGCCATTTCCCGTTTTCGGGCAGGACTTTTTGAATGTTATCGGGTGATTCACCATCCAGAAAAATACCTTCCGGGTCGATGCAAGCGCCGGCATCGCTCACCCTTGCCCCAACCAAACTGTAAACGGGATAATTTCTGGCATCCATCCAAACAACAAAATAGTTGCCCTTGCCGTACGATACGGATGGCCGGGCCTGGTTGCCGGATTTTGTGCTTACCGGCATCCCGTTTGTTTTTGACACAACCCCTTTCTCGTCTACAACCGCAGCATAAATGTCGTAATCCCTTCCATTTCGAAAGTCCTCCCATACAATGAGGAATCGCTTTCCGTCAAAGGAGACCGATGGGTATCCCTGGACATTCGGCGCATTACAGACAAGGATGCCATCGGGATCCAGCGATGATCCCGTGGCCGGATCAATCCGCGCGCAATAAATATCGGCAGCATCTTCAACTGGTTGCCGAGCGCCATCCCTCCAGGCCACGAGATAGACGGAAGTGCCGAACGCCACGCACGGGTTGTTTTGGCGTATCTCGGGCGCGCGACATTCAGGCGCCGCTTTCAGGGACGGGAGAATTTCCAACGGCCCGATATGGTCTGCAACCGCATCTTGAAAAAATATGAAAATGAGTATGAGAACCAGCCAAGGATTCATCAGGCTACCGGTTTGAAAAGGTGGTTCTGACCATCCAACTGGGCCAACTATAAGGAGAAGGTGTTGAGTACAGCCGCCCCTGGGCATCGATTGCCTTAACGGATCCGAGTTCCCAAGCTTCCTTTAGCATGGCCTTTTGCCGAACGGGTCTAAAAACACCATCTTTGTAAAGATGCCGCACCTCCCCCGCAAAGATTCTGCGGACATTAAATTCATCGCCGCCGCCGGTATAAATAACACCTGCATTCGGGGAATAAACGGCAAATACGGTGTGAAAACCGGAATCTAAAAGCCCCTTGCCATCCATTCGCTTTAATCCGCCCCCCGCATACCGCTTAATTTCTCCTGAGGTTTCATTCAGCGACCAAATTTCTTTTCCGCCATTGGGCATCCAGAAGAATATACCGTCCGTCGTCACATGGGCCCCGCCAACATGCCCTGCTCTGAATTGCTTGAGCCCGGCCGCCCGCAAATCGTCGCCGTCGGCAATCAGCATCGCCTTTTTTTCATCGACCACTATTTTCCATATCCCACCTGCCCCCGCAAAATAACAAGCCTTGCCATCGTGGGTTACAGCAAAATTGGTGGCGCACCCCTCCTCCAAATCAGTGGCTTTAACCCAAGATGATTTCGACACAGCTTTGGTTTTAAGCGTCCCCCCACCCGAAACCGTTGTAACGTGCCAGGAACCATCGGTGTGTTTGGTCAATTTACGAAGTCTTTTATTCATCATATCAGAAACGTAAACATTGCCGAACTGATCTGTTTTTATGTCTAAATCATTATAAGCGCGATAACCGAAGTCAAATTTTGCCTGATCGCCCGGGCCATCCCGAAAGCCTTTTTCGCCGGTGCCCGCAATGATGTAATCCGTACCTTCAGACGAAATCCAATGAACCTGGGCATTCTGCGGTTCGGCCACAAACATGCTTCCATTTGGACCCATGGCCATTACCGCAAAGTCTCCTCGGCACGCTTCTCTGGCCGGACCGCCAAGGCCTTCGGGAACGGAAATTCTCGTATAGGCAATGTGCTCCGCATAAAGCGCGCGCCCGGTGGGTATATCCGCCAAAATTCTCGTTCGATTTTCAGCGCACACCCCTGTGGTGATTCCTGCACAGGTGATGAAAAGACCGATAAGAACAAATCCCCACGAACGAGGGCGGCTGTGACACATTGCACATGCCATGGCTATTTAATATCCATGCTGATACGGCACTATGGGGTATCCCAGAGTGTCATCAACTTAGAATCCCCGACAATGCTGTAGATTTTTTCAATCTCTTCCCGGGCCAAATTCTCTTTCCACTTAAAAGCTGTTTTAACCGGGTCTTTCCGAATGCCCCAATAGCCATCCGTTTCCCGGTCCGTTGATTTAAGCAGAAAATCTTTTGTTTTTTCGGTGAAGTCCCAGTTCAGGAATTCAAATATTTCCTTTGATTTCTCGATGGGATCAAGGCAAAGCGCTTCATAAGTTACGAGTTTGAAATTGGGGATGGACACCCTGTCCGGCAACCCCTGTTCCTCGTGAACGGATCGCCAGATTTTCGCCCATCCCTCAACGCCTTGTTTCCCCATCCCATATTTTTTCCCCTCCACGTATGAGAGCACATTTCCGCATGGATGCCGAATGATGAATATGATTTTGGGCCGGCCCAGCGCGCTTGAAATCCAATCGATCCCCCAGTCAAATTCGACTATCTTGGAAACAAATTTTATCCCTCTGTTTTTATAAAACAGCTTGAAGAACCGGTCACTCAGTATCAAAGGGAAAAGTTTCGTCAGGGGATATAGATTCAGGTCCATAAACAGTTTTTTAGAGGGCGTTTTATGCCCCGTGGTATGTGCGTTTTTCAACAACGCCGTGCCTTTAAACGCATCGACCAACATGGCCGAAGCTTTCTTCGTGCACCCTTCTTTTTCAATGAGTTGCTGTAAAGGGATAAAAAGGTCGCACTTCTTCAAATTGTTGGGTTCATACCGGTACATCACATGCGGGTCACTTTCTAAAATTTTCCCAAGCCATGATGTGCCGCTTCTGGCAAGACCGATAACTAAAACGACGTCCTTAAAATTTTCGACGAACATATTTCCTCTTTCAATTGGTATGCGTTAACTCGCCAACTTCAAACTAATTCCCAAAAGATATGTTTCATCTGGGGCCAAATCTTCTCCCAGCTATGTTTGTCCGCGGTCTCTTTTCCAGATATCGAGAGCCTGTGGCACAATTCCCGATCGCCGGCCAGACGAACCATATTCATCGCCAATGCTTGGTAATCCCCGGGGTCGACCATCAATACATCTCTTTGATCTTGCACCAGATAGGGAATACCACCTGCAGAGGTCGTCACCACCGGCACGCCCACCGCAAAGGCTTCAAGGATAGAATTGGGATAATTATCGACTCGAGACGGATTGATAAAAATATCCGATTGCGCCAAATGCGCCGGAATCTTTGCCGGATCAATCTTCCCTAACAGCGTGACATCTTCTTCCAGTGAAAGCGCCTTAATGATATGCTCAATAGCCGTCCGCAGGCTGCCATCTCCGATTAGGGTCAATTTGGCGCCTTGAATTTTTTCCTTGGCGAGCTTGAAGGCGCGAACTGCGGTTTCAACATCGTAATATGGTTCGAAATTACGGGTACATATGAACCTGTCCCCTCTTCTTTGGCTCGGCTTTCGGTGCTGAAAAAGGTCGAGATCGATGATATTGGGCAACACCAAGGATCTCACTCCAAAGCGCTCGAAAACTTTTTTTAAAAAGGCACTTGGAACGGTAACAAAATCGGCCTGTTTCAACACCCATAGAAATCTCTTTCCAAAATTATGGAAAAAATCTTCGGCTTCTCCCCCCCGATAGTTGACGATCACACGATTGGACAAAATTTTCCCTATAATAACAGCGGGGATGACATTGAAGAAATAATAGAGATGTGAACATCCTAAAATATAAATAATAGCGGTGGGCCGGCAACCGGAAATCAATCGCCAAAGAAACACGACCTCTCTTAGCAGGGTTCTTATTGCCGGAATGTTTCCAACAAACCGTTCAATCGTCTCGGTTGACCTGTTTGTGGGAATAATCGTGACGCAAACCCGTTCCTTTTCCAGCAATTTTTTTAATAAGAACGCCTGGTTTGCCATCCCGCCAAAGGGCGGTGGGATGGGCGCCACGATAACCACATTCAAAAAAGGATTGCCGCTATCATTCATTCTTGAAGTTATATGGAGCCATCAGCTCAACCGGTTCGCTTGAATCCCAAAAAATTAAACTGCCGCCAATGCGAATTTCCACGGTTCCAAAAAGTCGGTTTGGGTCGCGTGCCTGTCAGGTCTCAACCGGCCTGCATGACCTCGCGGGTCATTTGGATCTCTTTTTCTTCAGCGAATTTTTCTTCTCGCTGTAAAATTTTCAGCAACACGCATATCGCATTCAGATGGTAAAACAAATCCCAATAGGCGACACCTAAAAAAGCCCCCCCGACAGCATACGCCAAAAGGGAGGTTTGAACCGAAATGGCAGCGTCGCCTATCCAACCATCCTTTCCACTTTTGGCAGCTCTTCGGTTGACTCTCTCCAAGGCTATCATCGTCCCAAACAACAAGCTGAGCCACAGCAGCAGCGCAACATATCCATGTTCGCCCAATATTTCGAAATACGCACTGTGTGCATCATGCGCCAAGCCGCGAAAAGTTTCAAACCCGCCGCCGGAAAAGGGGGACATATTCGCTCTGAGGTAGGCATAGTTCCAGGCCTCGAATCGCCCTAAAACAGATGCGTCCTCGTCATAGGTTTCGATTGTTTGCATCCGGTCAAACCACTTTGTCGGCAGGTGGGTTGAGGCGACAGGGATGGCCAATAATAATCCCGGAATCAAAACCAAAAGCCATCTCTTTCTTTTTTGCCTCAGCAGTATGGCCGATACTGTAACGGCCAAGGTTAGCAATCCCCCCCTTGACCATGTGCAAATAACTGAAAAAACGGAAAAAATAAACATAACCGGAAACATTATGCGCAGCCATTTGCTGGTGGATATTCGCCCACACAATAAAAATACCGGCAACATCATATTCAGGGCGAGCGCGATGTCATTGTTATCCGCATAAAAGCTATATGGCGGCCCCCATACCTTATGGGAAAAGCCTGTTCCTATAGCAAATATCCCCCCTTTAAGGCCCACTAGGCCGAAGGAAATTGCTATTACAAATAGTAGAAATTTTAGTTGTTCTTTTGTCCTTATTAAAAAGAAGGTGGGGATGATACCAATATAAATTTTCATCACCTTTTCCCACTGGCTCTGGGCAGCGAATGGATGATCCGGATTCAAATAAGTTGTTAGGGTGAAATAGAGCATTAGTAAAATGAACAACATCGTTTCTCTGGTCAGCGGAAACGCCCTGCTTTCCTTTCGGTTAAGAAACATGCCGATTACGGTTGCGGAAAAGACGATGAAATATATCGGCATGGTAACGGAAAATCCCCAGGCATATCGGTGCGGATTTAAATAGCCTATTACCGCCAAGGCTAGCACCCCGATCCATGGCTTAAATAAGGCGATGAAGGACGAGGATACCGTAAACAACAATACCAATAAATCACGCACGGTTTATTAACCCTTTCCAATACATCCGCTAATAACCCTTATATCCCAATTTTCCCATCGTATCATCAAGTAATGGCAATATGTTAGATATTTGTTCGGGGTTTTCTTCCTTCCATTTATTCAAACGCGGTTTTGAAAATGCGTTCGTCGGGTTTTGCACTAGCGATGAACAGTATTTTTCAATTACTGGGGTAAACGGAATGCTCAGTTTCGAAAACACATCCCAAAATGTTTCAACAGGTCTTAAGAGAATGTCCTCATAGCTGACCTCCACCCATTTTGGTGCCGGCACCAAGGATTTTGCCCTCAAAACGGCCGTATTGGCGGCGATCCACTGTTGCGCACATACATTTTCGATACTGTCCCTTAAATAATTTCGCCAACCCTCAAAGAGGAAAAAACACCAGGTGGTGTAATTACCCCCGTCTACGGCTACCTTTTCGGGCAAGTCCAACGCCCATTTGCCGTATTCGCCGGGTCTCGCCCAGCCATGGATAAGTGAATTCACGTTATCGGGCCCATTCCTTTTGACAAATAAAAAGGAGGCGTCCCTAAATAGGGTTTTCAGGTATGGTATACGAAAACAATTCTGATTTGCTTTATCAACGAAACGCTTTCGGCCTAACTGCGTATAAAAAAATCGCGTAACAGCATACTTATCCGCATCGGTTGCCTCTTTTGCGGTCAACTGATGGGAATTCCATCCATTCTCCGAAGCAGGATGCAATCGTTCCCATGTTTCATGGCTTTCCCTGAAAAGAGATCTCAAATCGGCGCTCTGCGATAGCGCAAGATAGGCGGCCGTTGTACCCGCTCTGGAGCAGCCGACGATGAAAATAGGGTTCGAAAGCTTCGGGCGCCAAATTGGGTACAAGAGGCTTCGATAAAGAACGGCCATTTCTTTTCCATAGTAAACCGCGTTTTTAACGATTTTCTTCTGAAAGCTGTTGAATTGATTTATCATCTGACCTTATCGGAAAAGATTATTTTATATTAAGGCAACCATGTATTTCGCCGATTATTGCCCCACATCGGACAAAATAATACCGCTTTTGATTCAATCCGGGGTTAATACAAAATAAAAACGCATTTCTAATCAGCAAGTTGAAAAGATAGGGCGGTACGCCGAACATGCAGTGCTCGACCTGGTCCCTCCGATCCAGTTGTCGCACAACTTTGTTCCTCAGATACGCTTTTTTAAAGAGGTATGGTAATTTCAATCTGGCAAGGTCGACCATATGGTATTGCACAATATCCGGCACATATAGCAGGCGCTGACCCGCGCGCAATCCCCTGATAATATAATCGGCATCTTCGCCGCCCCTGAGGTTGTGGCCGCTCGGCCCGAGATCCAAATTGAAAAAACCTGTTTTCTCGATAAACGAACGCCTGAGAAATAGGTTACCCGCACCGGGGATAAACCCGGTTTCATTTATTTCTTTTATCTTATTCCCGAGGTCGAAATTGGGTATTGGGAACGGACGAATTGCATAGCCGCTCCGGTCATGGACCCATGGCGGCTCCCTTCCATCCCATTTCGGGATTATCCTGCCGCAGAAACCGGAATAGATAGGGTAGCAAGAAAAAGCACTCATAACGGATAGAAAAAAATTGGCGGGGAAAATGTGATCATCATCCACAAAAACCGCCAGGTCGCTATCAAATTGACTTAACGCCAAATTTAAAGCACGGGTTTTCCCCGGTACTTTTTCAACCAAGTGAAGAACCGGCGCGGGCATAACTTTGGAAAACTGCCGTATGACACCTCCTGTCCCATCGTTGCAAGCATTCTCTACAATTGTCACTATAATTTTAACATGCTTGGGGCGATCCACAGCAGATAATGATTCCAGTGCCTCAGCCAGGCTTTCGGCACGGTTGTGCGTGCAAATAATTATATTGAGCGACTTTATTGCCATAGAAATTTCTAGATTTTATTTTCGGCTACGAAAACAGTATGTTGTGGTAAAGCGTATCATACTTTTTGGCCAATGCCGCGATCGAATAATTTTCCTCGATCATTTTTCGCCCCGTCACACCCATCGATTTGATGTCTACTTCTGATATCCTGGAAAATATACGCTCAAGGCTTTCGGGTCTGGAGAGGTCAAAAAGATAGCCAGTCGTGCCGTCTTGTATCAGTTCATTGGCGCCGCTCACTCCGGTAACGATACACGGAACTTCCGAGGACAAGCTTTCAAGCACAACATTCGGCATGCCTTCACTTTTAGATGGAAGAATAAAAATATCCGCGGCCTGATAATAGATTTCTATGTTTTCAATAGGGTCAGCCATTTTGAGATGTTCAGGGTTATTGGATGCCAATTCTTTTAGATAGGTATAAAATTTCCCCTGATGGTCTTCCCGACTTTGAGGCCCGATAACCAACAGGAACGCGCGGCTATGAAGAGCTGCGTTGGCCACCCACTGCTCCATTAGCCAACCAATATTTTTCCGATGGTCAAAGACCCCTACTGAAAGAGCGATCAGCCGTTCAGCGGGCAACCCAAGTACTTCTCTTAAGTGATACTTCTCGGATGGCGGAACAGGCTTGAATCGATTTGTATCAACACCGTTGGGCATATGATGAATTCGATCAGCGGGCAATCCTGATTGTTTAAATTCAGCGGCAAGATCCCGGCTGATTGCGATATACGCATTAACCATCTTTAAGAAAAAGTACTGAATCATACCGGTTATCGAACCTTTGATGCCAAACAAATCGTTTTCTGCCAAACTGGCCTTAACAAGACTTTTCCATCCCAATATCGCAGCAATCGGCCCGACAATACTGTTAATATAATAAGCGCCATGACTATGAAACACATCAAAGTCACGGCGTCTGTTGTAAGCGAATAAAAACATGTTTTTCCATATACTGATTTCGGTATGCCGTCCCCTGCCTGGTTTTATCCGCCACACATGAAAGCCCTCTACTACTTCATGCCGGCTTAATTCCGGCCGCCCGATTGTCAAAAATTCAATGTGGTGTCCCATTCTTTTTAACATTTTAGCAAGCGAGATTGCCTGCTTTGCGGCCCCGCTGTATTGCGGCGGGAAATGAGTACTGTACATGAGTATTCTTAACGGCATTGATCAGCTCCGAATAAACTCTTTTTCACTTTTACAACTTAACATAGAAATCCCATGTGGTTTCCTACCCGCCAAGAAATAGTTACAAGCGAGGAAATATATCAGTCGTATCTTTTCTGGAATTCCGCTGAAATCTTTTTTAATGTAATAAAAGTACAAAATTCGCCATAATATTTTTAGTATATTTTTATGGATCCGAATATTTTTCATTGAAATTAGGTTGCCATATTCCCGTCTCGTTTTTAACAACGAGAATACGCGTGAGAAATAAAAGCACACTTCATTGTTTCTAGATAAATTATGCCGGTGCATTCGTCTATGCATTACAATATCATTGATGCACCCTATGCTGTAGAAAAGTGATATCCGTGTCCAAAGATCGTAATCCTCACCATAACGAAACCGAGGATCAAACGGATAGGTTTTTTCGAAGACCTCTTTCCTTAGCAAGGCTGTTCCCGTCAATATAAAATTTCTTTCGAGAAGCTGACAAAATGCATTTTTCAATATACCTTGATCAGTGGCATGAGGCGTTCCAAATTTTTTAAAGGCGGAAGCAAAAGAAGCGCCATCTATGTCAAAAGATCCGGAATCACCAAAAACCAGGTAAACATCAGCATGTCGACACATAAAATCCGTCAGCTTTTTTAACGTATCAGGAAGCCAGAGATCATCCGCATCCAAGAAAGCGAGCCATTCCCCCTTCGCCTCCTTTATTCCTCTGTTTCTTGCCGCGGAAGACCCAGCATTTTTTTGATAAAAGTATCTTATCCGGCGCTGATGGATTGAATTGACCTCTCGCGCATATGCCGCAATGATATTGGCGGTCTCGTCCGTGGACCCGTCGTCAACGATAATTACCTCATAGGCTTGAAAACTTTGAGACAACACGCTTTGCAGGGTATCCGCGACATGGTCTTCACCGTTGAATACAGGTATAATAACGCTGACGATTGGTGCAGAATCCGTGGTATCGTCCATTGGGCCCGTCATGCGCTTGCCAGGCGTTTCATCCATAATTGTTTTTTGATGTATAATAATATCTTAACCCAGCCGACCTCCGTGTCGGCAAACGCCAATTTGCGTGCGAATGTGGAGAGGTTGTCATGCCCGAAAATGGCGACTCTCCGAACTAAAAAGCGGTTGGTGTCGCTGCCGGCCCAGCCCGGCTTTGTGGTGCAAGCAATCTTGTAGCCAGCCTTTTTGACCGCCTTGACACAATCATCGTTCAACCGGCCAAAAGGGTAAGCAAAACTGTATACCGGCCGTGAAATAATGTTCTCCAAATCCTCCTTTGATTTGCAAATCTCCTCATTAATCTTTTCAGAATTTAATTCAGGCAGCTTCGGGTGTGACCGCGTATGTGAACCGATTTCCATATTCCCTTCAGTCATTTCAACTATCTGAGAAGCGGCAAGCATATCCCTTGCCGCTATATCATTTTCCGGCCAACTCGATTGTTTTCCGATATCATTCGTAACGATAAACCAAGTGGCGGTTATCCCATAATCAAGCAAAACGCGGAATCCGAAATCGAAATTATTATTAAAGCCATCATCGAAAGTTATGATAACGGATTTAACTGGAAAATGCGGATGACTAAACAGGTCTTCAACCTTAAAGGAGTGCCATCCTTCATTTTTAAGAAATTGAATCTGTCTTTTAAAGCTGTCGTGAGAAACGGCCCATTTTGTTTTGATGGAAGCCCTATCCTTTTCAATTGAATGATACATTAAAACAACCGGTCCACGACCGTTACTAATTGGAATTAAACCGGCATTCTTAAAAATTCTGCGGGAAATAGGATCGATAGCCATTTAAAACCTTATGGTTTAACGTTAAATAGCTTATAGGTCATGCGACTATAAAGTTCTATAAACATAGTTGAGCATGCCTGAAAAGCAATATTTGCCGAGAAATAACGGCCATATATTAACAGCCAGCCTAAATAAACGGAGAAAACGAAGAAAGAGATCAGCAGAAAATGCCACGGGCTTGTAGAAGGCAAAAAACCGGTTAAACCGTAACCAACCACGCCAGCTACAATGTAAGCTATCGCGCTTGCCGTAATTGCTGGCGCCAGGGTTATTACGATATCCTTGATTTTTAGTTTTAGGTGGGATCTCATCAACATTCTTTGCATTAGCACGACGATCAATACTGCTCGGATGGCTATACCGGCGGAAATACCCGTTAAGCCCCAGCGAATAAAGATGAATACAATCAAGACCGTAGATACGGCTTTAAAAACAACGATGGGAGTTTCTTTGATGATTAAGTTCTGCGCGGTCGCCAGCGCCCCCATGGTGGTTGAAATGACGATAAAAAACGACCCAAGCGCCATCACCTTCAATGGTACCGCAGCCGGAAGCCATTTGTCGCCATATAGCGTTGCGATAAACGCGTCGGCATTAATGGTGAATATGACCAAAAACGGAAACACCACTAGCGCCATGGCGCAAAGAATTTTATGAAACATCCGCACACTGTGGTTAATATCATGCTGAATTTTTGACAAACCGGTGAAAAATAGCTGATAAAGTCTAGAAGTAATTTCAACAACAGGCATCCGCGCCAGATTGTACGCACGATTGTATATCCCCAGACTGCCCGCCCCGAGCATGCTGCCGATCATCATGTTGTCCACCCGGTCGGCAAACAAACCGATACTATTGTTTAAGTGTATAATGAATCCAAAACGCATCAACGGTTTAACTTTTGAAAAAGCAAATGCAAGCAGTGGTTTCCACGGTGCCGAAAAAGACATAAGAATAGTTGAGAACAAAGAGGATAAAATGCCGCTTATCACAAGGCAATAGGGGCCGAAGCCAACATAGGCAAGCGCAATGCTTATCGCAATAGAAATAAAGGATACGATTATCTGAATTCTACTAATGGTTCGATAGTCCAGCTTTCGGCGAAGAATACTGCCGTTTATGGACATATAAGGCAGTATAAAAAAATTAACGCACATGCATTGTAAAATGAGAGTGAACCGGGTATCATCATAGAAATGTTGGAGAAAACCAGATGCAATAAAAATAAGCAGCGTGCAAATGACCGCCATTGCTTCCATCACCCAGAAGGCGGAGTCCCATTGATCTTTTGACACGCTTTTTGCTTGCAAAAATGCCACCGGGATGCCCAACACGACTTGTTTTTGCATAATAGCCGAAAAAGCTGTGGCGGCATAAAATACGCCGAAATCGCTAGGTGACAGAATTCGGGCAAGAACAATACCCGCACCGAACTGTACACAGGCTTGAATCGCACCTTGTATGTAGAGCCAAGCAGCACTACTCTGCATTTGTTTGCTCAGATTATCGCCACTTAACGCCATAAACCTTCCTCGGAATTCAATATTGGCAACCCGCTTTCATTAACAAATAAGTAATTGTAACAACGTTAATGTTTTTTAACTTTTTTATTCTGTTTCATAATACTGACCGCTTTATCATAATAAAATACCGCTTGGTCTCCTTTTCCTAATTGAGTCAAAATGACGCCTTTTCGATAATATATCTCAGGTAACAGTATAAAATTAGGGCTAACATGTTCAATCATGTAGTCCAAATTTCGCGATGCATAATCGAGAAGAAACTCCCTATCGCCAAGGCCTTGATTAACCCTGTTCATTGCATTTAAGGCATTGCAATAATGATGAATATGAATAAAGTCCTTGCCCAATTTTTTCTTCCAAAGTTCCGTCTTACGCTCTAACTCTGCTGAACGATACCCCTTTCGTTTTCGTGCCTCACAATAACCTGGTAATATTTTATATTCAAATTCTGTAATATCGGAAGGGATGTTGCCGCCAAAAGCTTTTGCGCGCTGATCGGCTTCTAACCCATTGGCTTCGGGTATGGGTAAGCATGTCATGGATAATGCGAACACCAAGAGCAATATTATTTTGTTTTTATAAAAGAATAGTGCAAGCATTTACTTTCCTCCATGCAATCGACAAAAAACGTCTTAAAGTATTTTGAAAGATTAATTTTTAGCAGTTATATCTGTTTGATTACTCTATTTGCCATTCAGATTCATCTCTATACCACGGCAAATCATATTCAAAGTAAACTTTTTTTATTTGTTCAAGCTGCTGAATGCTTAACCTGTTTTTCCATGCATATACTATTTTCTGGGTATCTCTGAATATATTATGATTGCTTTCGCTTTCGACAGGATTCATCGTGTTTTTTAAAAATTTATCGACATCATTATTCCAATCTAATTTTAGAAAGTTAAAGACCATTTTAAACATCTCAACCGGCGCGGCACATAGTTCTTCATATTTTATAACTATATAATCAGTTGTATTTTTGATGTTCATAAATGCGGCTTTTGTTGCAGATGCCTGCAAGACTGAAACATCAAATATATAAGTCTTATAGTCCGATTTGGCCCATAAACTTAGAAAACTAGACACGATTCCCGCTGGGTGCCTTAACAAAAGTATAATTTGAGGATCATAGTTATCAATATAATAATGACACAGCAAGGGAGTAACTTCCTTTATGAATAATCTTTTGTTGGACCTTTTTAAAAGGCTCCAGTCTGATGCGTCAGTAATTTTTTTTTCAAAGGACGGAATGCCCCTAAAAGACTTATCGAATATTTTTTCGAACACTTTTGGCGGATGGCCGCCTTTTTTGATATGGAACCTCGCTGGGGTTATTCCATACTTAAGTACCGATTGTGTGACAGGTTCATCTAAGTAGAGGAGGTCTGGGGACTGTGATATAATTTTTGCAGTCCAGGAAGAACCACTTCTCGGCATGGAAAGGAGAAGAATGGGTCTTCCCTTACAAGGTATGCGCTTCCCTATTAATTCAGATAACAAACCAAAACGGGCCCATGCGGTATTTGCTATGTATTTTGTATATTCGATCAGCTCGTGATGTGATGGCATAGTTCTTTTTGCCTTGATATGATGGAAAAGATATTATGAAAAAAAAACATCCTTCAACCGCACCTTGCTCACAGGTGCCAGATAGCTCAAGACTTTTCGTGCAACCATCTCATAGATAGGTTGCGTTACATGTTTTTTTCAAGCCAAGATTCCAACAATAAAAGCACCCACAGGTTGTCTCCATAATATGCGGAATCATCTGATTTGAAAGCGCGTTCGATTTCATCTAAAAATTCCATTTTTACAAACGCTCTAATTTTGGAGCTTTTCGAAAAAAGGGTGTCCCTCATCAGCTCTGCTAATTTTGGATCGGTTTTGAACCACTTGGATATGGGCATACCCATTCCATGCTTGGATTTGCTGATAATTTCATCCGGCAGGAACCCCTTCATCGCCCTCTTAAAAATATAGCGATTTTTACCCCATTTTACTTTTAGTGTTGGTGGAATAGTAGTTGTGAAATCAACAAGATCTCTGTCCAACAGCGGATACCGTACCTGAAGTCCCGCCGCTTCTACCATCTGGGTTACCTTTCTAAGATCGTTGTCCGTGATGGTGAACTTCATATCGATATAAAGCAATCGATCCGTGTCATGGGAAGGCGCCACTCGGTTATAATGTTCCTGGGCCAGCGCCATAAAGCAATCGGGGTTGAAACCTTCCAGAAAATCCGGCCGAAAAACCGCCTCGGCACCAATTTCCTCCAGTAGATTATAGGAGAAAAATCGCCTCGGATTTCGAAGAGTTGATCTTTTCACATAATTTTTGGCTTTTTGAAAAACTCCTTTACCCGGCATTCGATTCAGAAACGGTTCCAGCAGATTCTGACGAATACTATTCGGCAGCATAAAATAGTTTTCAAATACCAAATTTTTCACATACCGTTCATTGCCGCCAAAAATTTCATCTCCACCGTCACCGCCAAGCAACATGTTTACGCCGGCTTCGCCAGCGGTCTTTGCGCAGTAGAATGCCGGCACCACGGAGGCATTGCCAAAAGGTTCATCATAAATTTGTGGCAGCTTATCCACCAAATTTATAACGTCTTCAGGGGTAACAAGATATTCGTGTTGCTTTGCCCCAAACCGGCGAACAGCGATGCGCGCATAATCGAGCTCGTTGTATTTCGGATCATCGAACCCAATTGAAAATGTTTTAACCGGCTTTCCCGTGATTTTCGTAAAATATCCGACAACAGAACTGGAATCAGTGCCACCGGACAAGAAACAACCGGTTTTTTCTGGCTCCGAAACAAGCGCGTAACGCCTGACCGCCTCTTCAATCCGACAGGGTATTTCCCGCACCCAATGGGCTTCTCCGATGCGATTTTCCGGTTGATACCGAATGTCGTAATGGGTAAAAGGCCTTATTTCTTTTTTAAACCAACGAAGCCCCTTTCCAGGCTCCAGCTTCCGAATTGATTTATAAATCGTCACCGGGCTGCATACAGCCTGAAAAAAAAGATAGTGATAGATGGCTTCGGGGTCGATATCCCGCGATACCTCCGGCACCAGCAGCAACTGACGGATTCTGGATGCGGCAACAAAGCAATTCAAATGCGTTGCATAAACCACCGGGCGAATACCATAGAAATCCGTGACAACCATTAACTCATTTTTTTTATTATCCCAGATAGCAAAGGCAAAGGCACCGCGAAGACGATCGATGAAGTCTATTCCGAACTTGAGATAGAGTTTCCATATCAATAGCCCTATATCCGCAAAGGGTTTTTCGGGTGTGCCGATAAGCTGCCAAAGTTCTGCTTCGTTTGTAAGATCAACGTCATACGCGACGGCACCGTTTTCATCGGTCCACAGCCCCTGTCCGGGAAACTCATTCCACGCGGCCAAAACGACCTGAGAGTGAGAAAAACTGATTGTTTTGGCACCCGAACCGTTTAGCCTGTTTGTTATTTCCGCAAGATCTTTTGAGCTGTTTTTTATAATTAAAAATCCGCCCATGGGAATGGAGGGTTGGGTCATCATTGTTTTAACCTTCAAATTTGGCTACAAGCGCATGGGAAACAAAGTTAACGCCCCTTGACAAAAAAACGACTAGGGTAAGAGAGATGATAAAATCAATGATTCGTATTTGGGTCGGCGTCACGGATAAATACGAATGAAGAAGATAAATTTCAAAAATACAGCCGGTAAACGGGGACATTATTTGATACCATTTATCAGAAATGACTACATCGCAGGTAGAAAATATAAGTGAAACCGAAAACAAAAGAAGCAGAAAAAAATTGAGGGCGCTGAACTTAAAAAAAATGTTCAGTCCCATCATAATCAAAAAAAAAATTACTGAAAACAACCTGCCGGTTTTTGGCGGCATCTTCATCCCGTTTTTTCCCGTCAATACTCCCAGAATAAAGCCACATGCCGTGAGCCATAACGCATGCCCATAGCCATGGTAACCGTTGAGGTAATATGCCGCAAAAACAAAAGCAATTGAAGTTATAACCATTGCTTTTTTATTGAGTTTTTCTAAAAAAGGGTAAACCAGATAAAAGAGCAGAAGCAACGTGAGAAACCACATACCTCTACCGAATGGGCTAATATTGTTTATATAAAACCAGTTTAGCAGCCCATTAAGCCCCAGGATATTGATCAGGGTATGCCACGACCATAGGCCCTGCTTGTTTTGAACCATGAAAAGCAAGAACAGCACGGCATTGATCACACAGAAACTCGCACCAAGTCTTTTAAGCTTGTTGGTCCAGAATTTTTTTATGCTGTATGCGCCTGTGTATTTTACGGAGGTAAATAAACCTGATGAAAAACTAAAAATCAGCAACCCTACCGTGACGGGTATCCACAAAATCGGTATTTCATGGAAAAAATGCCCGCAAAAGACCATTAAAATCGAAAATAATTTTAATACGCTAAAATTACGGCTGATATTGGTATTTATGTTCAAAAAAACCTGTCTCATTTTTTTAAACGCTCATTCCAGTGAACCACTTTCAACATTAAACCTTGATAATCACTCTTTCATACATTCCCGCATAAACTGCGGTCGTCGCTTCCCAAGTGTGATACCGGCGCGCCCAAGTTAAGCCGTTTTGTGCGAGTCGTTCGCGGACTTGCGAGTTTAAAAGCAGGTTGTCCAGGGCTTCGGATAGGGCTTTTTCATCGCCGGCCGGAAATAGCAGGCCGGTTTCATTGTGTTTAATTAGTTCTTTATGACCACCTACGTCGCTTGCCACCAACGCCTTGCCCATGGCCATGGCCTCCAGTGGTTTCAAGGGTGTTACCAGTTCGGTCAGTCGCATGGCGTAACGGGGGTAGGCGAGAATGTCGATCATGGCATAGACGCCGGGGACCCGTTCGTGGGGGATGCGGCCGGAGAAGATTACGCTATCGCGTAATCGCTGGGAGGCGGAAAAGCTGGGAAGCTGGGACGCTGGGACGCTGAGCGGCAAAGAGCTTGGAGCAGGGAGCTTAGAGCTTAGAGCAGGGGGCGCGAAGACGCTGGGCTGCTGGGCTGCTGGGCTGCTGGGCGGTGTGTTGAGTTGGTTGATTTGGGCTTTTAGTTCTTTTTCCATTTCACCGCCGCCGACAAGCAGTAAAACTGCGCTGGGATGCTTGGAGGCTATACGCGAGAAGGCGCTTACTAAGAGGTCGAGGCCTTCGTAACGGTAAAAAGAACCTATGAAGCCGATTACCTTTTTGCCTTCCAGGTTCCAGGCGGTTTGGTATTCCTCGTCCGGGGGGGTCGGTTTGAAATCATCCGGGTTCACACCGTTGAAGACCGGGGTTATTTTATCGGACGGGATGCCGCGGGCGATGAGGTCTTGTTTCAGGCCGTTGCAAAGGACGGCGATATGAGCTGCTTTTTTGCAGACATGGGTTTCAACGGCTCGGGTCAAGCGGTATTTGATTGAATTTTCCGCGTAGGTACCGTGGTCAACGGCCGCGTCTTCCCAAAAGGCTCGGATTTCGTACACGACCGGGATATTGAGGGCCTTGCCGACACTGAGCGCGGGTAGCGCGTTCAGGACCGGGGAGTGGGCGTGGATGATGTCCGGCTTTTCAAGCACGATTACTTCCTGCAATCTTTTTTTTAAGGCGGCCATGAGCTGAAGTTCGCCCAGGATGGGCAGGCGGCTTCCACCTACGGCACCGGTGCGGTAATAATCAAAGCCGTTGATGGTTTCTTTCGAGTGGCTCTCTCCTTTCCAGCTCGCTTCGTGTTTGGGGGAGGTGAGAATGACCGGGTGGTATCCCATTTTCCGCTGCGACCGAAAGAGGTTCTGGCTTCGAAAGGTGTAACCGCTGTGAAGCGGGAGGCTGTGGTCGAGAATGTGGAGGATTTTCATTTTCTTTCGCCTCGAAGAACAGCATCCTGGAACGGGTACAGCTTATCTGGATAAAATTTCTTTGGCATAAAGATATCTGAGTTTTAATGCTTTGGGGAAAAGCCCGCTGAGCACCTCTTCACTGAGAACCTCCGTTTTTAATCGGTCGGCCGGGATGAGCCGGAGCAATGTATACCAGTCGCAGCCGGTCAACAATTTGCGGTAAAGTTCGTTCTTGTCGCCGGGGTGACGCTCGGCTTTACCTTCAAGCAATTGCGCCAGATATGCGGGGTCGATATGTTTGTCCCAGGTGAGAAGGGGTGAGTTCTTTGGGCTCATGGAGTTTATAGGGTTTTTCGAGTTCGTTGGGTTACCGGGGCGCTCAGGGCAATTTGACCGGCGATTATCAGCCGGTTCAGTTGGTTCATGTTGGCGGTCCAGTCATAGTGTTTCATGACAAATTCCCGGGCGGCGTTGCCAAGTTGCTCCCGTTGGGCGTTGTCCTTAAAAAGCGCCTTGATCCCCTCCGCAAAGGACAGCGCCGAGTCGGCAACCACCAGGTGTTCCCCGGGGGTGGCCGAGACCCCTTGAACGGCGGCGGCGGTGGTAACAATGGGTTTGCCCATTGCCATGGCCTCAAGGACCTTATTCTGGACGCCGCGGGCCATACGCAAGGGGATAACACAAATGTCGGCCATGGCATAATAAGGGCGGACATCGTCCACAAAGCCGGTTACGGATATCCCGTCAGCGTCGGCCAATGCCCTTACTTGCGCTGTCGGGTTGCTGCCGACGATTAAAAATTGCAGATCGGGGTTACCCGCTCGCAACGCCGGGAAAATTTCGCGACAAAACCAGCTGACGCCGTCGATGTTGGCTTGGTAGTCCATTGCGCCGGTGAAGAGGAGGCAGAAACGCTGGGAAGCTGGGAGGCAGAAACGCTGGGAAGCTGGAAGGCAGAAACGCTGGGAAGCTGGAAGGCAGAAACGCTGGGAAGCTGGGAGGCAGAAACGCTGGGAAGCTGGAAGGCAGAAACGCTGGGAAGCTGGGAGGCTGGGAAGCTGGGAGGCAGAAGCGCTGGGGATGAAATAGGTTGAATCTACTCCGTTTGGGATGACGGAGAGGTTTCGGGCTGTCGGGTAGAGGGTTTTAAAGAGGTCGGCTTCTTTTTGGGAAACGAAGATCGAGTGGTCGAAGGTTTGGTTAATCTTTATTTCGTAGGCAAGAAGACGATCAAATTCTGTTTTATAGATAAGGTTCATTGGGAGTTTTGATTGTTGCGCGTATTGGCGCCATTTGTCGGAGTCTAGGTCGCAGAAATCAATTAAAAGGCTGGGAGGCTGGGACGCTGGGACGCTGGGAGGCGAAACAGCCGAGAGGCATTCTTGCTTACAAGTATTTGAGTTCAGCATGTATTCGGCCATGGGGGAGGAGAAACAGATAACGGCATCATAGGGGGTTTCTATGCACCACTGGTTGACCACCCGCTGGAGTTTTTTGCTGTAAAAATAGCCCACGGATATTGCGCCACCTTTTAGAAGACTGAACAGCCCTTTTATTTTTGATAAAAGCTTGTTTAAGGGTTCTACGTGAATATGTCGGCAATAAGCCTCCAGATCTTTTCGATATTGCAGATCGTTTGGGTCGTCTGCGAAACAGGCCAAATCAATCTGGTGGCCCTTTGAGAGATACTTTATCTCGTTGAAGGAGCGGATTTTATCCCCTTTGTTGGGGGGATAGGGGATGCGATGGCATAAAAATAAAATGTTCATTTTATTTTTGCTGGGAAGCTGAGTCGCTGGAAGGCTTGGAGGCTAAAAACAAAAGAGCACCATTGGAAATATCTAATTGTCAGCATTTATGGTTTAAAATTTTTTGGTAAAAAGCCCAAAGTCTTTGACCCAGCTTGCCATATCCTTCAACTAAATTGGAGTAAGAATCATCGAGGACATAGCCGAGCCGATTGGCAAAATGAAGCAGATACTTCGTTTCGGCTAAAGAACCCAGGCTGATATTGATGAAATTGGCAAGTTCTTTATCCCCTCGTCTGGAATATCCTTCCACAATATTTGTTGGGATGGATAATGCAGACCTTCTCACCTGGGAAGTGAGCCCGTAACGCTCTTCCTTTGGAAAACCCTTTGAAACCAGGTAAACGTTATAGGCCAATTCATCTCCCAACTTCCAGACATCCAGCTTTTTCCATCTGTCTTCAACCATGCCCCACCTCCCAGCCTCATAGCCTCCCAGCTTCCCAGCTTCCCAGCCTCATAGCCTCCCAGCCTCCCAGCCTCCCAGCCTCCCAGCCTCATAGCTTCCCAGCCTCCCAGCCTCCCAGCCTCACAACCCCTCCCACAACCGCACCAACAGCATTTAGCAACACATCCATTCCTCCCCCATACCTGCCGGGGACAAAAGCCTGATGGATTTCATCCAAACACCCGAACCCCGTTGAAACTAAAATTGCCAGCAGAATCGAAACCCGGGGGGATAATTTTTTCTCTCTTAGCCCTCCCACCCACAGAAACGACAACAAGGCATATAAAGGGATGTGCAATAAGTTCTGAAGCGTCGGTTCAATATAGGGGACCCACTGAAACCCGTCAGAATCATTCATCGGAATGGATGACGAAATAAAGATCAGAACCATCAGCCCAATGGCTATAAAAATTGATTTACTGTTTTTAATGATCCCTCCAGGCTCCACACGCTAATGCCACCATCGTCCCAGCCGCCTCCCAGCCTCCCAGCTTCCCAGCCTCCCAGCCTCTTTGCCTCCCAGCTTCCCAGCCTCTTTGCTTCCCAGCCTCTTTGCCTCCCAGCCTCTTTGCTTCCCAGCCTCTTACGCCAAATACTTCGCAAGCCGGGGCCCAATGATTTTCGTAGCCCCAAGCGGCAATTTCCGCCACATTTCAATTTTTCGCTTGTATTTCGGGTTGGCGGGGCTGAGGTTCGGCATTTCCGTGGCGTTGACCAGGTGATACTGATAGGCAAGTTGCGTTGGCTCGAAACCCCAGTGGCGTTTAAAATTGAAGGAACCGGTTCCCATCTTGCTGCGCCCGTAATCGAATACTTTGTAGCCGTTCTCGCAGCCGTATTTCATGAGTTGCCAATACATGAAATCGTTGGGTGCGAATTTACGGTATTCGGGCTTGGATCCCGCCCAATACGGCACGACTTGATCTTTATAAAAGAAGGACATGACGGCGGCGATTGGGATCTTGTCCTTATCGCGAATCACAAGGATTTCCACCTTGTCGTCAAATAGGCTTACAAAATGTTCAAACAATTTTTTGGAGAAAATGGGGGTTCCCAAATGATGGTAGCTTTCAGCCATAAGTTGGTAATGTTCGTGAAGAAGGTGAGAACCGAATTCCGCTGTCAAACCATATTTTTCCCCCTGGCGAATCATTCGCCTGGCTTTTCGAGGGATGGCCGTTAAATTTTCATCGAGATTCGGGAATATTTCTCGCCTGAAATTGTAATACAAATCTTTTGTGGCAAGCCCGTCAATGGGTGTCCTGTTACGAAGCTCCAGGTAGTCACATCCCAGTTCGGTTGCTAGGGCTTTCGCTTTTTCTAATAGCACCCCCTCCACCTCCTTTGAATCACTGAGGGGGCCTCCGATTTCGGCAAAGGGGACGGAGATTAAAAAATCTCCGAACAAAAGACTTTTTATTCGAAAAAGAGGAAGAACGCCGATAATGGTTGCGCGTTGAGGCGGGCCACCTGTCTCGCCATAATCCATGCCGGTGGCTACAAGATAATAGCTTTTATGTCCAAAAGTGAGCGCAACAACCTCTTTCCAAGCGGTTAAATGAAACAACGTACCGTTTGGGTGGTTTTGAACATACGCATCCCAGGCATCGCTTTCCGTTTCTTGAATGAATCTTGTTTCAATATTAGGGGTTAAAAGCATTGAACTCGCCATGGCCTCATTCAGTTTGGCTCAGGAGTTTTTTAGCGCTTGAATGATTGCAGTTTTGTAAGTGGTAAAATCTGTCAGATTTTTTTTCAGAATGGCGACAACGATTTCTGCATCAACGTTATCATAGTGGTGCACAACGACATTTCTGAATTTGGCCATCTTTTTCATTGTTTCAAAAAGATTCTTATTGATCAGTTTGTTGTCGTAAAGAACCTCAAAGGTTTCAACATAGCTGTTTGGAATCCGGTATTTTTTATCAGAAATAATGTGGCTCGCAATATCCGCGCACGTTTCGATCATCATCTGTAATGTTCTCTCGATAATCCTTTGAATTTTCCAGTCTTTTCGGTATTGAGAGATGCTGATATATTTGAATTCTTGTATTTGCCTTAAATATTCTTCAAGTTCAGATAGTTTTCGCAGTATCAAGGTTTCATCAACCATTGAGAAACCTCCGTTTTAATATGTTCTTTTCGATGTATGAAAAGTCGAAATACTCCCTCATGGTCAAGGATTCATAGGCATGCCGAATAAAAGGCGCTTTGTCCGTTAACAGTTTACCATGTGACAAAATTCTCATTTTCAGGGGTAACGGCGCGCAATTTAAAACAACAAGATCTATTTCATCGGTTTTGAGCGTATCGATCAGGCCGCCGAGTATTTCCAGCTTTCGTTCGGGTATATTCTTCTGAGGGGATAAAAATACCGCAATATCAACATCGCTTAGCGGCAAAAGGCCTTTTTTTGTTAAACCTCCGAATAGATAAGAAAAACTAACAAATGGCAACGAGTTGAGATATTCCACCGCGTTGGGGATCAGCGCCATAATATTTGGGGGCAATTTTTTGTTTTTAATCATGGCGTAATGGGCACAAGGTCATGTTAAGGTAATCCCGAAGGGTTATGAATTGACAATGATTAAACGCCTTGATGAACCGGTAAAGCCTTGCGTATGTCTTTTGCAGATTCACATAATGCCGAAATTGGTAGCTACGAGGAATGCCGGTTACCCGTGGTTGATTCGGGTCAATCTCCCAGGGGTGCATGTAAAAAAGATATGCGCTCGTATTGTTGAGAATCTTTTTTACCCCCAGTTTAAACAGTGAAAACGGCATCAATCGAAAGTACCCCCCGCCGCTCCAAGGTAAAACATGTTTGTTAAGGGTTAAGTTGCTTACCGGCAATTCGTGAAAGGAATCGGAAACAGCGTAAGCGATGCCCGTTTTTCTAAAACCTGAAAAATCAACCTTTCCATATCGACCGTGCATCCCAAAGGAATTGTAGCTGGAATCGTATTGGTATCCGCAGTCTTCAATGATTCTCAATAAATCCATATTTATTGAGAAACTGGGTGCTCGGTAGCCGATGACCGGCGCGCCGATAAGGTCTTCGAGAAAATGCTTGCTGCCGATTAAATCCTCTTTAAATTCAGATGGCTGAATCTTTGTGCACAGTTCATGCGCAAAGCCGTGGGATGCAACTTCGTGGCCTCTGTTATGAATCTCTTTGACCAGGTGCGGTAACTGTTTTGCGATCCACCCCAGAATGAAAAAGGTGGTTTTTGGGTTTAAATCGACGGCATCGAAAAGGTCCAAAAGCCGATGGGTGTTGCGCTCCACCCGAAGTTCGCGGTCGTTCCAGGTGGCATAAGGAATGACCGACTTGAAATTCTCAACCTGAAACCAGTCTTCAACATCTATCGTCAGGAGAATTGTGTCAAACACGGTTAAAAAATCTTCCGATACGGGCGCTCCGGCGTTACAGTCACACTGATAAATATACGATTTTCTGTATGGTTTTCATCATTAAGCGTATAGGCGCTTCTTCCGGAATCATTTGAGTTCAAATCCCTGTAAGAATAGCCAAGGCCTAGAAACAGCCAAGGCCTTGCCGTATAGGTCAGGTCCCAGTTAAAAGAACTCTGATCATCTTCAGGTCCGCTTTTATCATTGGCATCATCGCTTTCCGAAAGCAGCATGCTGTAGGTATAATTCGCCGAAGTCGTTAACCGCCGGCTTGGAGTATAGATCAGCCCGGCACTGGTAATCAGGCGGTTATCAACGAGATCCTCATCATCATTAATGTATTCGTTTCTTCGGATCGAAGCGCTCAGCGTGCTGCTTAAATGCTTTGTCAGGCCATAGGACAAGGCACCGATTAAATCGTAGTACCTTTCAAAGCCCCGATTCTCCGATCCGAATTCGTTCCGGTCGATGCCGCTTGATCCCGTCAAGCTAAACGTGCCTCTTGGAAACTGCCAATTTCTGGTGATATTGGCGTCACAAAAAGGCCCCTCTTCATCCTCCTCCGTTTCTAAATCCTGATAAAAATAGCCGACCCCAAGCCTGACGGATGTGTTTTTATCCGGTTGATAGGATACACCCACGGAGGGTGAATAAATTTGATAATCCGATTCAGTTTCTACGCTATCCCCTTTATACATTCTAACTGTGTGGCCGTATGACAAATAAGCATCGAGGTGCCTGGTAAGTTTCCGGTAGAAGCTGACGTTACTCGACACATCATCAAAATCGTCGGAATTATTAAAATCATCGGTATTCACAGAGGTATTGTTTTCATCATACATTGCCCGGGTATACTCGACACTGGCATCCATCCCATATTGCGGCGTCAGCCAGTAACTCACGCTAACGCCGGGGGTGTGTCTTTTGTAATTATTTCCGTCCTCGGATTTATCTTCCCTCAAGCCAAAAATATAACTAAAATTAATATAATCTCTTTCACCAAATTGGTGTTGTAAATCAATACTGCTGTTATAGGTGTAATAAGGCTCGCGGGATCGCCTGAGAATGGTATCGGGCGTTATGATGATATTCTCTTCCGGAAATAGAATTTGATCTCTTTCTCTCAACGGGTCTTCAATCCGTGAAAATGTCTGGGCAATTTGGAGCCGGGTGTTTTTTGAAATATCCGCCCATCCCGTTAACCCGGCATTATGAGTCTCTGAATTATTTTCCGTTTCACTTTCGAAAATTTCGTACTCATAATCGTAGAAAACCCTCACGCTGGCATGCTTTTCCGAATACGCCATGTTAACTGAAGGGGAAATGGTCGTGACAAAGTCCGATTCCGCATTGTTTTCCGTTAAGGACGCATTGTCGGTATAAGATTCACTGATGGTCACTCTCGGGGTAATTTCCAGAACCGAGCCGATTGCCACAGAACCGATACAACAGAAAAAAACAGCAAAAACACATAAACAGACTCTTAATTTCATTGTTCTACTCCATTTGTTCATGGGGTAACAGGCCCACAAGTCAAAACAACACGCAAATTGGATTCAATGCTTTTATTCTTTCCAGCCTCCCAGCCTCCCAGCCTCCCAGCCTCCCAGCCTCCCAGCTTTCCAGCCTTCCAGCTTCCGGCAAAGCCGGATTAAGCGGTTGCCCTTCCAGCTTTTTGCAGTAACAAATGCACCAAGTACGTCAATATCAACGCCAGGAAAAAGATCACTATGCCTGACATTTCATGAAGAAACCCTTCCGCGACTTGCGCCCCGTAGTATCTGGCAAGGACAGCGGTACAAGAAAGACGAATAATATTAACCAGAATGGCAATGGGAATCGCCGAAAGGAATAAAACGATTTTTTTTAACCTTGAGTGCTCGGAAATAAGCGCAAAGGCCGCACTGAGCGCCAACAGGGATGTAAGGGACCTTAGCCCTGAGCAGGCGTCCACCACTTCAAGGGTTGTGTTGGCCAGATGAATGATGTTTCCTTCGGCGTATACGGGAATATTAACGGCTTGAATCACTGAAACCGCCATTTTCGTCGCAAAGAGTTTTAAGGGAAAGGCAACTTTATTCCAAATGATAGCGGGCAAGGGAATCATGAACAACAAATATCCTATCGGAAAAAAAACCGCCTTGGCAAGGGACCATCCTGCCAGGAAGATAATCGCACTCCATATCACAAAGAGCATGGAAAGGCGCATGGTAAAAAGCTCGGCCCCGAGATATGTCGCCACAAAAAACAAAAGGCTGAGAATCAGGAAAATTAATCCCGAATTGGCGGGGGAGATAGGTATCTCGGCCAATCGCTTTCGGTCCTGCCAGATAAGGTATCCGGATATGACCGGGATTAAAAAGCCATGCGAATAGTTATCATCAATCGTCCAATCTATCACCATTTTGTAAATCACATGATGGTAAAGGGCAAGGAAGCTGATACACACCAAACCAACGAATAGATATTGCTTGTAGTCTGTGGCGGTTTTTGAGTTCATTGGGTTCATAGGAGGTCTTTAAGGTTGTTGGGTTCTTTGGGCAATAAAACTGGGAAGCGGAAAAGCTGGGAAGCAGAAAAGCTGGGAAGCTGGGAGGCTGGGAGGCTGGGAGGCAGAAAAGCTGGGAGGCTGGGAGGCTGGGAGGCTAAAGGCCTTGGCCGTTGCCAAGATGCGCGTTTATACCACCTAACAATTGGTATCCAAAAAAAGTAATACGCTATGGAATGTTTCCCGGCCTCATCGCCTCCAAGCATTCCAGCTTTATAGCCTTCCAGCTTCACAGCCTCCCAGCTTCCCAGCCTCCCAGCTTCCCAGCTTTTCCGCCTCCCAGCTTTTCCGCCTCCCAGCTTTTCCGCTTCCCAGCATTTCTGCTTTTTCTCCAGGCAAATATTCCTGTAAAATCGGAATGATTTTCTCCGCAAAAGTTTTCAGATAATCGGTTGTGTAGTCCATGCCTTTGGGTCCGACAGGTGCAATTAAGCGAATAAAAGAGCCGTCTGTTCTGTTTTCAAAGATGGCATCCCAAACCAGATATATTTTTTGCCAGTATTCCGATGCAATGAATCGCCCCCGTGACTGAAACCAATACAGCACGACCTGTGTGGACGGTCCTTTTTTCAAGGTTAGTTTGATCACCTTTATGGTTTGGGGACGCTTGCCCGCCAATGCCAATTCTTCTATGGAGGTTCTGTCGATTTCCCAGCCTGAACCCGGCATACAGTTTTTGGGTGAATGAATCAGATCCCCTTCTCGTTGGCTTTGGTAATACCCGATATATAATTGAACGAACTTGCCTTCCGCGTCCTGGTAGGAAATCAGTGTCGAATCATCCACGCCGAGGACATCGTAAACTTGTTCGTCAAAGAAACCCTCCTGACCTTTCCACGCATCAATTTGTTTGGGGAAATCGGTTAAGGGTTTTTTGGGCGGAACCGCTTCGGTTCGGCTGAGAAAAGATAAAAACCCGATGGTCAAAAGCATCAGCACTGAAATCAGCACGCAGCGGGTAAAGGATAATCCGTCAGGTTGTTTCATAAAAAGCGTCCTTATCCGGCTTCGCCAGAAGCTTGAAGGCTCTAAGGCAAAAGAGTCAGTATTATCGGTCAGCTCAAGGAACTCTCTATATTAGTGTTTTCACAAAGGCGATAATTTTTTCCGGTCCCTTTGAGGTTATTACGGCAAAGCAAATAAATAAGCCTATTGAAAAACATAACGAGGCGACACAAAACCCCAATTCCAGCTTTTGTTTCCGCTTATCTTTCGGCTGTAAAATTCGAGGGATCGCCGCCAGAACCGGGACATTGAGGGTTGACTCAATGTCCTCCTTATTTCTGTAAGTTGTATTTAGAAACTCAATCAGAAATATCAACCCGCCACCCAATCCCAAGCCAGCTGCCAGGGTCATAATAAACAACCGGGGCATATTGGGGGAAATCGGCTTTTCGGGTAAACGGGCCGGGTCGATAATACGAAACTGCTCGCCTTTTTGTTTCTTTTCCATATTGACCGATATTTCAGCCTCAAGTTTGCGTTTGAGCAGAGATTCATAGATTCCTTTAACATTTTCGTAGTCTCTTTTGATCGACAGCAACTCTTCTTCTCTTTTCGGGGTGTTTTCCACCCGTTTTTGATAATCGTCGATCTTTTGCCCTAAAACAGCTATATCCGCCTCCATAATAGCAATCTGGCGGCGGCTATCTTCAAGTTGTGATCGCTGCAAGGCCATAAAATCGACCTGGGGTATTACAATATCTTTCTCTACCGGTTCCGATTCTTTCATCTCGTTTGGTTCAGCTGCTTTTTCAGCTTCCAGCTTGCTGATCATGCCTTGAAGACGAAGCACTTCCGGATGGCGATCCTTATACCGGATTTTTAATTGTGCCAATTGTTCTTTCAATGTGCCTATTTCACCACTGTTTTCAGTACCAAGGTCTGCTAATGACGAATCATCAAACATGGGCATGGACGACTGCATACGCTGGGTTTCGGAAATCTGCCTTTCAGCAGTGGCCAATGAAGCCTTGGCCTCCCGAAGCGCTTTTTGCTTCTCAATCAGTTGCTCGCTGTAACGAGTTAATACGCTTAGATTTGAAGTGAGCTGGTCCGGCAACTCTCCCATGTGCATCTGCCGATAAGCCCTCAGCCGCTGTTCACTGTCTTCAAGCCGGGCGCGCATGGTTTTCAGTTCATCCTCCAGAAACACGCTGGTTCCGACGGCCTGGGCTTCCCTGACCTTCAAGTTCTCATCGATAAAATAGGTCGCTAATGCATTGGCAATATTTTTTACCTTTTCAGGGTCCGAATCTCTAAACGAAATGGAAAACGTGCTGGACTGCTTGACATTTACTTCAATTCGTTTTCGCACGCTATTTATTTTGTCTTCCATAAACATATCGGAATGTTCAGGCTGAGTGAACATTTTATAAGCACCAATGATGCGTTCGATGTTGGTACGGCTCATGACCTGCTCGGAAATGGTCCGCAACCGCGCGGAAATATCCATACTTACTACCGATTGGACAAAATTCGTGGGCACCCGCTGAGGTTCAACCAATATCAAGGTGCTGGCCTCATAAATTTTCGGCATTGTAAATGCCAAATAGCTCCCAACGATAGTCGAAAGGCAAAATGGAATGATGATGAACCAGCGTCGGCGCACGATGATATTGATAATTTCCGCAGGCCTGATCATGTTTTCCGGTGCTTTTATCATGGGGAGTTCCTTGGGGTTACAGGTTTGGGTTCGTTGGGTTTATTGGGCCAAACAGCTTCGCCGCTGATTTGTCTGCCGCCTGGCTGTCTTGCCGACAAGCTGCCCAGCATTCCAGCATTTAAGCACGCACGCTGAAGGCCTTTCTTATGGATTCGACGACTCGATCGGCGGTTTTACCGTCCCAAAATTCGATTGGGCCAGCCGTTGTTCGGGCACCATGTAATACATGATTCACCTGTTCCTCGATATCGTTCAGGGTACACAATCGATTGGTGCCGTTTGTAATGGTAACGGGCCGTTCGGTGTTGGGCCTTATGGTAAAACAGGGGATGCCAAGATAGCTGGTTTCTTCCTGAACACCGCCTGAATCGGTAATAACAAACCGGCAATTGAACACCAGGCTCATAAAACGAACATAGCTCTGGGGCTCAAGCAGTTGGATTCGTGAATCATTTTCCAATAAATGCACCAGCCCGTGGGTCATAAGGCTTTTTCGGGTTCTGGGATGCACGGGGAAAGCAAGCGGCGTGTGTTCTGACATACGAACCAGCAGCCGGCAAAGAGAATTCAGGTTTTCCTTGTCATCCACATTGGAAGGCCTATGCAGGGTTACCATTCCATATTGCCCCGGTTCAAGACCGAATTCCCGATATGCCGCCGCAGCTTCAATTTTCTCTCGAAGCATCTCAAGAGAATCGATCATGATGTTGCCGACGCGAACGATTTTCTTGCTCGGAACACCTTGGTTGGTAAGGTGCGCATCTCCGTCCGGGGATGGCGTCCAGAGAATATCCGCCAACGCATCCGTTACCAGTCGGTTTATTTCCTCCGGCATGGTGCGGTCAAAGGATCTGAGGCCGGCTTCGAGATGGGCGACGATGGGGCGGGGGAAATGCCGAGGACTGAGGACTGAGGCCTGAGTGGTCGGTTGTGGATACGTTACTTTGGTGGCGGCGATGGTACAGGCCATGGTGGAATTTACATCGCCCACGACGATGATAAGATCGGGGCGTGTTTCCAACAGGATTTTTTCGTAGGCAATCATGACTTGTCCGGTTTGTTCAGCGTGGCTGCCGCTGCCGATCCCAAGATGCAAATGGGGCTCGGGCAAGCCCAAATCCTGAAAAAACACATCGGACATGTTCAAATCGTAATGCTGGCCGGTGTGAACAATTCTGGGATCGGCCCAGTCTTCATTTTTCAGCGCATGGTAGAGCGGCGCGATTTTCATGAAATTGGGTCGCGCCGCCGCAATGAGATGGATCAAAATTTTATTATTCATAATGTAAGAATACTTGGACGTTTAAGAGCTTGCACGCTAAGATTCGGTCGCTTCCCAGCTTCATTCCAGCCTCCCAGCCTCATAGCTTCCCAGCCTCATAGCCTCCCAGCCTCCCAGCCTCCCAGCCTTATAGCTTCCCAGCCTCATAGCCTCCCAGCCTCCCAGCCTCCCAGCCTCATAGCTTCCCAGCCTCATAGCCTCCCAGCCTCCCAGCCTTTACGGGACTATAATCGTATCGTTAGCCTGTATGGGAATATTGGTGCTGATATCTTTATTATTCGCAATATCCTTGTAATTCACTCGAATTGCTTTATATGAATCGTTTTCCTTGCGAAGAAGAAGAATCTCTTTCTTCGAGGCCCATTCGGTAAAACCCCCTGCCAATGCAAAGGCCTGAAGCACCGTCAAGTCCTTTTCCAATGGGTATTCACCCGTTTGAGCCACCTCGCCCAGAATATAGAATTTCTGACTTCCGGAAGCCTTCAGGGTAATCGTGACAAAAGGGGATTCGACAAATTCGCCTAATTTTTTCTGGATGATCTGCTTAAGCTGGAAGGTCGTTAATCCTGCCGCATCAACATCATCTAAGAGCGGAAAAGTGATTCTTCCATCCAACCGAACCTTGACCTCTCTGGACAACTCGGGTTCTTTCCATATAAAAACCTCTAACACGTCCGCAATCCCGATTTTATACCCAAGAGGATCTGCTACGAGTGCTTCCTCTTTATTGGTAGAAGGGTTTATTTCTTCAGCCAATCCGACTGAATGGAACAACGTTACAATGATAAAAATCACAAACCATCCCCGAATCGAACATTTTTTTCTCATGACTTATTACCTCGATTGGTTAAATTGTGAGCGATATAAAGAGACTATCGGCCGATTCCCATATAAATAAAGCCGTGTTCCCGCATTTCCTTCGGGTCATATATATTTCGCCCGTCGATAATGATGGGGTTTTTCAAAAGCACTTTCACTGCCCGCATATCAAGATTTCTGAATTCATCCCATTCCGTCGCGATGATGAGGGCATCGCAATCCCTGATCGTCTCATATGGATTTTTGAAGTAGTTGACATCGGCAAGGACTTTCCCGGCGGTTTCCATTGCCACCGGGTCATACGCATGAATATTGGCGCCCATGTGCTGAAGCGTCTGTATGATATTGATCGCCGGAGCCTCGCGGATATCATCGGTTTTGGGTTTGAAGGACAACCCCCATATGGCGACATGGCTGCCGTTAATAGCCAACACCTTTTCAAGCTTTTCCACCGCAAGAAATTTTTGCTTTTCATTGATCCGGTCAACTGCTTCGAATAAGTCCGCTTCACACCCATATTCTTTTAACGTAGCAACCAGGGCTTTTACATCTTTTGGAAAGCAACTGCCGCCATAGCCCAAACCGGCATGCAAAAATCTTGAACCGATGCGACCATCCAGGCCGATTCCCCTGGCCACTGATTGAATATCCGCTCCCGCTGCCTCACACAGAAGGGCCAACTGATTCATAAAGCTGATACGGGTCGCCAACATGGCGTTCGCAGCGTATTTTATGATTTCAGCGCTTTTTATGTCCGTCACCATGATCGGACGCCCCGTTCTGACCACAGACCGATAAAGGGAGGTCATGATTTCCTCGGCCTTTTTCGTATCCGTTCCGATGATGATACGATCCGGATTTTCAAAATCCTTTACCGCAGCGCCTTCGCGCAAGAACTCGGGGTTTGACACCACATCAAACGCGATGTCCACGGCTTGATTCTGTTTGATGATCTGTCTTACAAGTTCCGCCGTCCCCACCGGCACTGTGCTCTTATTGACGATTACTTTATAATCTTTCATATGGCGGCCGATGGCCGCTGCTGTTTCCTCAACCGCGGATAAATCCGCAGCCCGGTTGGGACTTGACGGCGTGCCGACACAGATTAAAATAATCTCGGCGGCATCGATCGCGTGCATGGCGTCCGTGGTAAACTTGATGCGCCCGGCATCTATATTGCGCTGGAAAATTTCTCCCAAACCGGGCTCGTAAATCGGCAGTTCTCCCTTTTCCAATATAGCGATTTTTTCATGGTCCACATCCAGGCAGGTGACATCATTGCCAAGATTTGCAAACCCAATGCCTGTTACCAAACCAACATAGCCGGTACCGACGACGGTTAATCTCATGAAAGTAAGATCCTAACCCGGCAAAGCCGGAAGCTTGGACGCTGAGATGCTGGGATGCATGGAAGCCATCCTTCACCTTCAGCGAATATACACACAAAAGCGTGCATGTTTCTGATAGCGGGGTTAATCGGGTTCAAGAAACACCATAGTAGTTTTTATACCAGGCAATGAACTTCCCGATCCCCTCTTCGATCGGAGTCGCCGGCTTAAACCCCACATCCGCCATCAGGTCATCCACATTCGCATAAGTCGCCGGCACATCCCCGGGCTGTAAGGGCAATAATTCTTTTTGCGCTTTTTTGCCGATGACGGTTTCAATCGTTTCTATGAATTGATTCAATTCCACGGGTTGATTGTTGCCGATGTTATAGATTTTATACGGGGCGTAGGAGGTGCCGGGGTCCGGATGCTCACCGGACCATGCAAGGTTCGGCTCGGGCAGGCGCGCCATTATCCGGACAACGCCTTCAACAATATCATCCACATAAGTAAAATCCCGTCTCATTCGCCCATAATTAAAAACCTTGATCGGCTCACCCGCAAAGATCGCTTTCGTAAAAAGGAAAAGAGCCATATCCGGTCGCCCCCATGGACCGTAAACGGTAAAAAACCGTAACCCGGTGCAGGGAAGATGATAAAGATGGCTATAGGTGTGCGCCATGAGTTCGTTTGCCTTTTTGGTGGCCGCATAGAGGGATACCGGATGATCCACATTATCGTGAACGGAAAAGGGCATATTGGTATTGGCCCCATACACTGAGCTGGAAGAGGCAAACACCAGATGCTTTACGCCATAGTGCCGGCAGCATTCCAGAATGTTGACAAACCCGACAATGTTGGCATCCACATACGCTTGAGGGTTCGTAAGGGAATAGCGAACACCGGCCTGAGCCGCCAGATTGACAACCACATCGAAACCGTTTTCTTTAAAGAATGCCTCCAATCGTTTTTTGTCTTCCAGGTCAGCCTTTATGAAGGAAAAGTTATCTTGCGATTCAAGACGCGCCAGTCGATCGTTTTTAAGTTGAATATCATAATACGGGTTCAGGTTATCCATACCGGTGACACGCACCCCTTGCCGGAGCAGACTTTCACAAAGATGATAACCGATAAAACCGGCCGCGCCGGTGATAAAGACGTTATTAAACTTAAAGTTCATTCGGGTTCCTTGGGTTTGTTGGGTTTGATATCCCCATTCGAATCAGATTTCAGCTCACGGCACTTTTTTGGTACCACCCATACGTCAGCGCGAGGCCGTCTTCAAACACATAATCCGGAGAAAATCCGAGACTTTCTTTTGCCGACGCAATATTCGCCAGAGAATGCCGAATATCTCCGGGCCGGGGCGACTGGTGAATGGCGTCAATTTGAACGTTCTCCAGCCTGCAAATGCTGTCCCACAGATGGTTGACGGTGACGGCATGACCCGTACCAATGTTAAATACGCTTCCGCTTACCCCCGGAGTCGTAGCAGCTAGTATATTTGCTTTCACGACATCTTGGACAAAAATAAAATCTCTTGATTGATCACCGTCACCATAAATGACGGGCTGCTTTTTTTCAGCGACCCGCGTCAGAAAGATTGAAATAACGCCTGAGTATGGTGAGGACGGGTCTTGCCGCGGGCCATAGACATTGAAATAACGAAGGCAGACCGTCTCAACGCCGTAAAGTTCATGATAAAGTCGAGCGTAATACTCCCCCCCCATTTTCTGAACCGCATAAGGGCTCATGGGCTTAAGCGGCATGGCTTCGGTTTTCGGCAACGTGGGCTCATCCCCGTATACCGCGCAGGAGCTGGCAAGGACGATTCGCCTGCTGCCGTTTTTACGAGCGGCCTCCAGCACCGTCAGCGTACCGATGTCGTTGACCATCGCCGATTCCACCGGCATTTGAACCGTTTGGGGGACGGACACCACCGCGGCTTGATGAAATATGACATCGCATCCCTTGCCGGCTGCCTTAACCGCTTTTGAATCCCGAATATCCCCCTCGATAAAGGTGATCTTATCTTTCACACGCGCCAGATTCGACAGGTGCCCCGTACTCAGATTGTCCAATACGGTCACACCCCAGCCTCTTGCCACCAACGCATCCGCAAGGTTCGATCCGATAAAGCCGGCGCCACCGGTTATAAGGGCTTTTGAGTTCATTGGGTTCATCGGGACACCGTTGGGTTGGGTGAATATAGCTCCGCCTGGTCGATTCCAGAGGGCATTCCAATTCAACTTGTTGAATATACAGAAATTACTATCAATAAAAGCCGGCTGTTTCGTTGTTCAGCTCTAATCTGGAGAAGCCGGAAGCTGGGCGGCTTGGCAGCTGGGAAACTGGTCCGCCTGGCGACCTACGCCCCTCCTGATGATGCCGTTTTTCGTGCATGTTTCAGATAGAGAGTCTAAGGCATCAGTCCTCATTTCCTTGATCTTAGGACCCCGACAAACGCGCCTACCTCGCCCCTTTGCCGAAAAGCACGGTCTTTATCGTTTTCAAAACAATCATAATATCCATAAAAACGGACATATTTTTAATGTAAAACAAATCATAGTTCAGCTTTTCGATGGCGTCTTCTATGGAAGCACCGTATCCATAGCTGACCTGGGCCCATCCCGTGACACCCGGTTTGACTGAAAACCGCTCCCCATAATAGGGAATACTGTCTTCGAGTTTTTTAATGAAAAATTCCCGCTCCGGCCTGGGCCCCACAAAACTCATCTCACCGACAAGCACATTCCAGAGCTGAGGAAGCTCATCGATTCGCCATTTACGAATAAAACGGCCGACCCGGGTAACGCGATCATCTTCCGACTGCGCCCACACCGGTCCGCTTAGTTTTTCCGCATCCGCCACCATGGATCGGAATTTGTGCACCATATAAGGTTTTCGGTTTCTTCCGATTCTTTCTTGAGAAAAAAATACCGGCCCCCTGGAATCAATTTTTATCAGCAAGGTCACAATTAAAATCACCGGCAAACACGGAATGAGAAGGGTCAGAGAAAACAAAATATCCGTTATTCGCTTAAACGTCCGACGCCCCCAGCTTTTTTTGAATCCGTCCGAAAAAATCAGCCAGGTCGGGTTAATTTGCTCCACAATAAGCTTTCCGGTCAGCATTTCGTAGAACGAGTTCCCCTCAATTACTTCTATTCCATTCACCCGGCATTTAAGCAGTTCTCGGGTCGGAAAAGAGCCCCGCCTTTCCTGAAGTGCGACCACAATTTTTTGAATTCCGAGTTCCTTGGCCAGTTCGCTCAGGCCATCATAGTCATCCTTTACCATCAGGCCGGGGGGAATTGCCTGGTGGCTTTCCATATCCCGATGACGCCCCCTGACGACAGCGCCCACCTTGTAGCCGCAATCTTTTTTTGCTTCGATTTCATAGATAATGTTGACGCCAAGTTCACTGCATCCCAGAAGGATGATCTTTTGATCGAGCATGCCGCGGTTAAGCATCAGGGTATAGCAAAACCGCCAGAAGACCACTAGAAAAAGAGCAAAAACGACACTGACGGCAAATATGCCTTTGCCGATGATGGCGGTCGGCAACACCAAATAGATGAGCGCGAGAAATATTGATGCCGCCCCCAACGCCTGCAGCAGTCGTATGCCAAGCTCGGAAAAACTGTCTATAACCGTCAAATCGTAAAGATCATTGTAGAAAAGGCAAATCTGACATATGATTGCAATCAACAACGCCTTCAAACAAACCCACATCGTCAATTCACTTGAATCCGGCAAGGGCATGATTCGGGCGGCCAGCAAGACCGACCCGTATATCATAATAAACTCCCCGAAAATGAAAAATATGTTTCTGATGGGGTAGTATTGTTTGAACAATCTGAGCATCATAACGGTTGATTTCATGCAATAATTTTAAATGGTCGAACGCCTTCAATCAAACTTCAGTATTCAACATTAAAAATTTTTGATTTTAACGAATCCCATAGGTGCCGTAAGACCCGTACTTTCCGTATTTTCCATATCCATAGTATCTTGAACCCCGGAAATCGAACCGGTTCATCACAACGCCGAGAATCTTTTCCTTTCCGAGCGAATTCACGAGATCCTCTACCAATCCCCGGGGTGTTTTTCCCGAATTGACAACCAGAACAATACCGTCAATCTGGCGGGCGAGCGCTGCGGTTTCAGCGGTATAATTGGGCGGCGGGGAATCAATGATAATGTATCGGTCCGCATAGCGGTGTTTGACCTCTTCAACCAGCTCCGCCATGGATTCCGATGAAAGCAGCTCCGAGGGATTGTGCGGCGGGGTGCCGCCGGGCAACAGACTCAGTTTTGCAATTTGAGTCTTCAGGATGACGGATGAAAGCGGTATTTTCCCGGAAAGATATTCACTCAGCCCGGGCACACTGTCGAAGCCGAAACGTCGATGCAGGCATGGCAGGCGAATATCGCAATCCATCAGCAATACGTGTTCTTCAATATTTTGCGCAATGCTGATCGCCAAATTCGCGGATACAAACGATTTGCCTTCACCGGGAACGGCACTGGTCACCAATATGGTTTTAGGAGGAACCCCGGAAACCGGAAACAAGAGATTGGTGCGCAATATTTTAAACTGTTCGGCTTCAAAAGATTGCGGATCATTCAGCACCACCAGGTTCGCATCAATATGATTTTGCTTATATAAAGGCTTTCCCAAATCGATGGGCGCGTCCCCGGCGCTCGGCCGCGGCGCAACAACCGGCCTTGCTTCCGGAGGCCCCGGCCCTTCAGTTATAATAACCGCTTCCTTGTTGGATTTACTCAACGCATCAAATACTTTTCCCATAAAGGCTCCCCTAAATATGCATGCATAACCACATCCCTAACCGCTCCAATCTCTATGCTCTATGCTCTCCGCTCTAAGCTCCCTACTCACCACCTCAAACCGTCAAATCATAACATTTCATTTTATTAAGAAGGGACTTATAGCTAATATTCAGCAATCCGGCCGCTTTTTTCCGGTTCCAGCGCGTTTGATCGAGGGCTTGTTTCATCGCTCGTTTTTCCGCTCGCATAATAAACTCTCTGCAAATTTCTTTTAATGAAATTTGCGTTAAGTCCTTCATGTAGGATCTTAATTCCGTCGTATCGAAACGCCGCGGAACCCCTTCGTTTCGCCCGGCAGTGCAAAACGGTTGTTTGCCGCCCTGAATACATCGGCAAAGAGATTCGATAAAACCGCCCTCATCCCCGACGATGACGGAACGTTTTACCACGGTCTCAATCTCCCGTACATTTCCGGGCCAGTCATATTCAGCATAAAGCGCCCGTGCTTTTCGGGGGACCTCATAGTGCCCTTTGCCGATTTCCCGGCAATATTTATCGGTAAAAAAATCAACCAGGACCGGTATGTCTCCGCGTCGTTCACGAAGCGGCGGAATTTCGATCATAAATACATTCAACCGGTAAAAAAGATCCTTTCGAAATCGACCCGTTTCTGTAAGGCTAATCAGATCATCACTGGTTGAAGCAATGATTCGCATCGTTGCGGGAGGTAACAGGCGGCTGGTCAACTCCCCTTCCAACGCCTCAAACAGGCGAAGCAAGGCGCCCTGAAGATCAGCGGCCAGTTGGCCGATCTCATCAAAAAATATGGTTCTTCCGGTATATACCTCGGCCTGCCCGGCCCCAACCTTCTCATCAAACGCCGATCGGATTTCAAACCATTTCAAAAGATCGTTCTGGAAAATATCCTGAGTGACCGCTCCGCTGTCAACCTTTATAAACTCATCCTCGCTCCGGTTAGACCAGAAATGAACCGCGCGCGCAACCAAATCCTTTCCCGAGCCCCGCTCGCCCTGAATAAGAAGGGCCTCACCCGAACGGGCGATCTCGAAAATAGACTTTTTTATTTTAACAATGTCAGGGTCACTGCCGATAATCATCGGCCAATGCCAAGCGCCTTGAGGATCAGGGGCTTCTCTTTCAAGATGCTTAAAATTTTCAACCGCATCTTTAATGTCTTCGGCGGTCGCTGCAGGGGAAAGGCCCCTTGTGTTTTCAAAACCGTTGACACTGATCAGTGTCAAAATTTCAGCCTCCCCTGTTAACACCAGCACCGGAAGTTTAAAATCCATCAGCTTCACAGCGTACAGGAGCCGCGTTGTTCTCTCAGTATTCAAATGCCCTATAATAAACACACGGGGCTTTAGCAGCGCTAAATTATCCAAACATATGGTTTCTTTTTCAAAACATACCCCCGTATCCCCCCATCCCGTAACGAGCGACCGAAGATAATTCCGCCGCGCGTCATTGGGCTCTAACACTACAATTGTATGCGGTTTTATCGTTGGTTTCATTTTAATCAACTAGGCGGTAGCAAGTAACAGCTTCATTTATGATCAACCGAAAAGGATACCCTGCATTCGAATGCAAACTGCATGCCGCCTTGTCGAACGAAGATCGGCACGACTGTTCAGGAATAACCCATCCGAATAGGGCTTTTGCTATTTTTTTAACATAAATTCATACAATTAATTCGATCTCCATCTGGGATTGTTTTCCATACAGGATCATTTTGTGGGTAAATAAATTCCTATTCCCACTGGGGCGTATATGGTAATCTTTTTCACACACCTGTGGCATTTTATTACATTTATTGGCAAGCCGGTGACACAATTTGTCATCCGTTGCAAAAAACCCCCGAATGCGAAATCAGGCGGATGGCAAATGGAAAAGGGTCTCCGCGTGCCAAAGCACTCGAAAACCCTCTGCAGGCGTCTCGATTAGGTAAGCGCCGCCCTATGCTTCTTTTCGGCGTTGGGCATACGCCAAACAGGCTTTAATATATGAGGTAAAAAGCGGGTGTGGATCCATCGGGCGGGACTTGAACTCGGGATGGAATTGGCACCCGAGAAACCAGGGATGATCCGATAGTTCGATAATCTCAACCAGATCTCCGCTGGGTGAGGTGCCGCTTACCGTCAACCCGTTTTGCTCAAGTCGCTCCCTGAATTCGTTGTTGAATTCGTACCGATGGCGATGACGCTCTGAAATATTGGGCATGCCATACGCTTTTTCAGCCAAAGAGCCCAGTACCAGCCGGCAGGGGTAAGCGCCCAGGCGCATGGTGCCGCCTTTGTCGGAATTGGCGTGTCTTTTTTGCAGGGTGCCAGTTTTTTCATCAAACCATTCCATCATCAGATAAATAACGGGAAAGGGAGAGTTCTCATCGAATTCGGCGCTATGCGCGCCGGCCATTCCAGCGATATGCCTTGCAAACTCAATCACGGCGATATGCATGCCAAGACAAATACCGAAAAAGGGAATCTTTTCTTCACGGGCATACTGAACCGCGCAGATCTTTCCCTCGATCCCCCTTGAACCGAACCCGCCTGGCACCAGCACGCCGTCCGCTCCCGCCAGCAATTCGGCGCAATTTTCTTTCGTGACCTTTTCCGAATCCACAAAGGTCAATCGTACCCGGCATTTATTCGGAAGCCCGCCATGGGCAAGGGCTTCGTTAAGGCTTTTGTAAGATTCCGTCAGGTCCACGTATTTTCCGACAATGGCAATCGTCACCTCGGCCTTTGGATTCAGTATATTTTCAAGCAGTGCCTCCCACGGCGTCAATCTCGGCGCTCTGGTCCAGATATGAAGCAACTCCACGATCTTGTCGTCCAGCCCTTCCTTGTGAAAGACAATCGGCACCTCATAGATACACTCCACGTCCTTGGCCGTGATCACCGCATCTTCTTCGACGTTACAAAACAGGGCGATCTTGCGTTTGATCTCTTTGGTAAGATACCGATCCGTCCGGCACAGCAAAATGTCCGGCTGAATGCCGATACCGCGAAGCTCTTTGACACTGTGCTGGGTCGGTTTGGTCTTTACCTCACCGGCCGTTGCAATATACGGCACCAGGGTCAAGTGAATATAAACCACATTGTCCTTTCCCGCTTCAGCCTTGAATTGCCGAATCGCCTCGAGAAACGGCAGACTTTCGATATCACCGATCGTTCCGCCGATCTCCACGATCAGAACATCAACGTCCTTGCCGGCCAACCGAATACACCGTTTGATTTCATCCGTAATATGTGGAATGACCTGAACGGTTCCCCCCAGATATTCCCCGCGGCGCTCCTTGCTAATGACGGCATCATAGATCTTGCCGGTGGTGAAATTGTTGCCCCGCCCCAGCTTGGCATGGGTAAAGCGCTCGTAATGACCAAGATCCAGATCCGTTTCTGCGCCATCTTCCGTTACGAACACCTCACCGTGCTGAAAGGGATTCATGGTTCCGGGATCCACATTGATATAGGGATCCAACTTCTGAATGGTTACGCTCAACCCGCGGCACTCCAGCAACGCACCGATAGAAGCGGACGCCAACCCTTTGCCGAGCGAAGAGAGGACGCCGCCGGTCACAAAGATGTACTTGGTGTTTTTATTCATTTTCCACCCTTCGTTCTGTTCGGTTTCGGTCAATCCGAGTCGCCTTTATTGATATCGCTTTTTAACATCCTCAATTGTTTTTTGAATCTCGTTTAAGGGCGACCGGCGGGTCGCCCCAACTCGCGCAATCACTCCGGAACGAAGATATTATCCGAAAAACGGGCCGCCTGTCCCAGATCTTCTTCGATTCGAATCAACTGGTTATATTTTGCCACCCGATCGGATCGGGACATGGAGCCGGTTTTGATCTGCCCGCCGTTGACGCCGACGGCCAGGTCCGCGATAAAACTGTCTTCGGTTTCACCCGATCGATGAGAAATAACGGTCGTATAACCGGCCTGTTTGGCCATTTCAATCGCATCAAGGGTTTCCGTCACCGTGCCGATCTGGTTGAGCTTGATCAAAATGGCATTAGCAACGCCCTGGTCAATTCCCTTCTTGAAGATCTCCGGATTCGTGACAAAAACATCATCCCCCACCAGTTGGACAGAGCCGCCGAGCCGATCCGTCATGATCTCCCAATTATCCCAATCATTTTCGGCCAGTCCGTCCTCGATTGAAAAGATGGGGTATTTGTCCACCAGTTGCGCATAATAATCGATCATCTCCGCAGCGGATAACGTCCTTCCCTCGGATTTCAAATGGTAGGCATCGTCCACGAAAAACTCGCTGGCCGCACAATCCAACGCAAGACCGATGTCCTTACCAGGACGGTATCCGGCCGTCTCGATCGCCTGCATGATCAGTTGAATGGCCGCTTCATTGGATTCCAGATTCGGCGCGAATCCGCCTTCATCCCCTACCGCCGTACTTAACCCTTTTCCATTCAGGATTTTTTTCAAACTATGAAAGGTTTCCGCGCCCATGCGCACGGCCGATCGAATGGAGGCGGCAGAAAACGGAATGATCATAAATTCTTGAATATCAAGGTTGTTGGCGGCATGGGCGCCGCCATTGAGAATATTCATCATGGGAACCGGTAAGTATCGCGCATTGATTCCCCCGAGGTGCCGGTAGAGCGGAATGCCGTAAGCAAGCGCCGCGGCCCGGGCAGCCCCCATCGAAACACCCAATATCGCATTGGCGCCCAGCTTGGATTTGTTGGGAGTCCCATCCAGCTCGATCATTCGCCGATCCAGTTCCACCTGAGCAGCGGCATCCATGCCCTGAACCGCAGGCAAAATACTGTGAATTACATTTTCAACCGCTTTGGTAACGCCCTTTCCACCGAACCGATCCGATTGATTATCCCTGAGCTCAAGCGCCTCTCGCGTACCGGTGGAGGCTCCGGAGGGAACCGCCGCGCGCCCCACCGCCCCACAGGCAAGCATCACATCCACTTCCACGGTGGGGTTGCCTCTTGAATCCAAAACTTCTCTTGCGAGCACATTGATTATCTCGGTCATACACGCCTCCCTATTCTTTCTCAAAAAAATTATACTGCTTATTGTTGGGCGGTTAAAATGCCCGGGCGAAGTGTTAACAAATGCGGTGGTAGTCGGTGCCAGGGCAATCGCATATAACCCATAGCCCGCTTCAGCCTTGAGAAAAATCGGATTCCAGCTGCGGCAAACTCACGCGGAACGCGTTCAAACAGTGCCGCAGCTTCCATCCGATCCCCCTCAAGGCTTTCGCTCCTAGCTGTTCATTTCTACATGCGATTGCCCTGCAGTCGGTGCTTCGTCCTCTTGACAAACGGTTAATGCATGTTACTAACCCCTATCAGGCGCCCTTGTCAAGACACGCAATGGGGTATATATATGCCGAAATCAACCGGTTAAAAGGCCACTGCATGGGACGATACATTTTTTTATCCCGCCGGCGCTCGGGGAAAAAAACAACCCGAAATGGAATTATTAAGCATGCAACACAACGAAATTATTGGAAATATATATGCCAGTGCCCATCTGGTCGTCTCAGCAGCCAGAGTGCTCGAATATCAGCAGGGAGTACCACCGTCCGTTGAGCAGGTCTGTGAGATGCTGCGCTTCACCCCGGAGCAGGGGTACCTGGTTTGCCGAAGAATGAAGGCGCTGGGCATTATTGACATTGTTGAAGGCGCTTTCGGAACGCGCATCTATATTGGTGATCACTTAAAAATCGAAGCGATACCAAAGGGGAAAAAGGAAAGCGATCTAGCCAAAGATCTGGCGGCCTTTCAAACTTCCAGAAAAGGCATCTTTGAAAAAGTCGAATCCTTCAAAACCCAGCAAGAGGAAAAGAAAAAAAGCCTTTTCGCGGATCTTGAAAAACAATTAAAGGAAAACCTGGAAAAGAAAAAAAGATAGAATGGCCTTACGGGACTCATTGCAGCCCCACCTCCCAGTTCCACAGACCGGGCCGCTGCTTGAGAGATATGCCCGTTGGCACCGGTTCCTGCAAATGAACGAACATCTCGAAACCCGCCTGTTTGAGCCGGCCCTTCTTTTCGCTCAAATCGATTTTCCAGTTGGGAAACACCCAGTTGTCCGGCCCGTGGCGTTGAACCCAGGCCTGCTCGCCCTTCGGGCTGACATAAGCGCTGCCATAGTGAAACGCATTGGAAACGCCTCTGGAAACACACAGCGGCCAATGCCCGGATATAACCATACCGATGGAAAGAGAACTGTGTTCCGGAAGCAGCAACAGCTCTTTTTCACCCAGCTCCGGGGTCACCAGGACACCGGAAAACCCCATTGACCTTAAAAGATCGATTCCCGGCGGATTGGATACGTTGCAAAAGGGGCCGGCCCAAAAATCGTATTGAGCGGCCGGGCTGAAAAACGCGATCTGCCAGGGCGCATTCAGTACAAAATGACGAGCGCCATCGCGAATCACCCGGTCGATCAATTGAATGAGCGCCTCTTCATGGGCAGGCCACACCACCGGCGGCAACCACCAGAACACATCGACTCTTTGATCTTTTCGAACCGCCTCAATCGCCTCAGCAGACAACCATGCCCCGATCAGGGTATTCACCGGGGCCGGGCCGGGCTGCCGAAAAACCATCATCTCTCTTACTTCGTGTCGTTTTCTTCGTCGTTCGGCGGATGAAAACCGTTTTTCAGGCAAATCGATCGGCAATGCCACCGGCGGTAGTTCGCTTTCCAGCGCCTTGATCTTTTCCGCCAAAGCGTGTTCCAGCCGATCCACGAGGAACACCGGCGTTCCGGTTTCCGGCCCCTTTCCGGGTGCGACTTTCAGATAATAACGACCCCGTTTGGGAACGGATTGTTTCACCTTATGGAGACTATGCCACGGATCATCCTCATACCCCGTTCGCAGCAGATCCCCTGCAAAAAGGGGTTCCCGGGGAATGATATACGGGCTATTGCGAGGCCCCTGGCATTTTCCGATCAGCATGCCGGACCCGGTCTGTTTATCGGCGTCCACCGGACTCTGCGGCCGCTGCGGCAAAAAATTATAGTGCGTGCCCGGCCGGCCCAGGGCTTGGTCCAGCAATTCCAGGGCCGCTTTTCTGGCCTGCGGATTCTGCCCCTCATCGCGAATCATCCGGTAAGCCTGAACCGTATAATAAACATAGTGGGGACCCTTGCGTCGGCCTTCAATTTTCCAGGCATGAAGTTGCGGAATCGACAAGAGCACCTTGCCAAGCACATCGAGACTCAGATCCTGGCAGGAAAAATAACGGCCGGACTGCTGCCCCCCTGCCACTGTGTAGCGTCTTCGGCAGGGCTGCACGCAGCGGCCGCGAAGCCCGCTCTTCCCCCCCATATAACTGCTCCAGTAGCATCGGCCGGAAACACCGAAACAAAGCGCCCCGTGGACAAAAAGCTCCAGCCCGAGTCCGTCCGGGCAGGCTGCCGCCATGGCTTTTATTTCATCGATGTTGAGTTCACGCGGCAACACGACCCGGTCCACACCGAGTTGCCGGTGAACCATCGCCAGTGCACGGCCGAAGCTGACATTGGCCAGTGTGGACAGGTGCAACTGCCCCTTAAACCCCGCCTGACGGGCCAGCGGCACAAACGCCAGATCCTGAATAATCAACGCATCCGGCCGCACATGGTGACTTAAACGCGCCACCAGATTACCGGCTGCCGCTATTTCCGTGGGGCGCAGCATGCTGTTGAGGGTGACATGGACCTTTACCCCGTTATCACGGGCCAGCCCCGCCAGCGCCGCCAGTTCTTCCAGCGTGAAATTGACCGCTCCCATGCGGGCGCTCAGCTCTTTGAGGCCGCAATAAACGGCATCCGCGCCGGCTGCAATGGCCGCCAGAAAGGCCGGTCTGTTGCCCGCCGGCGCCAGAATCAGGGGGACAGCCGGTTGAATCTGATGTTGCGCCATGATTTTTATTCTGTGTTCTCTTCTTTTTGGGTGAAAAAGACAAAATTATTTTGAATACCCTGCCGCCGATTTCGAATCAATTCCCGGGACCGAACCGCCCACTGTGATTTTGTCATGATATAAATCACATTAAAATTCTATTTGTTATGGACAATCCCGGCTTTACCCCCCTGCCCCGAGGGGGCTCTGTCAACTAGCCCAGGGTTGCGGCAAAGCCGCTACCCTGGGGAAACGATGAACCAACCAATTAACCATCAACCCCAACGGGGGTTGTGTCAGTCCCAGATAAACCGTTCATCCCATTGCAAACCGTTTTTACGGAGAAGTGCGCCATATTCCTCCTGAAATGTTCGCTTTTTATGATGTTCCCGCTGGTTGGATATGTATGCGCGTGTAGGGTCCATGGCTGATGGGCTGACTGAAAACGCGCCATATCCTCCCTGCCACGCGAAATCCGCCAATGCTGGCTCTCTTTGTTTAATCCAGATGCTTGACACCCGTTTGATTTCTTTTACCCAATCGGCTTGTGAAAGGGTTCTGGCCAACCGGCACAAGAGATGTACATGATCTTCCGTGCCCCCCACGATAACCGGTGGACTATCCAGTTCCTTCGAAATCCCACCCAAATACGCATGCATTTCCTTCCGCACTTGCGCATTCCGCAAGAACGGCTCGCGGCCTTTCGTTGAAAACACCAAATGAATATGAACGGCGGACAACAACTGCGGCATATCAACGTCCTTCCACCGACACAACCCCGTTGGGGTTGTTGACAAACCGGTTCATATCTCGTTTCCCAGGGTAGCGGCTTCGCCGCAACCCTGGGCTATGTTACATAGCCCCGTTGGGGCATGAGGCCCTGTTCATCGTCCCGGCCGGGTTACAGGCCTATCCGTCGTTGAATTCAGCGTACGATTTATTTCTCCACGCGCCCGGCTCGACAAGGCTGTTATAGACCATTATATTTTCCAATACCATAACCAATGTTTTACGGAAACCAAACCTGTGCTATGGTAGCACGGCGGTTTCGCCCATATTCTTTAGCGAAAGGGAATTTAAATGAAAATAGCCATCAGCGGAAAAGGCGGCGTCGGGAAAACGACGTTTTCCTCCTTACTCATACGAACCCTCGATGAGGCGGGCAAACATGTGCTGGCGATCGATGCGGACCCGGACGCCAATCTGGCCGCGGCCGTAGGCATCAAAAATGCCGAGGCCATCACCCCCATATCCGAAATGAAAGAGCTTATTTATGAGCGAACCGAGGCGCAACCCGGCAGCATCGGCGGGTTTTTCAAATTAAACCCCAAGGTGGACGATTTGCCGGATGCCCTGTCCGCACGGCTCGGTAACATTAAATTGATGCGGCTGGGCGGCGTTAAAAAAGGCGGCACGGGCTGTATCTGCCCGGAAAGCACCTTGCTTAAAATGTTGGTAACGCATGTGGTGCTATCCCGGGATGAAGTCGTTATCATGGACATGGAAGCCGGCATCGAGCATCTCGGGCGGGGAACAGCCCGGGCCGTCGATAAGTTGCTGGTCGTGGTGGAACCCGGTCGCAGAAGCATTGAAACCGCAGGACATATTCGCCATCTGGCCGATGATATCGGCCTGAAAAATATCGCTTTGATCGGCAATAAAATTCGAAATGCAAGCGATGAGGCCTTTTTGCGGGCAGGCTTGCCGGATTTTGAATTTTTGGCCTTTCTTCCGTATGATGATGCGCTGATCGAGGCAGATGTGAAAGGGATTTCACCGTTTGACGTGGACTCAACGGCAAAAATGCGCGTGAAAGAGATCATTGCCAAATTATAAATCGCACGAAAACAGGCCGCCGAGGGTGCGAAGTGGCATCAAGAAGCGCGATCCGCGCCGCCACCGTTATCGAAACGAACCACCGGACACACCCGCGCCTCACCCCTTAAAGCCGGCAGCGGATGCCGGTCTGAAAAAGGTGTTCGCTGAGATCGGCACACCGGAACAACGGCCGTTTCAACCCGATCCATTTCAACTCGCGGCCCTGGCCGCAATCGAGCGTTCCGATTGCCTGGTTTCTGTGCCCACGGGAGCCGGGAAAACCTGGATCGCTCAAAAAGCCATGGAGCGGATTCACAAGATCGGCGGTCAATCCTGGTACGCCTCGCCGCTCAAAGCACTCAGCAACTCAAAATATGCTGAATTCAGCCGGATTTTCGGCTCCGAAAATGTCGGCATTCTCACCGGGGATCGAAAAGAAAACCCGGGCGCTCCCATGATTGTCGGCACAACGGAAATTCTGAGAAATCAGCTTTACGATGCCATGAGCCAGGGTGCCACCCTGAGTACGGATCTGGTAATTCTCGATGAAGCCCATTTTCTGGGCGATCAAGAGCGCGGTGTCGTCTGGGAAGAGGTGATGATCTATCTTCCGCAAAGAATCTCGCTGCTAATGCTCTCGGCCACCATCGGAAATGCGGATCAGATTGCCGGCTGGCTGCAATCGATCCGGAAAAAACCGTGTGAAATCGTTCAGTCAAACGACCGGCCGGTTCCGCTGTATCCGCTGTTTTTCCACCCTTCCGGTGAGCTGTTGCCCTTTTTCGGTCAAAGCGCCAAGGGAAAAAAACAGCGGCTTCATAAAAAGGTTCGGGAATATTTAACGGAAAAACCCCGGCCGCAGCTATCCCCTCGCGGCAAACTGCCGCCGTTTGGCGCCATGCTTCGGGTGTTGCGCAAATATAACCTGCTGCCGGCAATTTTTTTTCTCAAATCCCGGGCGGACTGCGATGCGGCGCTTGAAAAATGCCTGGAAAATCCGCTTCCCGAACCGGAACGCAAATTCGCCATCAGCGATGTGATCGAGCAGTTTGCCGCCCAAAGCCCCCGCATCGCGCACCACCGCCAGCGAAGCCATCTGGAAAACCTGGCCGTGGGGGCGCATCATGCCGGTCAGTTGCCCATCTGGAAAATTCTCGTTGAAAATCTCATGACACAAGGGTTGCTCGATGCGGTCTTTGCCACCTCGACGGTGGCGGCCGGAATGAACTTTCCGGCCCGAACGGTTGTTTTTTTTAATACGGACCGGTTTAACGGCAAGGAGTTCATGCCGCTGAGCGCCACGGAGTTTCATCAAATGACCGGGCGGGCGGGCAGGCGCGGCATCGATCACATCGGGTTCGCCCTGGCGGCACCGAGCAAATTTCTGGACATTCCCCTCACCGCCGATCTGCTGGCCTCGCCGCCGTCCGATGTGGACAGCCAGATTCGGATTAACTTCTCCATGACGCTGAACCTTCTGCTTTCCCACACGCCTGAAGAAATTCGGAACCTGTTGACCCGCTCCTTTGCCGATTATCAAAGCCGCCGAAGAAAGGCACGGTTTTCGCCAACCGCGGACAGCACGGAAAACCTTCTGTGGCAGGATTTTCTTCGCCACCTGAGTTTGTTGTCGGACAAGGGCTATGTCACGGAAAACGGCATGCTGACCGAGGACGGAATCTGGGCGTCCCAACTGCGGGTCGATCAGCCATTGTTGATTGCCGAGGGCCTTCAACTGGGCCTGTTGCCCGCATCTGATCCTGCCCTGCTGGCGGGGCTCATCGCGGCGTTGGTGTATGACCGGGAAACCGAGGATCGAATGATTCGCCCGCTTTTGCCCAAAAAGCTGATTAGCGCGTTTCTGTCGGTCAAGCGGGGGCTTACGCCGCTGGCTGCGGAAATGACGGCACTCGGATTTTCAGTCCGCCCGTTGCTGATCAAACCGGCAGCGGCGGTGTATGCCTGGGCTCGTCATTACCCATGGGACAAACTGGCGCCAACCGCGGAAATGGAGGAAGGGGACCTGGCCATGCTGATTCTAAGAACCGCAGACCATTTGCGCCACATTCGAACCCTGACGCAAGCCTTTCCGGAAACCGCACAAGCCGCTGCGGAAGCGGTGACGCTTCTATTAAAAGAACCGGTTTTGACGGACGATGTTAGATAGGCTGACATTTGGCGTATTCTAGTATTGCCCTTGTTTTTTTAATTCCTCGTACAACGCTTTCCCCTCGCTAAACGCTTTATACACGACCGATGAGGTGATTGTGGCGGCGGAAACGGCATCCACAGCCGGGTCAAACACAAACAGGTCGGAAATGTTCTTTCCGACAAACCGACCGCGAAGCTTGTTCGTGTCTTTTTCCGTAAACGGCTGATTTCCGTATTTGGTCAATTGGATGGGTACGAAATCCACAATTTTTCCATCACTCTGAAAAATATAAAAAAACTGTGCATCATGACAGGCATCGCAGGGCAAAAATCGATAAACCGGCTTGATAAACAACCGAACCGGCTTGCCGTCTTTTTTCCCGTTGCTGATATAAATGGCACCTCCGTCCTCTAACGCAACGCTCTTGATCTCATCGAAAGCGACACCTGTTTTAAAGATAGCCATTACCATCAGTTCCATCATCTTTTGTTCGGAAAAAAGGGGGGTGGGCTCCGTCTTGGCTATTGAGTCAATCCCGGTGCTTTTGATAAATGCGGACGGCTCTGTTTTCAACAAGGGGAGAACTTCGTCAAACAGCAACTTGGCCTGCGCTTGAAAGCCCAAATGGGATCCGACCACTACGGCAGTTTTTGCGTCTCGGTTTCGCCTCACATAAATACTCAGTGGCGTGCCGCTTCTTCCGGTCGCGTCCCAAACCATATAATTTGGATCTCCGACAAGGGGAAACGGCACCTTAAAACGTTTTTTAAATACGGCTATCTCCTTATCGGTGTTTCCCACTGCAACGGCCAGTATTCTAATTTTTGAGCGAACCTGCTGATCCGCATCTATCAGTGCAAATAGCTCATTGAGAACAGGCGCCTGCTTTTTACAGCTGGCACAATGAACGTTCATGATCTCCACCAACACCAAATCCGCCTGAATATCGTTGACCGTAAAATACTGACCTTTTGCAATACCCAGATAGGCCCGGTCGTTCTCTTCGAATAACGGCGATAGGGAAATATCGGGAAAAAATTCTCCAACCGCCAAGGGATGCCCCGGCGCAGTCATCGAACCCAAGGCTGAATTAAAGTTGCTTATCCATAAAATGGATAGGCATAAAAACAAAATTTTTCTTTTCATATTAAATTCATTGATTTATTTTGTTTAATACCTGAGAGAAAATAACCTCAACACGCTTACGCCATGCCCTCCCTAAAAAAGCCCGCTTGATGGTAACCGACAGCAAGCGGGCCATTTCATGAGGTGTAGCATGTTATATTCTACTGCTGGTTAGCCGGAAAAAGCATGGCCGGCTTGGTCGTCTTTCCGGTGGCATTGGGGAAATCTTCCGCCTTGTATGCCTTTTGGTTGTGTTTGATCAGCTCGTTTGCTTCTTCCATAAACCCGACATACCGTTTTTTACATTCATAAAAGCCGTGCCACCAGGCATAATCCGGCGCCATCATGGCCGCGCCGAACCGGGCGCGACGGCCCTCATGATGCCAAAGCTCATAAAATTCAACTTCGAGCGCCTCGTCAAACATGCGCGTGTTATCCAGCAGCCCTTTTTCGTTGAGCGCGTCAAATATCTGTTTGGCCGGCTTGTAGTAAATCTCGTTATATTCCGAAATCGTTTTATCCAGTTGCACATAATGCGCATCCACCCAGGTTTTGCCGTGGCATTGCATGCAGACTTCCTTCATTTTATCGCGCTCCACCTGCCAATTGGTTTTGGCCGGAAAGGGCTTGAATTCTTCCGGCCGAATGGTCAGGGGCGCCTGAGTTTCCCAGGAAAGCCGCTCGGTCACGTCATGAGACGTCAACACCGTACCCGCGCCCGACATATGGCAGGAAGCACAGGTGGGGCCTCTGAAATCCACCCCGGGCGTCCAGGTGCCGGCTGCGGCGGTCCAGTTATAGTCATCCCCATGGGCCGTGTAGATATCGCCGTGCTTTGATTCCATGAATATTTCTATCTGCGGGTGATCCGGCCCCAGGTGACACTGCCCGCAGGCTTCGGGCTTTCGAGCTTCCATCACTGAAAACATGTGCCGGGTGTGGCAACTTGTGCAAGATCCCTTGCTGCCGTCCATATTGATTCGTCCCACCCCCACATTGGGCCATGTTTCCGGATCAAGCATCCCGTCTTTCATGCTCAAAATGGTGCCATGACAGTGATAGCACCCGGATGCCCGCTCAAAATCACTGTTCATTCCCTGGTTCAGCCATGGATCGATTTTCCAGATGATCTCCATGGTGTTGGCATGTTTGCTTCGGGCATATTGGGCGGCTTCATCCGGATGGCACCGGGAGCAGTCCTTCGGTGTCACCACGGCGGTCACCGGCACCTTGTACTCGGCGGTACCGTAAGGCGCGTCCGCCCGTTCGTATTGCTTATAATGGGAAACGCTGACATCCTTGTCAAAGGACTCAGCCATATGGCAATCCAGGCAAGTCACATTGGCATTGGCATGACGGCTCTTGGCCCAGTCCGAAAACAGCCCCGGGTGTTCCTGGCGATGGCAAGCGATGCAGGCCATGGCCTCCTTGGGCATGCTTCGCTCGATTCGAAACGCTTTTTCTTTCGGCAAATTCTCCGCCAACGCTTCATTCGAGAACAGGGAAACTGCCGCATAAATGCCAAACACGACGCTGATTATCATCGCCCTTACAATCCAACGGTTCATTTTTTCCATTCCCTTCTTCGATATGGTAAGCATCAAAAAAACCCTGATTTCACGGGTAACCCGACCTAACCCGATTTTCTATTTTATCGGCGGATCAAAGCCGCTGCGCCCGGTAACTGTTCCAGTATTGCTTATACCGGTATGTGGGACTTTCATTATGTACAAGGTCTCGATGACAATCGACACATTTCTTCTCATACCCGGGCCGGGGGTACAACACAGTCTTATGGGCCAGCATCGCCCCCCGACGGTTCGGAATATATAATATGTTCCGGTGACATTTCAGGCATTGATCATTTTTCAGGCTCGCATAGGCCGCCTGCCGGTTCTTATCATGGTCGTATTGATCCTGCAAAAAATGCACGGCGACATCTTTAATACCATGAATCGTCTTGCTGAAAAAAAAGTTGATGGTATCGTGAGGCACGGGCAGGTGGCAATCCATGCAATCCGCGACAAATCCCTGTGCATTGTTGACATGGGTAGAAGTTTTCCAGGTATTATAAGCAAACTCAATCTCATGGCATGACGCGCAAAACTGCGGGGTAGACGTACGCACCATCGTATAATAGGTCATACTGAAAATCGGGAAAGCAATGAGAATACCAATACCGATAAGCAAAACGGACTTCAGGCTTCTTTTCATTTGTCTTTATCCGTGCCGTGCTGATGGGGGTTAGAAAAAATACGTCGGGAAATGGTTCCCGTGTTTCAGGCCTTACTGACGATACTACTTAATATGACACACCAAATTGATGTAAATCAATTTTTTTTCTCGCACCGAAAATAAATTGCCTGTAATTTCCTTCTCATTCGTGCTTTGACAATAGGCAGGTTTCACCTTAAATTGGACCCATAGGATAAAAAAATCGCATCAATAAACCCCATAAGGATGAACCGCATGGAAGCGCCGCCTAATCCGGCAAAGCCGGATGCTGGGAGGCTGGGAGGTTGGGATGTCGGAAAATCTAAAAGGGCCATCTTCCTCCTACGGTAACAATACACGCAAAAGCGTGCATGTTTCCGAAAAAGAGCCTAAAGCCACTCGGGAAGCTTGCAAAGCAGAACTCGGAACCGTGACCAAATACCGGGAGCAGCTTCCGGCCATAGCAGACAAACTCATAGAGAGTTGCAATGACAATGAGTGTTATGTTCATGTGGATTATGAACCCATTCCCTCCCGGGGGTCCGTCATTGAAATTATCGACCGGTTCAGGGAGATTATTTTCCCGGGCTATTTTTCCCGTGGCAAACTTGATCCGGTAAATCTTAAATACGTTATGGGGCAGGCAGCCACCGCGCTTTACGATTTACTGGTGGAGCAAATCTGCAACAGCATTCGTCATGATTGCTTTCGCTATGATACTGCCTGCAGGGATTGCGGCGAAGAAAGCCACCGCATCGCCCTGGAAATGCTGGCCTCGGTACCGGATTTGAGAAAAACCTTATCCAAAGACGTCCGCGCCACTTTCGAAGGGGATCCGGCCGCGAAAAGTTACGATGAAATCATTTTCAGTTATCCGGGATTATATGCGCAGACCGTTTACCGCATCGCGCATCGGCTGCTGGAACTGAATGTGCCCGTATTGCCGAGAATCATGACCGAATACGCGCACAGCCATACCGGCATCGACATTCACCCGGGCGCCACTATCGGCGAACATTTCGTCATTGATCACGGAACAGGGATAGTCATCGGCGAAACAACGGATATCGGCGATCATGTCCGCATATACCAAGGAGTGACGCTCGGCGCGCTGTCCCTGCCGCCCGATGCGGGAAAGCGCTATCGGGGGAAAAAACGCCATCCGACCATTGAAAATGAGGTGATCATCTACTCGGGCGCAACGATTTTAGGCGGCGATACCGTTATCGGCGCTCGCTCCGTTATCGGCGGCAATGTGTGGTTGACCGAATCGGTGCCCCCCGATACGAAGGTTATTATGGAATCACCGAAACTGATATACAAATAGGGCTGAGAGCGAAGTTTTAAGGGTTATGATTTCACAATTTCGATACCGTATCCATGAAACCGTGCACTAAGGGACACCGAATTTTTTGGTATACCGTTTATGTGTTGCGTATTTTCGATTGACTGTCGGAATTGTAGGGGTTGCGGGTAATAGTCCACGTTAAGTATGTTGGCATTTTCTGATTTCCTAAGGAGTCGCGATGAAGATATTTCCCGATGTCGGCGCCACCATCGGCGCAACGCCTCTGGTCCGTCTCAACCGAATCGCGCAAGGCATAGAGGCCGAACTATTTGCCAAGCTGGAATTTTTCAACCCGCTGGGAAGCGTCAAAGACCGCATTGCAATGGCAATGATTGAAGACGCAGAAGCGCAGGGGAAGATTTCCCCGGAAACCCTGATTGTCGAACCCACCAGCGGCAACACGGGGATTGCCCTGGCTTTCGTTTGTGCAGCCCGGGGATACCGCCTTTGTCTGACCATGCCTGAAACCATGAGTATCGAACGCCGTCACCTGTTGAGGCATTTGGGCGCAGAACTCATTCTGACACCGGGTGCGCTCGGCATCAAAGGCGCTATCGAAAAAGCCAACAGCCTGGCGGCAAATCAGTCGAATTCCTTTATGCCCGATCAATTTAAAAACCCGGCCAACCCCGAAATTCACAGAAAGACAACAGCGGAGGAAATCTGGCGGGACACCGGCGGCGACATTGACATTCTCGTCGCGGGCATCGGCACGGGCGGCACCATTACCGGCGTGGGGCAGGTGATTAAACAACGAAATCCAAATTTTAAGGTCATCGCGGTGGAGCCGGCTGATTCACCGGTGCTCTCCGGTGGCAAGCCCGGCCCGCATAAAATTCAGGGCATCGGTGCGGGGTTTATTCCCGATGTGCTGGATCGAAGTATTATGGATGATATTGTCGCGGTCACCAACGAAGATGCATTTGAAACCGCCCGGGCGCTTGCCCGTATGGAGGGAATCCTGTGCGGCATCTCGTCGGGGGCTGCGGTTTGGGCCGCCATGACGGTAGCCCGCAAAAAAGAATTCAAGGGCAAACGAATCGTCGCCATTATCCCCAGCACGGGCGAACGCTACATCAGCACGGATCTTTTCAAAAAAGACTAACCGCGCCAATCGCGCATTTCCAAAGAACAGGAGGTGACACATGTTTGATAAAAAAGAACTTTGCAATAAAATAATTGAGATATATCCGGATATCGGAGCATGCGGCATTGATGTGACGGTGGACTATGACGAAAAAGAAAAGGCCTACGTGGTCCATCTAGAAAAAGACGGTCGCCGGCTCAAAACATACCTTCAAGACGGAGATGCGGAAAATTGTATATCCGGAAAGCAATGCGTTAGTTTGGGCATTGAAATCGCACAATTAAGGGACAATGTTCAAAAACTATGACCTCATCCGGCAAAGCCGGATGCTGGAAGGCTGGGATGCTGGGAGGCATAAAAGCCATCTTTCACTTTCAGCGCATATACATGCAAAAGCGTGCATGTTTATAGTAAAGGGTCTAATCCGGGGGTTGGAAACAGCCCCCGAAAACTTAAATCACATGCGCTACCACGATGAAGCCTGAAAACCCAACCAGAGACGAGACAGACGCTCTCGGCAGCGTTCGTGTGCCGCAACATGTTTACTACGGCGCACAGACACAACGTGCAGCGGACAATTTCCCCATCAGCGGTCTGGTCTTCCCGAAGTCGTTCATTCACGCGCTATCGTTGCTGAAAAAATGCGCGGCCGAAACAAACCGGGAACTCGGACTGCTGTCACCTGAACTTGCGGCGGCTATCGTTACCGCCGCAAATGAGGTGATGGCTGGAAAAATGGCGGATCAATTTATCGTGGATGTTTTTCAAACCGGGTCCGGCACATCCACCAATATGAATATGAATGAAGTTCTGGCGTCCCGTGCCAATGAAATTCTCACCGGGAAAAAGGGCGGGAAAGTACCCGTTCACCCGAATGATCACGTCAATCAGAGCCAATCGAGCAATGACGTGATACCATCGGTTATTCATATGGCCACCCTGGACCAGATCAAAAACAGGTTAACCCCTGCACTGCAGGGTCTTTTCTCAGCCCTGTCCGCAAAGGCGGCGGAATTTGAAGGCATCCAAAAAATCGGTCGTACCCACCTTCAGGATGCCGTGCCCATCAGCCTTGGAGACGAGTTTTCCGGATATGCGGCACAAATTCAACGCGGTCTTGATCGCCTTGCCGCCGTGGAAGGCAGGCTCTCGGAACTCACGCTCGGGGGAACCGCCGTCGGTACCGGCCTCAATGCCCCGCCGCTATTCGCAGACAAGGCCATTGCGCGCATCGCTTCAGAAACCGGAATTTCTTTTCGTAAAACCGGCAACCATTTTCAGGCACAGGCTACTCAGGATACAGCGGTGGAAACCAGTGCTATTCTGCGAACCATTGCCACCAGCCTTTTTAAAATTGCAAATGATATCAGGTGGCTTTCGTCCGGTCCCCGTTGCGGCATCGGAGAGCTGACCCTTCCCGCCATGCAGCCGGGCTCCTCCATCATGCCGGGGAAAATCAACCCGGTCATTCCCGAAGCGGTCATGCAGGTGGCAATGCAGATCTGCGGCAATGACACAACGATTATGATGGCGGGACAATCCGGCAATTTCGAACTGAATACGGCCTTGCCTGTCATTGCATACAACTTGCTGCAATCCATAGAACTGCTTTCCACCGCATCCACCGTTTTCAACCATAAATGTGTTCAGGGTATCGACGCCAACCGGGCGGCCTGCAAGGCATATCTTGATAAAAGTTTAGCCCTGGCGACAGTGCTGGTTCCCCACATCGGCTATGACCGAGCAGCGCAACTTGCTAAAATCGCTTATGAAAAAGGGGAAAAAATTCCGGAAACGGCAAGAAGGGAAAAAGTGCTGCCTGATAATATACTGAATATGCTGTTTGAATCAAAATAGAATGGGCAAGATTATTTGATTAATTTCATTCCTCTTTTTGGGGGTGATGAATAAAAGGCCTGCTTTCAAACCGGGGTTTTCGCCGGTCAAATCCTCTTCGGCGGTCGTTATTCGACCTTCTTTCAGGCAAATATCCACTATAAGAAAACTGGCGTCTGTCCAATCCGGATCGCCTTCCCCCGTTATCTCTGAGTCTGATGGCGTCCATCAAATCATCCATCGATTCCCCCATAACATTCGCACCCCTCGGTGTCGGTGTCTGTTTCATAAACCATATTCTTTTCTCAGCGCTGATCTAGCCCCGAAAACCTATGATCCGTCATAAAAAGGACCTAAAATTTTATGCCGTATCCGGGTTATGTTTCTAACGCGATCATGTTGACGGCAACACGCCTCGCTTCGGTCTAATGCCGGCAATTTGTCTAACGGTTGAACCATACAATACAAAATTTTAAAAAAGCCATGACTCCTTTCGGAAGCAATAAAGCAAATGACGGGCATCTGCTATGCCATGGCCAACGCAACAATATTTGAATTTCATATATGCAAATATCGTACACAAAGCTGTTCGTTTTTTGTTTATTTTTTATTACAACGGGTTAAAAAAACCCGCCGATCCGCGTCGTGCCAAATAAGACATCAATTACCTAATTATTATGGCATATATTACCCACTGTCTGTGGTCTAAAGTAGCCAAATCAGGCACAAAAACAAGAAGGCGCAGTTAAGTTCGCCCGGTATCACCGGCTTTGCCCGCTTCGACAAAAGACTCGAGACGAGTAATCAAGTTAAAAGTATAACTTACACCAACAGAAAGCTATTATTATAAAATTCTTTATGCGAGTAAATCCTGTTCCAGTTTCTCCGGTAAAATATCGAACGCTGAAATTGACGCGCGTTAAGCTTTGCCGATATGGCACCGGTCTATTTTACCAAGGCCCAAATTCACTTTTACTATTCAACATCAGACGGCCGCAAAGGGTTTCTCCTTGACTCCGAGGGGTGATTTTCATATGGTGTCAAGCAGAATCGTTCGTTGGCGGAGCGGTTTTATTTCCATCATCCCGATGCATTATATGCTGTTCAATCGTTTCAACTTCTAACACCAACAAGTTTTTCGATCCTATGGGCACCAGAAAACTTCTTATTTTGCTCCCGGTCGTCACCCTCATCGTACTGCTTCAGTCTTATTTTTGGGTGCCGACCTACGAAGCGCAAACCAAGGGAAACCCGCATCGGCTTGATGATTATATTACCGGATCCATAGGAGATGCCGGCATGCTCAATCCGATTTTATCCTCGGATTCGGCCAGCAGTGAAATCGAGGCACTGGTGTTCGAGGGATTAATCGACAGGGATGAGCAGTTGCGCTATCGGGGACGCCTTGCCAAAGATTGGCAAATTTATGAGGAAGCCTATTTTTATATCAACGAAACCGCCCTCATTCCGGGATTCGCCCGGGCAGCCAGTGCCGAGGCGGTGGCGGCGTTTTTGAAGGAAACCCTCCCCAAGGCTTGGCCTCATGTAACCGAAGTATCGCTGCTACCGCCGGAACGCTTTGACATCGAGAAAAACGGTTCCGATAACGCCCTTCCCGCTGAAGCAAAGAAAATCACCGTTTCCATTTCGGCACCGGCCCGCATCAAGCTGACCCTTTCCCGGGTCGACCCGGAACTTTTTGAAAACCTCGGCACATTTCTCGGCCCGAATTATTTTAAGGCCTTTCCGTCCGAAAAATATGTAAGCTTTCCCTCCCCGGTTTCCGATGCCACCTCTCTTGCCGCTGCGCTTCTACCGTCAACCGAGCACAATCCGATCCTTCTGTTTCATCTGCGGCCGAATGTCACCTTTCACGACGGGCATGGGGTGGATGCAAGGGATGTCCAATTCACCTATGAAGCGATCGTTAATCCCCGAAACCTCTCCCCCAGAATTCCGGATTATGAACCGGTCAAAGCCGTGCAGGTGGTAGACCCGCTGACGGTCAAAATCATTTATAAACGGCTTTACTCTCCTGCCATTTCAAGCTGGGCCATGGGGATTTTACCGGAGCACCTGCTTAACGATCAGGCGTTAAAAAAAGAAGCCGGCCGCCTGGGAAAAGATCCGTCCGATTTTTCCATGAGAAACAGCGGGGTTAACCAGCACCCGGTGGGGTGCGGTCCGTTCAGATTTCGGGAATGGCGTTCCGATCAGCACATCGTACTCGACCGGTTTGATGACTACTGGGAAGGCGCCCCCCACTACAAGCGGTATATTTTTCGCATCATTCCCGATGTCCTCACGCAGGAAATGGAGTTTTACGCAGGAACAGTCGATAATTACGGGGTTCAACCCCATCAGGTGGCGCGCCTGGTCAAGGACACGAGATTTCAAAATTTTTCGGGCGTCTCCTTTGGTTATTCCTACATCGGCTACAACATGCGGCGTGAGCCCTTTAACGATCCCAGAGTCCGCCGGGCGCTGGGAATGGCCATCGATACGAATAAAATCATTCGGTATGTGCTTGACGGGCAGGCGGAGCCCATCACCGGCCCTTTTGTCAAACAAACGGACTATTATAATCATGAGGTGCCGCCGCTTGCCTACGACCCCGAGGGCGCCCTGGCCCTGCTGGCATCCGCGGGCTGGAAAAAAAACAGCCGGGGCATTCTTGAAAAAAACGGCAAGCCTTTCCAGTTCACCCTGATCACGAATAACGGAAACGATCAGCGCCGTGCCATTTTGGCCATTGCGCAGGATGCCTGGAAACGGATCGGCATTGATGTGCGCACGGATTTATTGGAATGGTCGGTGTTTATTCAAAAACGGGTTAATCAGCTCGATTTTGACGCGCTGATTCTGGGCTGGCAGATGGGCATCGACCCGGATCTTTACCAACTCTGGCATTCAAGTCAGACAAACCCTTACCAACTCAATTTTGTAAGCTTTAAAAACCCCGAGGCCGACGATCTGATCATTAAAATCAGGCAGGAATACAACCATGAACGCCAGGTCGCTTATTGCCGTCGCCTGCACCGGATTATCGCCGACGCCCAGCCCTATACCTTTCTCTATGTGGGCAAATGGACGGCGGTATTGGACAAGCGCATTGTGATCAAGGAAACCGGCCCGGACGGCCATTCACGGTATAAAAAGATTACCCCGACGAAAACCGGAAATTTCAACTTCCATTTCAACCGATGGATCAAGCTCAGTGAACCGCCGGTATTTGCGGCGGGAGGCTAACCGTAAAAATTCAAGGATATACGCCCATGCTTTCATTTATCGGCCGCAGCCTGACCCAGAAACTTGTAACGCTTTTTTTTGTTTCCATTGTCTCGTTTCTGATCATTCATTTGGCCCCCGGAAAACCGAGTCAGGTGGATCCGCTGAATCCCAAGTTCACGCCTGAAGTGGTCGAGCGGTTTCGCAAGGCCTTTCATCTGGATAAACCCCTGCATGTGCAATACTGGTATTTTTACAGAAACCTCTTTACCGGAAACACCCTTTCCTGGAAGGATAACCAACCGGTCTTAAAAAAAATATGGGAACGGTTTATCAACAGCCTGCCGCTGTTTATCGTGGGCACCATTTTAACCTGGACCTTGTCGTTCCCGGTAGGAATCCGTTCGGCCATTCGCCGTGGCGGCGTGTTTGATCGAAGCGCCACCTTTATCGCCTACCTTCTCATTTCCATTCCTGGCTTTTATTTCGCCTATATTTTAATCATCTTTGTGGTAAAATGGTTTCATGTGCCGGTGATCGGCATGGAAACCTTCGGCATGGCCGACGCCCCACCACTCGTCATGGTCATGGACCGGATTTGGCATCTGGTGATTCCTTCGGTGCTGGGCGCCACCGGCGGAATCGCATTTTTATCCCGATACGTGCGAAGCCAGATGCTGGAAGTGCAAAGCCAGGATTACGTCCGAACCGCCCGCGCCAAGGGCTTGCCCGCGGAAATGGTGTATTATAAGCATGCCCTGAGAAATGCGCTGCTTCCGTTTGTCACCATGTTCGGCCTGATCCTGCCGGGGCTGATCGGCGGATCGGTCATCATCGAGTCGATTTTCTCGTGGCCCGGCATGGGCCGCATGGCGTATGAGGCCATTCTTGCCAGGGATTATCCGGTGATTTTAACCGTCAACTTTGTTTCGGCCATTCTGGTATTGATGGGAACCCTTCTATCAGATCTCTTATACACGATCGTTGATCCAAGGATACGCCTGTCATGATGAATACGAACACGGCACTCCCGCTTTCGCCACCGCTTGAAGCGCCGGCAGCACCGAAACAAACCCCGTTTCAGGCGGTTTGGCGGCTGTTTCGAAAAAACCGCATGGCCGGTATCGGGCTCGTCATTTTCATCGCTTTTTTTGGTATAGCGCTCTTGGGGCTGGCACTGACCTCCGGGCAAGCACCCGCCCTTGATCCCTCCCTCATTCGGTTGCAGGAAAAACTTCGGCCGCCGCTGTCCAAGGCGACCCTGGAAACCTTGCGCCCCGAGGAAGTCCCGCCTTTTGAGTATTATTTCTTCGGCACGGATGATTTGGGACGGGATGTCTTTGCCCGCATGCTTCAGGGGGCCTGGGTCTCCCTGACCGTGGGGTTCGTGGCGGTGGGCATTTCGGTGTTGATCGGCATTTTCCTGGGCGGCATCGCGGGGTATTACGGGCAGCAGTCCATCACGATTCACCACCTTCTCCTCTCTATTTTCCTTTTGACCGGGCTGGGACTATCCATCGCAACACTGCCGTTTCAAGCTGCCGGCGCCTTTTTGGGATGCGCCTTGCTTTTATTCATCCGATATCGGCATTCTCATTCGAAAAAGAGGCCTTCCCGATTTCAAAGCTTCCTCGCCAGCCCCACCATGACCATCGATACCTTCATCATGCGACTGGTGGACATCATGCTGTGCTTCCCCAGCTTTTTTCTGATACTGACCGTGGTCGCCCTGTTGCCGGCCAGCATTTATAACATCATGATCATTATCGGGTTGACCAGTTGGATGGGCACGACCCGATTCGTCCGGGCGGAATTTCTTTCTTTGCGGGAACTGGATTTTGTCTCAGCGGCCCGGGCGCTCGGCGTCGGAAATTTTCGGATTATTTTTCGGCACATCATGCCCAACGCCATCGCGCCGGTTCTGGTCTCAGCCACCATCGGCATCGCCGGTGCCATTCTGACCGAAGCGGGGTTAAGTTTTTTGGGATTTGGGGTCCCGCCGCCTCACGCCACCTGGGGAAATATTCTTTCGGACGGCAAGCGCTTTATTTTTGACGCCCCCTGGTTGACCTTCATTCCGGGCACGGCCATTCTCGTGGTGGTTCTGGCGTTTAATCTCTTTGGTGAAGGACTGCGCGATGCGCTGAATCCAAGGCTTCGGGAACGATAACCATTGAAAGCGATCATGGCAAAAACCATTCGGCAAGATTCATCGGCACCCAACGCGCCGCTGTTGCGCGTTGAGGCGTTAAAGGTCTTCTTTCACGGGGATCAGCATATCGCAAAAGCCGTGGATGGGGTCAGTTTCGAGGTGCGAAAAAAAGAAACCGTGTGCCTGGTGGGCGAATCGGGTTGCGGCAAAAGTGTTTCGGCATTGAGCATTTTAGGCCTGGTGCCGACGCCGCCCGGGGAAATCGCTGAAGGTGCCATTCAGTTCAACGGAATGGCACTACTCAACTGTTCCGAAGAAACGCTGCAAAGAATACGTGGCGACCAGATTGCCATGATTTTTCAGGAGCCGCTAAGTTCTCTAAACCCGGTCTTTACCATCGGTGCCCAGATTCAGGAAGCCATCGATATTCATCAGGCACCCGGACCAAAGGCATCCCTTGCCAAAACCATCGCGCTGCTGACCGATGTCGGCATTGCCTCGCCGGCGGAGAGAGTAAACGATTACCCGCACCAGCTCAGCGGCGGGCAGCGTCAACGGGTTATGATTGCCATGGCGCTGGCCTGCGATCCAGCGCTGATTATCGCGGACGAGCCCACAACCGCCCTGGATGTGACGGTTCAAGCGCAAATTCTCGCCCTGCTGCAAAAAATTAAAAAAGAACGCGGCATGTCGATTCTTTATATCACGCATGATCTGGGTGTCGTGGGCGACATTGCGGACCGGGTCTATGTCATGTACAGCGGCGTGATCGTGGAACAGGGTACCGTCGCGCAGTTGTTTCAAACGCCCCGTCACCCTTACACGCAGGGCCTTCTGGCATCGCTGCCCACGCGCGCCAAACGGGGAAAACGGCTCTACAGCATTCCCGGTGCGGTTCCTGACCCCGCGCACAAGCCGACAGGATGCCCGTTTCACCCCCGGTGCCCGGAGGCGATCGAAAATTGCCGAAATGCCTTTCCGGAAATGTGCGACTATGGCAATGATCATTCGGCACGCTGCCCGGTGTTGTACAACAGGATGAAGGTCACCGCATGAAGGATATGTCCCCACCCCTCCTGAAGACCGACGCCCTTAAAAAATATTTCCCGATTCGGCGGGGAATTTTGCAGCGAACCACCGGCTGGGTCAAGGCGGTTGACGGCGTGGACCTGAGTATCGAAACCGGAAAAACGCTGGGACTGGTGGGAGAAAGCGGCTGCGGGAAATCCACGGTGGCCCGGCTTATTTTGCGTCTCCTGGCGCCGGACGCCGGCACCATTTCTTTTAAAGGGCAAGAAATCGCTTCGCTGAGCGAAAAAGAACTAAAACCGATACGAAAGGAAATGCAAATTGTTTTTCAGGATCCGTTCGGATCGCTAAATCCCCGCATGACCGTTGGCCAATCCATTATGGAGGGCATTCGCCAAACCGCCCCTGCCCCGGGGCAAAGCCGAGCGCAGCATCTTGACGCTTTACTCCGGATGGTGGGGATATCCCCCGAAAGCGCGGACCGGTACCCCCACGAATTTTCCGGGGGTCAGCGTCAACGGATCGGTATCGCCAGGGCGTTAAGCGTATCGCCGTCGCTGATTATCTGTGATGAGCCGATTTCCGCGTTGGACGTATCGATTCAGGCACAAATCATCAACCTGTTAAAAGACCTTCAGGATCAGCTCGGCGTCAGTTACCTGTTTATCTCCCATGATCTGAACGTGGTGGGTTATTTATGCCACACGGTTTCGGTCATGTACCAGGGGCAAATCGTGGAGCATGCCGCCAGTGAGGAGATCTTCGAGGATCCGCGCCATCCCTACACCTTGTCATTGCTTGCGGCCGCTCCGGGGTTGCGTATCGGGGAAGCTGAAATGGTTCGCCCCCCCATCGCCGACGCGCCCGGAAATAATCCCGTTTCGACCGGGTGCCGCTATCTCGGCAAATGTCCTCGGGAAATACCGGCCTGCCGGGAGCCGAATGTCCCATTTATTCAGGTTAGCCACACCCATTATGTACGATGCCGAAATGCGTTCTGATTGATGCCGTATTGTTGAAAAACCTTATCAACCGAGAGGATTTTCCGTGTTAACCAATTGGTTTATCAATTTAAACCCCATCGTGCAGGCATTGATTGCCACCCTATTTACCTGGTTTATAACCGCCGCCGGCGCCGGCCTCGTATTTTTCTTTAAGACCATTAACCGGAAAATACTGGATGCCATGCTCGGGTTTGCCGCAGGGGTTATGATTGCCGCCAGTTACTGGTCGCTCCTGGCGCCGGCCATTGAAATGGCGGAAGGCTCGGGCGTTCCCGCCTGGGTACCGGCGACCTGCGGATTTTTGCTCGGCGGGTGCTTTCTCTGGGGTATTGACAAGGTAATGCCACACCTGCACCTGGGCTTTCCAATGGCAGAGGCGGAAGGCATCAAAACAAGTTGGCGCCGAAGCGTTCTGCTCGTTCTGGCCATCACCATTCACAATATTCCCGAAGGGCTGGCCGTGGGGGTTGCTTTCGGCGCACTGGCCGCCGACCTGCCGTCCGCGTCCCTGGGCGGCGCCATGGCCCTGGCGCTGGGTATCGGCATTCAAAACTTCCCCGAAGGCACGGCCGTTTCCGTGCCGCTTCGCCGGGAAGGGTTTTCGCGCCTGAAAAGTTTCTGGTACGGCCAACTTTCCGGCATTGTGGAACCGATAGCCGGCGTCACAGGCGCCATGGCCGTCATTTATATGCGGCCCATTCTCCCCTATGCACTGGCATTTGCTGCTGGGGCAATGATCTATGTGGTCATTGAGGAGTTAATCCCGGAATCTCAACTTGAAAAAAATACGGATCTGGCGACCATGGGGGCGATGGCAGGATTTGCAGTGATGATGACATTGGATGTCGCATTGGGATGATCCAATCATGATCCAATCATTGACAAAACCATTTCTCAGCCGTTAGACATGCTCAGGTTAACTCAAAACCCAATCAAAACGAAACCGCCAGGAAAACCATGATGATTAAAATATACACCTATCCGTCCAAATCGGCTGAAAAGCGCGTCTCCGCCGTTTCCAATCGCGGCCTATCCTTCAGCAAAAAAGACCACGCCGATGTACTGCGTATTCTACAAACCGTTCAAAAAAAGGGCGATAGCGCCCTGATTCACTATGTCAACCGGTTTGACGCGCCGAACCTGAAACTCTCGGATCTTAAGGTGAGCAATGCCGAGATGGCGGAAGCCGCCGAAAAAGTGGATGCGGATTTCTTAAAATCCCTGAATCGAGCGGCTTTTCAGATCGATCAATTCCACCGGCGTCAGGTCCGCCAGTCCTGGATTCAGACGGACCGGCCCGGTACCCTGTTGGGGCAGCTCGTTACCCCGGTGGATGCGGCCGGCATTTATGTGCCGGGCGGCAAAAGCGGCAAAACCCCGCTGGTCTCATCCGTGCTGATGGGCGCCATTCCTGCCAAAATCGCGGGCGTCAAGCAGGTTGTCATGGCAACGCCGCCCACGGCGGAGGGCGGGGTGAGCCCCTATCTGCTGGCCGCGGCAAAAAAAGCGGGGGTAAATGCGGTTTATAAAATCGGCAGCGCCTGGGCCATCGCGGCGCTGGCCTACGGCACCCAAACCATTCCCAAGGTGGATGTCATTGTCGGCCCCGGAAATATCTATGTCACGCTTGCCAAAAAAATCGTATCCGGCACCGTCGGCATCGACATGATCGCCGGCCCCAGTGAAATTCTGGTGCTTGCCGACGACACCGCCGATCCCGCCTTTATCGCGGCGGATCTCTTGAGCCAAGCCGAACATGATGCGTTGGCATCGGCTATTCTGGTAACAAATTCCAAAAAAATAGCCGCCGCCGTAGCCGGGGAAATGGAAAAACAACTGGCCCAACTGGATCGCCGGGAGATTGCCGAAGCCTCCCTTGCTGCTTACGGCGCGATCTTTGTTGTTCAGGAAATGGCCAAGGCCGTAACCCTTGCCAACCAGTTTGCGCCGGAGCACCTGGAACTGATGGTTCAAAATCCTTTCGACTATATCGGAAAACTGCGCAATGCGGGCGCCATCTTCATGGGTCACTACACACCGGAACCGGTGGGAGATTATATGGCAGGCCCCAACCATGTCCTGCCGACAGCCGGCACGGCCCGGTATGCCTCAGCCCTATCGGTGGACAATTTCATTAAAAAAACCAGCATTCTTCATTATGACCGGGAAGCGTTTCTGGCAGAAGCGGAGGATATCATTCGGCTGGCTGAAATTGAGGGCCTCGGCGCTCACGCCCGATCCGTCAGGGTACGGTTGAAATCTGAAACTCCGGCGGATTCATGATCGCTTTTTTCACGGAACATTGACCAACGACTCGAATTAACGTTTTTTTATATTTTTCAGGAAATTCATCGGGCAGGTGAATGTGAATGCGAACGGTTTCCAGCCTGCCCTTTTCTTCATGATAATCGCTCAGAAGGGACAATCGTATGTTGTCCGTCGAAATCTTTCTGGCTTCGCAAAAGGAAAGCACATAAAACCCGGCGCAGGTGCCCAACGCGCTTAGAAAAAGATCAAACGGGCCGGGAGCCGAATTTTCACCGCCATCCGCCACGGGCTGATCGGTTTGGACCGTAAAGCCATTGAATGTTGCGTTGATTTTTTTGCCACCTTCAAACCTAATATCAAATTCCATTCATCCCTCACTTTGGTTAACTGCATTCCGCCATGCCGGTCTCCTGTCCCGAACAATTTTGAGAAATCTAATCGTAACAGCGCGTTGTTGTCAAAGGAAAACGCTTGACACCTTTTTCATCCCCCTGATAGCGTCAAAATTCACTCCGAAAGGCAGCGGTAATCGCCAACGAGCACGCCGGCCTCGGCATTTCAAACGCGTTTTTTTGATGGCGGCAAAATAAGGCCATGGTTAAACACAACATTTTCCAAATTATTCGTGATCGATATGACGGGTTAAGCCATACCTACCAACATATTGCCGAATTCATCATGAACAATATGGAAACAGCCATCTTTGCGTCTCTCGGGGAATTATCCAAACGAACCGGCGTCTCGGATGCCACCCTGATCCGCTTTGCCCGCGAGCTTGGATTCAAAGGCTTCCAGGACATGCGGGAAGCCATGGCGGCCTATATTCGAGGGGTTATATACCCGTCGCATAAAAAGCAATCGGCTTTCGATCAAAAAGAAATCCCCGTTCTGGAAAAAGTCTGGAATATGGACATTGAATTCATCAACCAGACCATGGAAGGCATTGACCGGGAATGGTTCAAAAGCGCCATTGACGTCATTGCCAGTGCCGAGCGAATCTACGCCATGGGATGGGGCACCTCGTCATTTCTGGCTGAATTTCTTTGCTTCCAGTTGGATCGACTCGGATATAACGCCGTGGCCCTGGTGCGGGAGCGCCGCCCGCTCATTGAACGCATGTTATACCTTAAACGGGGAGATGTGCTGATTGTATTTGACTTTCAGCTCTATATTCATGAAGTGGTGGAAGCGGTGGAATACCTGCGAACCCATGTGGAAGGGGTCAAAGTGATTACCATCACAAGTGATGCCACAGCGCAGATCGTTCAATATGCGGATTACAGTTTTTTTTGCGTCTTCTGGGCGGTAGTGGGCAGAAGCGAGGCGCTCATGGGCTCCTTAAGCGCCCCCATGAGCCTGATCAATGCCATCTGCGAGGCCGTCATTGCCAAAGCACCGGATAAGGCAAAAGAATCTCTTGAAAAAATAGAAAAAGACGTCATGAACAATCCGGCCCGGTTCTACCCGTACAGCAGGCGAACCGTCAAAATGAGGGAAAAGGAGGGGCCCTAAATAAGTTTTGATCTTGATTTGCTTTGGGAATTTTGCCATGTGAACTTCAACGGACCGGCTGAATACCCCTTAGCCCGAATCGCTTCGACCACACCCATGGGCTGTGGTCTTTGTTGTCTTAACGATGCGATTAATACCGGCTTTCAATCTGTGTTCGGGTTACAACAACCATTACAGTCATGGAATTTTTATCACGGGAGGTAATAGTATTATGGCTATCGCCATCAAAAAAGCGGACACCCTGAAGCCCAAGCCCGCAACCGAGAAACTCGAATTCGGCACCCTCTTTACCGATCACATGTTTAACATGGATTATAATCCTGAGGAGGGATGGCATAATCTCCGAATCGAACCGTATCGTCCCATTGTCATGGATCCGGCCGCCATGGTACTGCACTATGCCCAATCGGCCTTTGAAGGGTTAAAGGCTTATCATACGCCATCCGGGAAAATTCAGCTGTTTCGGCCGATGGAAAATCTTAAACGGATGAACCACTCCTGCCGGCGCTTATGCATTCCCGAAATTAATGAGGCCGCTGTAATGGATGCCATGAAAAGACTCATTCAACTGGAAAAAGACTGGGTGCCGACAACACCGGGAACCTCTCTTTATATTCGGCCCACCGTTATCGCCATGGATCCCTTCCTCGGCGTGCGAGCTTCCCACACCTACCTTTTCTATATCATTCTCTCTCCGGTGGGCGCCTATTATGCGGAAGGATTCAACCCCGTTAAGATCTGGGTAACCAAGGACTATGTGCGTGCGGCCAGGGGCGGTATCGGTGAATCCAAGGCCTCGGCCAACTATGCGGCCAGCCTCTATGCCGGTGAAATCGCCAAAAAAGAAGGCTACACGCAGGTGCTGTGGCTCGATGCGGTCGAGCAGCGCTTCGTGGAAGAAGTCGGCTCCATGAATATCTTTTTCGTGATCAATGATGAAATCATCACCCCTGCGCTGAACGGCAGCATTCTGCCCGGCATTACCAGAAAATCGGTCATCGAACTGGCGGCCACATGGGGAATGAAGGTTTCGGAAAGAAAAATCGCCATCGACGAGGTCCTTAACGCCCACGCGAGCGGCAATCTTAATGAAATTTTCGGCACCGGCACGGCGGCCGTTATCTCGCCCGTTGGGACCCTTAAGTATGGCGACAAAGTGATCAGCGTGGGCGATAGCCGTGTCGGGCCTATTTCCCAGAGACTCTTTGACGAGCTAAAAGCCATTCAGTACGGCGAAGCGCCGGACACCCTGAACTGGATCGAGCCGGTCGTATAATGGTGGGATCGACACGCCTCAACGGCGGCATGGCCGATTCGAAAGGGACCGATTTCTACTCCGGGGCCATACCCCATCTTTACGGCCCCTGGAAAAACGGCCATGCCAAGCACCGGGCAATTACGTGGCTGGCGTTGATCACGCAGGTTTCATCAAGGGTGCGAATACGATAGACCGTTTAAATTTCAGCCTTTTCCCATGTCGTTATCGATGCGCTGTGACAGCACCGACATTCGGTTTTGAAGCGTTTCCCCTTGAGCCATGAGCGTCGAAAGATGGCTGTCTCGCGCCTGAATATTCAGTAGAAACGGCTTGACATTATCGGATATGTCATCGTGGAGTTGCGAAAAGCGTGCTGAAAGTTGTTGCATCAGCCGCTCCCGGAACTGATCCCGGCCATTTTGAATCGCCTGAGCAAACTCCCGCAAAATTTTCCCTCTTTTGGCCACGAGCACCCCGCCGGTGATAAACAATCCAAGACCGGCCAGAATACCGCCCGTAATATCCAGAAGGGTGACATGGGTCGTTAATAAGAGCGCACCGAGCAGGGTCAGGGTGCTGCCGCCCATCAACCGTGAGGGCATGGCCGCCGGGTTCGCCGCCAGCGTGTCATGGAAGAGATCCTTTGCCGCCATGGCATCGACTTTCCGGCGAATGTCCTGAATGACTTCCGTTCGTTTTTCATCCCATACGCTTTTTCGGCCGCCGTCGGGAGTAACGTGAATCGTCTGGCTCAGCTCATCGTCTATCCGCGCCACCAGATCTTGAATCGTTTCCATAAACTGCCAGGATCGCTCGCCGGTTTCCTGAATCAGCGCCTCGGCCAAACGGGTTTCAAACTGGGTCTGAAGTTCTTCCAGCCATGCGGTAACGGACTTTTTTCGGCTGAGCGTGCCACGAATCGCCCGTTTATAAAGCGCCACCACAGACAATCCTTCCTCGAAATCCGAACGAATTTCAAGGCCGATCCGATCATAGCGGGCGCAAAGGGCATCCACAAAGTGCTCAACATCCCGCGCCATATTCTTTTTACCGGCCGCAAGATAGTCCTGAATTCGCCCGGCTGCATTTCGGTCCGCATCGAGTCGCGCCCGGTATTCCTGAAGCGTGTTGTAGACCTTTTTGAGTGCTTGTTCCCCGGAAGTCAGCGTTGTAGAAAGTTTCAGATAAAGATGTCGCCCGCCGGTCACGGTCTTCCGTATATAGTCACGAATAGCCTCAAAGCCGCTGCGCGCATCTTTCTCCTGTTCCCATTTGGCGGATACCACAAAAATCAGCGGTGCGTTTATGCCACGTTTTTCGGCATACTCGCGCACCTTGGCCGTATTGACGGAAAGCTCGTTTTCGGTTGCCAGATCCGCCTGCTGCAACACAAAGACCACCCGTTTTCGCCACTGCTCGCTGATATAGTCCAGAAGCTCCCAAGCGGTTCTCGTATGGGGGTTTTTGGCGGGAAACACAAACAGCACCAGTCCGCTGTTGGGAATATATTGTTCGGTAATCTCATAATGATGCTCGATCACCGTGTTGGTGCCCGGTGTGTCCACAATACTGATGTGCTTGAGTACCTCAACAGGCAGACCGATTCTGAGATGATGAGGATTGATTTCCGTTTCAGTCTGCTGGGCGCTATAGACGATCTGTTGAATTGTATCCGTGCAGGGTGCCGGGTCCACCCGGCAGATATCCGTCTCCAGAAGCGCATTGATAAAGCTGCTTTTTCCGGCTTTTATTTCACCCACGACGACAAATAAAAAAGGTTCGTTGACATGCAGCCGAATGTCGTGAATCACTTCGGCCAACGCGGCATCTTCCAGTGTCTTGGCCAGCGCGTATAACTCTTCGAGCCAGGACGAGACTTCCGTTCGATAGCGCTCAAACGTCTCGTTGATAACAGTGTTTTCCAAAGGCTCCCCTTTCCGGACGAACGGTAACTGCCCTGAAGTAAAAACAAAAGGGGCGAAACACCCCCTATAACGATTTGAATATACAACCTATTTATAGTAAATGGACCATGCCAAAAGCCGGTGGGGGTGTCAATAGAAATGTCGCGCTTGACCCGGCGGCCGCAATTGAGCCTCATGCAAAACCCGAAGGATGAATATAAAAAAAAGCGCCTCTTGAACCCACCATCATTTTCAAGAGGCGCTTGTTATTATGGCTTAGTTGATGCCTGTTAAGCGGTTTTATAGAATTAGCCAACCATCAGCATCGGTGTTTTTTCGTCCGTCGCGGCCGTTACCTTCTTGCCGGCGCTACCGAAATAGAGTCCTGGGTTTCTTTATTAAGGGTTGCATCATAAGTATATGCCGATTTTGATACATTGGTAACTTGGAATATAATGGTTCCTGCTTTCGTTGCCGTCGGTGAAGTAAACGACACCTTGCCGGTAGCATCCGTTACGCCCGAAACGCTGCCGCTGACCAGACCACTCCATGCACCGGTTACCGTTGCGTTTTCCATGGGCAAATTGCCCACATCCCGAATGAGGACATCGGATTGAACGTTGATCCGCTTCTTCACTACCTTTGCCGACAAGTTGATATCATCAACAAAAATGACCTGGTTCGTGTCGGCTGCGACCTGAATCGTCAACCAGTCCTCATTCGTGCTGGTGCCGTTATCCGTCACCTGAAGCGTTGCTTCATAATTGGCCGAAGCGGTATAGGTATGCTGAACCGTAACCCCCGTACCGCTTGTCCCATCGCCAAAATCCCATGCGTAAGAGACGATATTCCCATCCGGATCATAGGAGCCGCTCGCATCAAAGGTGACCGTCAGGGGCGCTGTTCCCGATACCGGTGTCGCTTGCGCTATCGCCACCGGCGCTTCATTACCGTCATTAAAGTTATACTCGACAAACTTATAGAGCTGTTCGTAATCACCGGTAACCGGCACGGTGCCGCAAACCACATCCTTATCTGCATTGATTATGTCCAAAATTCGGTAAGATTTAACCGTAACGCTGTTGCCTGTGACGCTATCGTAAACCCCGAGGTAGTATCGCATGGGATCTCCGCCCAAAGGCACAATATCTGAAAAATCAAACACGAAGGTTCCATCGCACGCTGTGGTCGTTCCGTTAAATGCATACGCGCCGCCCTGGCCGTAAATCATTTTCGGATACCAAATCTGGCTCGGCGATACGCCCGTTGTACCAGAGACCCCAAGTGTTACCCGAAGTTGGTTGCGTTGGGCATGGCTGAGGGTAAATTCCGCAATCAGCGTCGGCGTATAGGAACTTCTGGCCGTTACCCAATGCGCACGAGACGGGGACCAGCCATAAATGCGATTGGTCGCGGGCCCGCCGGATACAGCCGACGGATTTTTCAGGGCATCATAGGCCATCCAGGCAAACCCGGCCTCACCCCAGCTGGTCCCCCAAGAATTGGCAATTCTGAAAGCACCCTTTTCACCGCTGTCCACGGTGCCGTTCCCGTTAATATCCACCCAGATCTCATCGTTGTATCCGACAACAGTCATCGCGTGGTATCCGGAAGTGCCATTTACCCAATGACATATCCTTTTTCCGACAAACGCATCATCCGCGCTCGTGGCCGGGTCGTTGCCGATGGTTTTATATTGCCAGGAGCTGATATAAGTCGGGAAATTAAGGACATACCCATTGAGAAGCAGTTGCTTGACCTGTTCGATTCCGGAATCCAGGTGGGTATTGGCAACATAGCCGTATTGGTCGAACCGGCGATACACGGCATCCCGCCAAACCGTGGCATTCGTATTCCACTGACGGTAATTGCTGTCATAGGGAAATTGCGCCCATGTGGACACGCCATGCTTGATACCGATATCATAGGCCTGATAATACCAGCTGCCCACCAATGCGCCGCCATTTATCATATTATAGGTCCATTTCGGACTCAGCTGCAGACTTTCGCCGCCGGTTTTGGCGTCCAGATCCCGCGCCATGGCGTTCATGTAGGTCATGGCATAGTAAGTACCGGAAAACGCCCCGCAGGAAGGAAGCGAGCCCTGAGAGCGAATCGGCGGGAAAAATTTTAGCGCACTGTTATCCACGTAAGGAGGAAGGGCTGCCGGCATGGTGGTCGTGCTGGAATCGCTGCTTATAACGGAGTCGTCTTTCGGCGCACCAACAACACCTTCAATCTCTTTACCCAAGGGCACAACGGAAACGTCCTTATCCGTCATTTTTCTTTGCGCCCGTTTTTGGCGATATTGGTTTATCCGCTCAAGCCCCCGTTGATTGATTTTCACCTTTTTGACCCGAAGCATATGGGTGTTCTGCCATTCGATATCTTCCTGAGTCAATTCCGGCAGCCCGGTCATTCTGTATCCGTCATCTTGCGAAAACGCGGCAGTATCGCTGCCCAAACAGGCGAACACCGCAATTAATAATCCCGTCAACCATCCCTTAATCTGTGAATTGTTCGTTGGTTTCATTCTTCCCCCTTGTTTTGTTTCATCTTTTTTTCAAAGCCCCGACCTTCCGCCGGCCATCTTCTTCGCAATATCAACCGTTGCGCAGTTGCTATTCGTATGAGCAAGGGGTATGCCAGAAAAAAGAAAAAATATGGTATCATAGGTTGTCGGACTTCAATTCATTTTCTTTACAATAGGTTAAGAGAACAACAGGGGGGAGAAGACGGATAATAGGTGAATCGTTTCTAAAACCCTTGCGCCGGGGGACTGTACACTTGTTCATACAGCAGCGCCGATAATGTAATCTGAATTACAAAGATGAAAACCTTGTAACAGAAGGCCCGGGCCGATTACCAAAATAACAGCGCCGTCATGAGCCTTCAAAAAAAGTCACCAAGGGGTAATGATCCGATGGGTATCGCCCGTCAAATTTTTGTTGAAGCACTGTACAAGAAATTGGCGACAACGCACCTTCAAAGAGAACCCAATCAATATGCGCCCCGTCCGTTTTTCCGGTAAAACCGTGGTGCGTTGCCGGATAGGGGCGGCAAAACACCTCTTTAAAAACCCGAGCGTTCGCAGGACGGTCCGCATGTTTTTCGGTAAGCACCCGATAACAAGGGCTACCCGGCACTGCGTTAAAATCACCGAACAGCACGACCGGCACATTTACCGGCAGGGATAACATCCGATCGAGAATAACCCGGGCCGAATCGGCTTGCACTTCGGCATCAAAATCAAAATGCGTGTTGACGCAGATGACCCGCTCGCTGCCTTTCTGAAACATTCCCACCGTGCATTGCCTCGGCCACTTGCTGCGTTGGAAACGACTGGGAATGTCGGGGGTGGAGCTTAAATAGAAATGATCCCGGTGAACACATTGCCAGGGATTTCGATAAAAAATGACATTATTCTGCCAGGCATCGGGCGCGGATATTCGTCTGCCGATACTGCTCACATTTTTGCCCAGCGCGTCCGCAATAAAATCGAACTGAAAATCATTCACTTCCTGAAACCCGGCAAAATCAGTCGGATACCGGTCCAACAGCTTTTTCAGGCTTTTTTTCCGGAATTCCCACCCGTTTGGCCCATCCTGAGCCAGACCGAACCGAAGATTCAGGGTTAAAATAGAAAACATGCGCCGCCATTCCGCCGGTCCTTTCGCCCCAGAACCGTTGTTAACGTTCCGGCAGGGGATTGATGGCACCGGCCTGAGTTCCGTTATTATGGTTTCCTTCCTCGCAGGTTCTCAATCTTTTTTCAACGCCTTTTCTATCGGAAACGCGATCGGAAGTCTTCCGTGCGGGGCGCAACCGCCAGCGTCCTGTTTCCTTTGGCTTTACAAAGCCGATCGAAATGGATAGGTTATGCCGAGTTCAAATCAGCAGAGGTTGAACCTGGGTTTTAAGAAAAGGAGATACTCATGGCGCTATCGTTGAAATCGGTCGACCTTTCCAGGGAAAAAATGGCGTATCTGGTAATTCCAGTCTGCGAAAAGGCCGACGACGCAGCATTGGCCCCCCCCCTGGCCGCCCTGGTTGAAAAAGCCAGAACGCTCAATGAGTTTAAAGGAAAAAAGGGAGATTGTGTCACCTTTTACGAACCAGAGGGCCTTCATGCCGCCCGGGTGGCCTGCAGCGGATTGGGAGAACCCGACAAACTGGACCGCGAATGCCTTCGCACCATGGCCGCTGGTGCGGTCAAATCCGCCATGGGAAAGAAACTGACAACGCTCCATATCGTACTTCCCAAGATAAAGACTTCGCCGTTAAAACCGGACGAGATCCTTGAAGCGATTGCCGAAGGGGCCTGCCTGGCTAACCATGTGTTCGACAAATATAAAAAAGAAAAAAATCAAACACCGCTGATGCAAATCATTCTCCTGGCAACCCGGGGAGAAGTAAAAAAATACCAAACCCTTATTGATCGGATAGCCGTTATCTGCGAGGGAACCCGAATGGCCAGGGAATGGGTTTCTACGCCTTCGAACGAAAAAGCCCCCGGCGCGCTGGCCGCAGAAATCGCCTCACACGCAAAAAAAGTTGGGCTCAGCATTGAAATACTGACCGAAAAGGAACTGAAACAAAAAAAATTCGGCGCGCTGCTGGCTGTTTCGAACGGCAGCGACCAAAAGCCTTGCCTGGTAACCCTGATGCATGCACCTCGGGGCGCCAAAAAAACAATCCTGCTAGTGGGAAAGGGCATCACCTTCGACAGCGGCGGCTTGAACCTCAAGCAGGGGCCGAACATGGATATGATGAAAATGGACATGGCCGGCGCCGCAGCGGTCGCCGCTACCCTGATTACAGCGGCCCGGTTAAGAACAAAAATAAATCTTATCGGGGTGATGCCTCTGGTGGAAAATATGCCGTCGGGCAAAGCGTGCCGGCCCGGTGACATCATTAAAAGCCTCGACGGCAAAACCATTGAAATCGGTAATACCGATGCCGAGGGCCGCCTGATTTTAGCCGATGCCCTGACCTGGGCCATTGCGCGCTTCAAGCCGGATATCACCTTGGATCTCGCCACGCTTACCGGTGCTTGCGTCGCGGCGCTGGGAGAGCGCATTGCGGGCATATTTACCACGGATGATGAACTCGCCGACCTGCTAAGTACTGCCGGGCAAAAAACCCATGAGCGCTGCTGGCCCATGCCCATGCCCGATGATTACCGGGAGTTTATGAAAAGCGAAGTGGCCGATATTCGGAACATGAGCAGCACCAGCTACGGCGGCGCCATTACGGCCGCGCTTTTCCTGTCTGAATTTACGAACAACACCCGGTGGGCGCACATTGATATCGCGGGTACGGCATTTTTAAAAAACGGCGGCGATTACTGCCCCCCCGGCGGATCCGGGTACGGGGTGCGGCTGTTGACCGAAGCAATAACTGCATGGACAAATTAACGTCGCCTTTATGCCAACGCACCCAACACCGTCACAACCTTGTCCATCTGTTCCGGAGAATTGTAGATATGCGGAGAAAACCGGATTCTGCCCAGCCGTTCCGCAGCGATGATACGGTGTTTTTTCAGGTGAGAAAGAATCAATGGCGCAGCCAGTCCCGATTTTTCACACACCACGATACCAGTAGGCCAACCCGGATGGCGAAAAGAGAGCACCTTAAAACCGATCGCGGTCAATCCCTTGCTCAACCTATCGCTTAGCTTAAATATTCGACGGCGAACGGTTTCAAATCCAACGGCGGCCAGAAAATCAAGAGAAGCGGCAAAATAAACCCAGTCGTTCCAATTCCCCGTGGAATAGGTAAATCGATCGGCCGTCGGTTTCAGCTCATCCTTATACGGTAAATAGGCATGATCGTCGATCACAGATTCGGAGCCCAGGAAAATCGGATCCAATTCCGATAGCTTGTCTTCGGCGATATAAAACACGCCGACGCCGAGCGGTCCCAACAACCATTTCCATGCCGAAAAAGACATATAGGAAATTCCCATGCGCTTTACATCCATCGGCTGCATTCCCACACCTTGGGCGCCGTCAATGATCAGCGCAATGCCCCGTTCCCGGCATAAATTCCCAATCGCCGAAAGCGGCAGCGGCATGCCGGTACACCAGTGCACCGCGGAAAGGGCCATGGCCCTCGTTTTTTGATTTACCAGGGAGAAAAGACCGCGAAAAAATTCTTCCGGTGTGTCGCTCATCGGCGCAAAAAGCAGCCGAATCCCTTTTTTCCCCCAATGTTTCCAGGGATAAATATTGCTCGGATACTCATTTTCCAGAAGAATCAACTCGTCGCCCGGCGCAAGGTTAAGCCCGCGAGAAACAAAGTTCATCCCTTCGGCCGTGTTATGAATCAAGGCCAGTTCGTCGGCCCGGCAGTTCAGAAGTTTCGCCAAAACGGCTTTGATGTTTCGCCGGACATTCACGTAACCCGCCGTTTCCGTCAGTATTCCTTTTTGAGCATAGCCGGTTAGGTGGCGCGTCACCGCCTCGACAGCATGAACGCCGGCGGGCGTGGTGCCGCAGTTATTCAGCCAGATCATTTCCCGATTCACCGGAAACGCGTCATGTACTTTTTGCCAGTCCATGGAATGATATCCTTATTATATTCTGAAATTTTTCTGATCATAGCGACTTTGTACATGTGCATCAATAGGTAGGCCAGTTATTAATGCCTTTCCGGTTCGGTTTAATCACAAGAGTAAGAATAAATGTAACTACTCAGTATTCAGAATTCAGGAGCCAGAATTCAAAATAATGCACTAACCGCCTGAATCTTCATTCAACTATATTAATCCGGCTGCTTTCAGTTGTTTTTATTCTGAATTCTGGATTCTGTCTCCTGGCTACTGAGCAGTTACGTTGCTTTCTACTTTTTCATTGTTACCGGGTAGCCACAGTGCTATGAGTCAGCCCATGTTGACTTCAGACGAACCGCAACGGCTTGATAAGCGAATCTTCGCAACACTTTTTCTGGCAATTTTTTCCTGTGTGACCGGTGTGGGCATCGTTGTCCCGCTCCTGCCCGTGTACGCCAACAATTTAGGCGCCAGCGGATTATATGTGGGGTTGATCTTCGGCGCCTTCTCGTTTTCAAGATCCGTCTTTATGCCCTATTTCGGCCGCATGTCGGATAAAAAGGGTCGCAAACCGCTCATTGTGATCGGGCTTTTCTGCTATGTGCTGATTTCCATCGCCTTCATGGGATTTGAAGACGTCAATGCCCTGATTGTTCTCCGGTTCATTCAAGGCATCGCCTCGGCCATGATCATGCCGGTGACACAAGCCTATGTGGGGGACATCACGCCGGTCGGGGATGAAGGCTTCAGCATGGGGCTTTTTAACATGTCCATGTTCATGGGCTTAAGCATCGGTCCGCTCCTTGGCGGCTTCATCAGCGAGCAGTTCAGTCTTGCGGCCGCCTTTGGCTGCATGGGCGGGATGGCCCTGGTGGGGTGCATTTTGGGGCTTTTTCTACTGCCGCCCACTCGAATGGAGCGGGTGGTCATTCAGGGAAAAAAGCCGCTTGAATGGAAAGATCTGCTCACCGACCGAGACATTCTCATTCTTTCTGTTTTCCGGTTTGCGTACACAACCTGTATCGGCATTCTTTGGGGGTTTTTGCCCGTCTATGCGGATTCCCAATTTTCACTACCACCCAGTAAAATCGGAATTCTGCTCATGCTGGGCGTTTTCACGAGTGGACTGATCCATATTCCCATGGGCGCTGTTGCAGACCGCTGTAATAAATTCATGCTGGTGACCATTGGCGGCTTGATAGTGGTCTATGCGGTCATGTCCTTTCAATGGGCAACCGGGTTCCAGGATTTATTTATCGCCAATGTACTTTTCGGCATCGGCGGCGGGATTTCCATGCCGGCGCTCATGGCGCTGGTTATTATCGCGGGAAACCGCACCCATGCCATGGGATCGGTCATGGCGCTGCTAACCACGGCGCACAGCCTCGGCATGCTCAGCGGCTCGCTGCTGGCCGGCCTCATTATGGACATTTCGGAATTGCGGTTTGCGTTCGCCTGGGGTGCTGCCATCATGGGACTGGGGGTTTTACTTTTTTGCAGCGGCACCCTTTATAACAACCTCGCGAAGCGCCGCGCAACCACGAGCGGTAATGCACATCCAACAGCATCATAGACCCAAGGACATGCACCAACAAGCGTGCATCATTGGGAAAAGATCGTTGGCCTCCCAGCCTCCCAGCTTCCTGGCCTCCCAGCTTCCTGGCCTCCCAGCTTCCTGGCCTCCCAGCCTCCTGGCCTCCCAGCTTTCTAATACTTCAACTGGTATAATTCGCCACCCTTGCGAAGAATCACCCGCTCCTGCTCAATCCGCTCCACATTCATGTCTCCGACACTCTCCCCTTCCCTGGCTATTTGTGAATTAATGACGGCAAACCGGCTGGCCGGTTCGCTCGCCCAGGCCAACGCCTGAAGCTTGAGTCCGACTTCGGCGGGCAGCGCCATTAAATCAGCCGGGCTTGCTGCGGGGGATGTCCTCGCCTCTTTTTGCGGCAGGGGCATCCGTTTCATTTCAGGCGCTGGGGCATGAATTTCAATCGCTTTATCACGGGCAGGTATCAACGGCGGTTTTTCCGTTGCTTTACGGTTCAGAGCGGTGATGGGGGTTGTCTTCTCCGTTACGCGAGGAGGCAAATCAGTCGGCTTTTTAAGCAGTTGCGGCAGGGACGGTGCGGCTATTGTCGATGTTGTGATGGTTAACGGTACCGGGGTTGGCAACGCTTTCGCTTTTTCGACCGCGGGCACCACAGGCACTATTGGCGGCCTAATTTCAGTTTGGTCACCTTTGAAAAACAGCACCCCACCCGCAAAGAGAATCAGCACGAGCATCGACGAGACCCAAGGCCTTTTGCGCATCGCCGGTTTCATCTGCCGCCTTAATGCCTGCCGGATGTTAAAGGCAGGGGGCGTCGCTGCGCCATTGTACGGGCTGGTTTCATTTTCCAGTTTCTTTAATGCCTTGAGGATGGAACTCATGGACTCAGTCCTTCATCATAAGATGTGGCATGTTAAAAGACCCCTGCTCATTATAAAGCAAAATTTTTGTTAAAGAGCCCACGAGTCCGTCCACCTCAATCCCGTATTTTTTTTGTATCTCTTTTACGGCCAACCGGGTGCCCTCGTCATACTCGGGCCCAGGGGTCATATCGTTAAATCCGATTTCTTTGAGAAGCCCCTTTAGCATCAGAAGGGATTGCCGGGAAGCGGCAAGCGGAATCGTGCCGCGAAACCCGAGAAAATTTTTCCAGGGAATATACGCCACCCCGGACCAGCGTGCCGCCACCTCGGGTTCGCTCAAGGCCATTGATTTACCCGGTGCGGAAAGAGCCGTTGAAAACACCAGTTTCCCGCCGTCCATTCCGCTTAAAAGCAGGTATTGAAGGGATTCTTTGCCCGGCACATAACACGTCAGAATAGCGGGCAAATTCAATTTCGGCAGCAACGCCAGATCCCCCTCCACGCGATAAAGCTCAAACCCGTTATTTTCAGCGGCCGATTGAAAAAATGCCGGATCATTTCGAATGGCGGTGATATCAGCGGGAATCTGCGCCGTCTGCCTCCAAAGAGAAAACACGGCTGAAACCGCCTCAACCCGATCGGTATACAGAAGCTCTTCCCAAAGGCCGCTACTTGAATCCGCGCGCGGCACGACCGGCGGCGCGGACGGGCGGGTTGATACCGGCGCTTCTTTCACCGCGCTTATCGGCGGGTGATCCGGGCTCGAAAACCGAATATCCCATTCCCGCATCCCAAACGCACCCAGCACGCCCACACCGAGCAACACCGCTGTAATTAAGGGAATTCGGCCGATTAAAAACACATTTTTCTTTGCGTTTTCCCGGCCGGCCAGTTCCCGAATAGCGGTTCGCACAATCGCACCGGTCACCTCATTCCGGCCCAACACATAAGCCACCAGTAACGCCCGGTCAGAAACGACATGGATCATACGGGGAATTCCGCCGCTGTACCGGTATATTTTCCGAACCGCCCCATGGGTAAACGGCACGTCCACACCCCGGGCCGCGATATGAAGCCGGTGCTGAATATACCGGCCCGTATCCGCAAACGACAGCGGCGTCAAAAACGCGCTCAGGGTAATGCGCTGGCCTAACTGGCGCAGCTCATACGAGTTAAGCATGTCCGCCAATTCGGGCTGCCCGACCAGCACGATCTGTAATAATTTTTCCGTGCTGGTTTCCAGGTTCGACAACAACCGAACCTGCTCCAGCACCTCCTTGCTCAAATTCTGTGCCTCATCGATGATAAGAAGGATCTTTTTCCCTTGCGCTTTTTTCTCCAGAAGAAACCCGTTCAGGGAATCAACGAGGGCTTTGGTGCTGCCGCCCGCCGCGTACCGAATGCCGAACTCATCATGAATCGCTTCCAGCAGTTCATTGGCGTTTAACCTGGGGTTAAAAATATAGGCCGTTTCGGTGCCGTCATTCAGACTTTCGACAAAGGCCCGGCACAGGGTGGTTTTTCCAGTTCCCACTTCTCCGGTGATTTCAACGAACCCGTCCCCCTGCGCGATGGCATAATTCAGATGGGCCAGTGCCTCTTCATGGCTTTTGCTTAAAAACAGATAGGCGGGGTTCGGAACGAGCTGAAAGGGTTTTTCCGTAAAACCAAAATGGTTTTTATACATGCCGCTCCTTTCGTACTCATTCCAATGGATATCACAGGATGTTCTAAACTGAAAAATTTTCAACGGCGGTCAAGGGAATATAAAAGAATAAAATGGAAGGTGTCAAGGATCGGGGAACCTGGGCGCAGTTCAATTTCAAACAATAACATAACCCGTGCTCATGATGACAAATACTAAATGCGCAGCCAGGGCAATCGCATGTAACCCATAGCCCGCTTCAGTCTTGAGAAAAATCGGATTCCAGCTGCGGCAAACTCACGCGGAACGCGTTCAAACAGTGCCGCAGCTTCCATCCGATCCCCCTCAAGGCTTTCGCTCCCGGCTGTTCATTTCTACGGGCGATTGCCCTGCATGCGCAGCGGCAAATGGTATATACTCTCACTAAACCAAAAAATAAAACGGGGCACACTTATTCCGTCATGCCCCGCTTTGTATCATTCAGCTACTAACCGCTATTATTTATTTTTTTTGCGCATCGCAAACCCTACACCAATCAAACCGAGGCCCATTAACACCATCGTCGCCGGCTCGGGAACAGCACCTCCGGGGGGCGGTGGCTCATCTCCAGGCACGTAATTGTAGTTGCCAAAGGCAAACCCGCTATCCGTATTATTGATATCAGACAAAAGCTCAAGCGACTGCAGGTGAGCCCCCAGTTGACCAGAACCGGCTTCATTGGAAATAGCCGACAGTGCATTCAAAAAGAGATTCTGATCAATGGCAGCCAAAAGCGTCATCGTAAAACTCAAATTTTGGTCATTCGTAACATCATCAGCGTTAACGTTCGGCTGTTCAACCGGGTCAAGCGCCTCAAACATAAAAGTAACGCCGCCAGCTCCTTGGACCGTAGCAGGAGTAGAAATGGCCCAACCCGCTGGGTTAAAGGCAGAAAAAGTAACATCGGTTGGATCGTCAATATCAAGGTTAAAATAAAATTCATCCAGCTTAATGTCTGGGTGCAATGGAGAATTGATGTCAACCACCCAGGTTGCTACCTCTGGGCTGATTACTTCGTCCACGGTGATGGTGACATCAACAATCAAACTGTCAGGATTTTCCGGCCTAATATCGCCCGTCAACTGACTTGTTATCGTAAAAGCCAAGACATTCGACGCACAGGTTAAAAACAGAATAACCATAATTGATAAAAACACTCGTTTCATTATTATCCTCCTTTTTAAAAAATTATCCTCTTGATATTCTCTTTCATACAAACTTATTCAAAAAACTGAAGATTTTAGATGCAAAAAAAGTACCAATTACCTGTTTTTTTTTATATAATCATATCAATTGGGTTTCCTATGCACCCTCAAAGCCTACCGCATGAACTGTGTAATTTATACCACAAAACTGGTAATTTTACTTCTTATAGAAAGGTAAAATAAGTGCTAACCCACCAGCAAGAACGTCTATCAAAGCTGCTAAAAAGAGTTATCGAAACTTCTTCAGATTCAATCGAAGGCCTTTCGGACAATCACTGTTGCTGTAAATAAAAATGAAGCCCCCTCACAACCAACAACCACAGGTCAAAATATCTTTATCAAACCGCCGGAAAAGCTTGACGCCGCACAGGAATGCGCTATTGTAGGCTGGTATGCTGAAGGCAGCCCGCTAACTTCTTTCATGCGCCGGTTGCCTTAAATGGGTTATATTTTTTATAACTGATTATAATGTTAGGAAAATGAGTTTTTCATCATGGCAATTTAGGGGGCAAAAACATCGCTTTTTATCAAAATCAAAAAAGTGCCTTAATTGAAAAATTCATGCTTCAACATTCAAAATTAATTCAATCGAGTGCAAATGGACACAGTCAACAAAATCCAGTTCGAAAAACCGGATATTCACGAGCTTAACCGCGCCTATACCGTGGCGGATCTTCATTTTCACACCCATTATTCCGACGGCGTCAATTCCGTCCATGACATCGCGCGGCAGGCCGAAGCGCTAGGCATCGGCATCGCCATTACCGACCACAACGATATTCAGGGCGCGGTTGAAATCGACAAATGCAAACGCATCCTGAGTATTCCCGGAATAGAAATCACCTCCAGGGAAGGCTCCCACCTGCTGGTTTATTTTTACGATGTTCCCAGCCTGAAGGCCTTTTACCGGGAGGATCTCAAGCCGTACATGGGAAACGGGGTGATGAGTTCGACCCTCCTTGAAATGGAGGATATCATTCGGCGGGCGCGCCGGTTTAAAACCGTAATCATGTTTCCGCACCCTTATTGCGCCGCCTATACGGGGGTCTGCAATCTGCAATTCCCCAAAGAGCGGCTGGAGCGGCTGTTTCACATGGCCGACGGGGTCGAGGTCATCAATGCCGGGAATATTAACAAGTGGAACCTGCAATGCGCGGTGCTCGGATTCAACCTCGGCAAGGGCATCGTGGGCGGCAGCGACGGCCATTCGCTGCCCCATATGGGCCGTGCCCTGACCTACGCCGAATGCAACAGAACCCGAAAAGGGTTGCTGGACGCCATTCGAAAAAAACAGACCAAGGTCATCGGCAAGGAAATGCCCTTTATTCGAAAAGTCACGTCCAACAGCCGGAAACTCAAAAAGAATTTAAGGCATTACCCGGATCTGATGGAAAAAAATCTCCGGTACGGCTGCACTCTCATCAACGCCAAGTCCCGAACCTTTCGGGATAACGTGATGCGAAGCATCAACGAGCGGCTGGAAAAAGTGGGATAGGAACGGACTATCACTCGACCGGTTTTCTTTTGTTGTGGAAAAATCGTAGAACAACCAACAACACAGCGGCGCGTTTTTTTGCATCTGCTGAAATGCTGTGTCGCCGATTATTCGGCTTTCGAAGCCTTACAAGGAGCAGGGGCATCCTGTAAAAGACCTTGAACGCTTTATTCTGAGAGGTAGCAATTAATAATTGTTTTTTATGTTAGAGAGCATTACCGGTTTGTTAATACAATCAACATCCATGGCGTCGCAGTCAACGTAGGGGCGGATCTGTGTGTCCGCCCTGGTTTGGCGGGGAGCGTGCACCATGATTCACGGGGGCAGACACGCAGGTCTGCCCTTACAACGGCAATGGGCACACGCACAGGTTCACCCCTACACCGTGTTATTCAGAGGTGTTAACAAGCCGGTAATTCTCCCTTATGTTATGTTATCCCATTATAGCGGAATAGAATGATCAACATCATATGCCACCATGAGGAGGACTTTTATGCCCCTTCAGCTGGACGTTAATGACGACATACGAGATGCGTTGCGCATCCCTCCGGCAGAGCAGGAAAGCCGGCTTCGCAGGGAACTCGCTTTGAGGCTGTATGAAAAAGGCCTGCTTTCTCTTGGAAAAGCCCGGCAGCTAGCCGGAATGGGAAAATGGGATTTTCTGTTGCTGCTGGGCCAAGAGGAAATTTGCAGACAATACGATGAAAAAGACATAGATCGCGACCTTTCCACGCTGGACCATCTCCCATGAAAAAGGTGGATTTCGATTAAACCAGATCGTGTTTGAATATGCACTGAAACAAGTGGGCGAATAGCCGGGAGATACCCTTTAGCCCGATTTTTTGTTCCTGTCCCTGTAGACACAGAGCAACTTTTAATGCCATCTTGTAAAAAACAGCTCACCCCGCATCATTTTTTTTAACAACTATTGCTGAATAAAAAACGGTACCCCCCCCCGATGCACACGGATTTCCAGGAAACCCGCCCTCAAAACCTTACATTTATCTTTACATTAATATTTACATTTTGTATAGCTAAAATAAACCGTAGTGAGTGCGGAACACTCCCCACTCTTTCAACTGTTTAATGGAGGTATTGATGCCCACGGAGTTACCCCCCAAGCAACGGCAACTGCTCGAATACCTGCGCCGGGCGATCTCGCGCGCCGGAAAAGCGCCCAGCCTTCGGAAGGCCGCCGGGGATCTCGGCGTCAGCCACGCGGCCGTGGCCCAGGGTTTGAATACCCTGGAAGAAAAAGGGTATATCAAGCGGGACGGGCGATACAGCCGCAATATTTACGTCTTAAACCGCCTGCAACAACCGGAGGGGCTGCAACGCTGGCAGGAAGTGCCCATCATCGGCCGGGTGACGGCCGGTCTTCCCATGTACGCCCAGCAGGCGTGGGACGGCAGCGTGGTGATTGATGCCCATGTTTTCGGCAGGCAGCAGTTGTTCGCGCTTCGCATCAAGGGGGATTCCATGATAGCGGCGGGCATTTACAACGGGGATCTGGCCATTTGCGAGCCGCGCCAATACGCGCAAAACCGGGAAATCATCGTGGCCCTCATTCACGGTGAGGAAGCCACGGTCAAGCGCTTTTTTCTTCATACGGACCATATCGAGCTGCGGCCCGAAAATCCCCGGTATGCGCCCATGCGTTATCCCTTTTCAGCGGTGCTGATTCAGGGCAAGGTCATCGGTATTCACCGGGGCCCTGAGGTCATGGAGGCCGTTTAAATGGCCGGGAAAAAATTGGACCCGAACAAACGCCGCCTGTGGATCGGCACCAGCGGCTATTCGTATCCCGAGTGGATTGAAGCCGGATTTTATCCGCCCGAAACCAAATCCGCGCACATGTTGAATATCTATGCGCATCGCTTTCCCGTCACGGAGCTTAACTACACCTGGTATCAACTGCCCAAGGCGGACGCCTTGCTGCGCATGCAGAATCTCGTGCCGGCCGAATTCCGCTTCGCGGCCAAGCTGACCCGGACCCTGACCCACGAGGTGGACTCAACCCAGTGGCGCACGCAAGCCGCCCGGTACCGGGACGGCATCGCCCCGCTGGTCCAGTCCGGGCAATTAATGGCCGTTCTGGTTCAACTCGCGCCGGGCTTTGAGCGCAGCCGGGAAAACCGCCAATACTTGGCGGCCCTTCTGGACGAGCTGGCGGGATTGCCGCTGGCCGTCGAATTCCGGCACCGGTCCTGGATTCAACCGCGGGTGTTTGAGGAGCTTTCCCGGCGCCAAGTGGCCGTGGTGGCCGTGGACGAACCGACGCTGCCGCACCTGTTGCCGCCTCTGAATGTGCTCACCAGCCCGAATCTGTTTTACATACGGTTTCACGGCCGAAACACCGCCGGCTGGCGATCGGGCCATATGCAAAAAAAATTCGATTATCGTTACAGCGATGCGGAGCTGGCCGAATGGATCGAACGATTCATTGCGCCGATGGCGAAACAGGCGAAAAACGGCCTTCTTTTTTTCAACAACCATGTGCGGGGCCAGGCCCCTCAAAACGCCGAGACCCTGACCCGTCTTTTGGTCCGGCAAGGGTTCGAGGTCATGCCGCCGCCCCACGCGACACGCTTATCGTAATGGAACGCGCCGTCATTCATCTCAATGTGGCCGACTTTGCCGTGGCCGTCGAGCGGGTCATCGACCCGCGACTTTGCGGGCGGCCCGTGATCATCGCGCCGGCCGGCGCTGCCAGGGGCGCAGTATACGACATGAGCCAGGAAGCGTATCTGGCGGGCGTCCGAAAAAAAATGCCGCTGCAAACCGCCTTGCGGCGTTGCCGCGAGGCCCGGGTGCTTTCGCCTCATCCCGAACGCTACACTCAGGCCATGAGGGATCTTTTAAAAGAGGCCCTGCCCTACTCGCCGCTCATTGAACCGGGAGAAAACGACGGGCATCTGTTTATGGAGGCTACCGGCACGCGGCGGCTTTTTGGTCCGCCCATTGACCTGGCCTGGCGGCTTCACCGCCGGGTAAAAACCGCGTTGGGCTTAACCCCCATCTGGTCCGTCGCCCCCAACAAGCTCGTGGCCAAGGTAGCGACAAGACTCGTTAAACCCACTGGGGAATATATCGTAGGCGCAGGCGAAGAAGCCTCTTTTTTGGCGCCGTTGCCCCTTTATCTTCTCCCGGGCATGGAAAAAGCGGACCTGATGCAGCTTTCCGCCCTGAATTTAAACCGTTCTCACCAGGTGGCCGCGCTGACAACCGAACAGCTTCAAGTGCCTTTCGGCACCAGAGCCGGGTTTATTCATGACACGGTACGGGGAATCGATGCGTCTCCGGTTCGGGCCTTCGGCAAAAACCCGCCCCGGGTCATGTGCGCACACACCTTTGATACCGATACCCATCAGTCGGACATTCTTCTCGATACGCTCTATGCGCTGGTGGAACGAGCTGGCAGCGCCTTGCGGAATCGCAGGCTGGCTGCCCGGCGCGTCGGCGTCTTCCTCGATTACACCGACGGCGTGCAATGCATCCGCTCCGCTGCCATTCGACCCGCATCCGCCAACGACATCATGCTGTTCGAATCCGCCCGCGCCGCCTTTACAATTGCCCGGCATCGACGGGTACGTATTCGGCACTTGCAACTGGTCTGCGACCGGCTGACCTTCCCACCAGCCCAGCTTTTCCTTTTTGCCGAAGATCGCGCCATCGAACAAAAACGCACGGCGCTCGTAACCGCCCTGGACAGCGTTCGAAACCGTTTCGGCACCGATGCCATTCGGTTTGCCCGCTCCCGGACACCCCAATGAAGGCGACACCCCCTATCACTCCGTTCATCACCCGCTCGTACTATTCTCTCATGTGGGGAACCCGCTCGCCTGCGGCCCTGTGCCGGGCAGCCAAAACATTGGGCTATCAAAAAATCGCCCTGACGGACACGGACAACCTGTACGGGTTGTGGCCGTTTCTTTCGGCATGCGCGCAAGAAGGGCTGACACCCATTATCGGCGCGGAATTGACCGATCCTGAAAACGGGCAACGGGCCGTTTGCCTGGTGGAAAATGAAACCGGCTATCAGAACCTTTGCCGGCTGATCACCCGCCGCCATGCGCACGCCAACACGCCGTTTCATCTGAAAGAAGCGGGAATGTCCCATGCCGGGGGCATCGTTTTTCTGACGCAATCCGAAGCCTTGCTGACGGCCTGGCACGATGACGGGGTAACCACAGCCGCCGTCGTGTCGATACGGCCGCAAAGCCGCGCATTCGGGCTGAAACAAACCGCGCACAGGCTGGGCGTGCCCTTGGTGGCCGCACCCGGAAGCTATTTTATAGCGCCCGAAGAATTTTCCACGCACCAGGTGCTTCGGGCCATCGACACCAACAACACGATAGATCGCCTCACCGTCGAAACCACCGCTCCCGCCGACGCCTGGCTGGCAGGACCCGCCAAGTACGCACATCGCTTTAACCTCTGGCCCGACGCCATTCAGGCCGCAACGCTCTTGGCGGAACGATTCCATTTTACCGGTCCGAAATTCGGTGCCGTGCTGCCGCCGTGGCGCGATGATTCAGGAAGGGCCGCCCGGGAAGTGCTGCGGGAAGCCGCCTATGCCGGCGCGCAACAGCGCTATGGGCACGATTTGACCGAGCCCGTGGTGGACCGCCTGGAAGAAGAGCTTCGCATCATCGATTCCATGGGGTTTTCAAGCTATTTTCTCGTGGTCCGGGATATTGTCCAAAGGAGCCCCCGCACCTGCGGCCGGGGCAGCGGCGCGGCCTCGCTCGTGGCGTATTGCCTTTTCATTACCCATGTCTGCCCCATTCGGCACAACCTCTATTTTGCCCGGTTTTTAAATCCGGGCCGAACGGATCCGCCCGATATCGACGTGGATTTCGCCTGGGACGAACGTGATGAGGTGCTAAGCGATGTTCTGAAGCAGTATGCGGGCCACGCCGCCATGGTCTGCAATCATGTGGCGTTTCAACCCCGCATGGCGGTTCGGGAAGTGGCCAAGGTCTATGGTCTTGGCGATGCGGAACTCAGCCGAATATCCAAAAAGCTGCCCTGGTTCTGGAAACTGGCCGATGCGGACACGGATCTTCTGGCCCGGTTAAAGGCGCTGCCCCGTCTCAAAGACTGTGAATTTCCGCCGCCATGGCCCGAAATAATGAGATTTTCCCAGCAGATCATCGGGCTGCCCCGGTACTTATCCGTACATCCGGGCGGCGTCGTCATCACGCCCGGCCCGATTGAGGATTACGTTCCGGTGCAAACCGCCCCCAAGGGCGTTCCCATTCTGCAATGGGAAAAAGACGGCACTGAAACCGCGGGCCTCGTCAAAATCGATCTTCTGGGAAACCGAAGCCTCGGGGTCATTCGGGATGCGATCGTCAATCTTCGCGCAAACGGGGCATCCTTGAATGAAATGCGCTGGGTGCCGGAAGAGGATGCCGCCACGCAGGCCACCGTGGCAAAGGGAAACACCATGGGCTGCTTTTATATCGAAAGCCCGGCCACGCGCCTCTTACAACAAAAAGCGGGAAAGGGCGATTTTGAACACCTGGTCATTCACAGCAGTATCATTCGCCCGGCGGCCAATGCGTATATTCAAGAATATGTGCGACGGCTTCGCGGCGGCGCCTGGAATCCGATTCACCCGCTTTTGGCCGATGTGCTCGATGAGACCTACGGCATTATGGTCTACCAGGAGGATGTTTCCAGGGCGGCCGTGGCCCTGGCCGGCTTTTCGGACGTGGATGCGGACGGGTTGCGAAAAATCATGTCCAAAAAAGACAAGGCCCGTCGGCTTCAGGACTATCACGAAAAATTCACGGCCGGCGCCCGCGAGCGCGGCGTAACGGACAAACAGATTCAGTCCGTTTGGGACATGATGATGAGCTTTAGCGGGTATTCCTTCTGCAAGCCCCACAGCGCCTCTTACGCCCGCGTGTCCTTTCAGGCCGCCTGGCTCAAAACCCACTTTCCGGCCGAATTCATGGCCGCGGTCATCAGCAACCAGGGCGGATTTTATTCTTCCTTTGCCTATGTCTCCGAAGCCCGGAGGCTGGGGCTTACCCTTCTGCCGCCGAATGTCAACCAAAGCGGCATTCGTTGGTGCGGCCGGAAAAACACCCTTCGCGTGGGCCTTCTGTCGGTCAAGGGACTCACCCGTGACACCCTGGCACGCATCCTGTCCGCGCGCCGGTCCGGCCCGTTTCAAACGCTTGAAGACTTTCTGCACCGCACCCGGCCGGATGCCGCAGAGGCGCTCGCCCTCATTCAATGCGGCGCGCTGGATGCCTTTAACACCGACGACAACCGCGCCTCCCTGGTGTGGGCGCTGGCCCGCCATCGGGCGCTGCAACCGGCGCCGACCGCGCAACGCCCCCTTTTTGACCGGAAAAGGCCCCTTGTCACACCGCCGCCCCTGCCGCCGGATGATGAACACGAGCGGCTTCGCAGGGAGTTTGCCGTATTGGGGTTTTTATGCGACCGGCATCCCATGACCCTTTATGCGGACAGCCTGAAAAAAAGACACGTGGTAAAAGCAGAAGCGATAGCCCATCATATCGGAAAACGAATTGAAATGGCCGCATGGCTCATCACCGGCAAGGTGGTTCACACCAAACACGGCGACCCCATGGAATTTCTCACCTTTGAAGATGACACCGGATTGGTTGAAACCACCTTTTTCCCGAAAACCTACGAGAAGTTCTGCCACATGATCGACCCGAACCGGCCGTATCTGATTTGCGGGAAAGTGGAAGAAAACTGGGGGGCATTGACGATCACCGTGGACAATGCCGTTCCCCTAACGAAATGCTGAAATTTGTTCTACAATCATCGGCAGAATCTTTCCGGTTTTCCCCGGCAGAAAAAGATCACATTTGGCGGTTAGGGCGCTTTCTTTCGGATTGATCTCAATGAGCTTGGCGCCGTTTTCCTTTGCGATAATCGGCAGCATGGCCGCGGGATATACCACGCCGGAGGTTCCCATGATGAGCATCAAGTCACACTTGCCCGCCTGCGCTACGGCCTGATCAAGCTGTTGAACCGCTTCGCCAAAACCGACAACATCCGGCCGCATTTTGCCCTTGCATTCACAGGGTGGCAGCAGCGGCATGAGCAAGTCCATTGAAAAATGTTTCATTTTCAATAAAATATCTTCCACGAACGCAAATACTTCGTTTCGTGAAAACACCTGTTTTCGACCGCATTCAAGGCACCTGAATCGGAAGGCATTGCCGTGAAGCTCCAAAATATTCGCACCCCCTGCATCCTGATACAAATTATCACCGTTTTGCGTAATGACGGACTTAAGATATCCTGCCTTTTCAAGCGTCGCCAGCGCGTGATGCCCCGGGTTGGGAGCGGCACTTTTAAAGGTTTTCAAGAGCGCTGAAAAGAGGTCATGGAATGCTTCCGGATGCCGCCTGAGAATTCCCATGATGCCGCCGGAAGCGCCTTCTGGATATCGATCCCAGAGTCCCCCCGGATCACGATAGGTGGATATGCCGCTTTCCTCGGACAGACCCGCGCCCGTAAAAGCGATCAGCCAATTAGAAGATTTCATCAATCTGGCAGCTTCGATTATTGCATCTGGCGCAACCATTTTTTTGCCCCCTGTCATAAGCGTTAATAGGGGTTGATCCCTACCGCCACCCCCGGGATTCAAAGAAGCGGCCCATCGGATTGACCGATAAAACCATATTGGATCTGGTTTTGTCAACCGGTTACGGGCTGTTGTCCCGAATGATGGATGTCGCCATTGACAAAGGGTGCCCCTCCTTTGTAGAGTTACCGACAATTGATATCATTCGAATGCGTCAGGGTAACGGAACACGGTGCCAGTCCGTGGCGGACCCGCCGCTGTAACCGGGGACACTGTTTGTCACAAGGCCACTCTTTTCGGGTTTATTCACGTTACGGAAAGGGGAAGGCGGCGGGCAGTGGGTGATCCGGAAGCCAGAAGACGACCTTGACGCAGAGACGAAATCCGATGGCAAAGGGTTTCGGCAGCTTGACTTTGGCTGCTGAAACCCTTTTTCTTTTTTTTGGGAGGATCACATGGCGACAAAATGCATTCTTGTTCCGGAGATCGGCCGTTTTGAGTGGACCCGTAAAGAGCTGCGCCCGTTATACGATGACGAGGTACTGGTGCGGGTAGAGGTAACCGGGCTATGCCGCACCGATTTGAAAATTATCCGGCACGGCCACCGGGATCTGGTGCTGCCGCGTATTCCCGGTGAAGAGGTGGTGGGCAACATTATCGCCAAGGGAAATGCGGTCACCGGATTTAGTTTGGGGGACCGGGTTTATGTCTATCCCGGTGTGTGGTGCGGCCGCTGCCCGGCGTGCATGCGGGGAGCGGAAAACCTATGCCGCGGCATGCAGATCATGGGCTTCCACCGGGACGGCGGATTCGCCGGTGAGGTGATCGCCCCGGCCCGGAGTCTGATTGCCGTCCCCCGGCAGCTCGACCCGGATACGGCCGTTCTGGCCGAACCCCTCTCGTGCTGTCTCAATGCCCTTGAATTGGGGCGCGTTCAGAAAGGGGATCTGGTGGGGATCTGGGGGGCCGGCCCGGCCGGACTGCTGCTGGCCCGGGCCGCCAGAGCCTTGGGCGCACAGGCCGTCAACATCGAACCGGACCCACGTCGCCGGGCCTTTGCCGAAGGTATCGCCCGCACGGATCAGCCATTCGATCTTTGCGTCGTTGCAGTGGGCGATTCCGGGGCTTACCGGGACGCTATGGCTCACCTGGCCCCCAGGGGGCGGCTGGTGGTTTTTTCCGGGCTGCTGCCCGATGACGACAAGATCATGCTGAGTTTCAACCAGTTGCACTATTACGAACAGACCCTGGTGGGGGCCTACGGGTGCGCCTACCGCCATGGGGTTCAGGCGTTAGCGTGGTTAGCCGACGGCACAGTGGCGGTGGCGGACATGATTTCCCACCGCCTGCCGCTATCCCGACTGGAAACCGCGCTCCAGTTGGTTGAACAACGCCAAAGCATTAAAATACTGCTCTACCCGGACCATTAACGGAGGCGGAAATGTCATATCATGAATCGGCACTGCGTGAATTCGGCCAACACATTCAACGGCTGATTGAAAAGCAGAATCTTTCCAGGAAAACCTGTTATGCCATGTGCCAACAGATGATGGAAAACAGCCAACCCGATCTGCATCAAGGCGCCTTTCTGGCTGCCCTGGCAGCCAAGGGTGAAACCAGTGAAGAGATTGCAGGCGTCTGGGAGGCCATTGTGGCGCTGGACACCTGCAAAATCGAAATTGAGCCTGACAAACCGCTGGTTGAAAACTCCGGCACCGGCATGGACGCGCTCAAAACCTTTAACGTCAGTACGGCGGCAGCGGTGGTGGCTGCAGCCGGCGGCGTCCGCATGGCAAGGCATGGGGCCAGGGCACTGACCTCCACATGCGGAACGGTCGACATTCTGGATGCGCTGGGTATCAATGTGGAGTGCTCCGTCGAACATGTGGCCCAAAGCATTGCCCGGACCGGCATCGGTCTGTTCAACGGCATGAGCCCCAGAATTCACCCCCGTGCCCTTTTTCGAATCCTGAGCCAGATCCGCTTCGGCTCCACCCTGAACATCGCGGCCTCGCTGGCCAGCCCCTGCCGCCCCACCCATGGCCTGCGCGGTGTTTACGCGGAACCCGTCATGGACAAGGTAGCGCAAATCATGCAGGCCATCGGCTATCAACGCGCCATGGTGGTACACGGCTATGATGGCGAGAGCCAAAAGGGGATGGATGAAATCTCCACCCTGGGCGAAACCGCTGTTCAGGAATTTTTCCCCAACGGCGCGCGCGAATCCTATCGAATAACGCCCGAGGATCTGGGGCTGAAGAAAAGCAGCTACGAAAAAGTGGCGGCGCTGGGCAAGGTGGATCAAGAAGCGGTGCGCTTGATGCAGGTGGTCGCCGGCATGGATCATTCGGCCTGTATCGATCTGGTCTGCGCCAATGCCGGGGCGATCCTCTATCTGGCAGGCCGGGCAGCCGACCTGCCGTCCGGGGTCTCGGCCGGCAGGGAGTTAATCCTCAGCGGCCGCGCATTTGAAAAGCTGTGCCAGTGGGTGACCACGCAATGCGATGACCAGGGGGTCGGCCTGCAACGGTTTACCGCCGTTGCCGTCCGCGCCGGTCTGCATCAGGAAGCATTGACCTGCACAGGGTGATGGGTGAAATCAAGTTATTTGCCTCCCAGGGAATCATCCGAAATTTCAACGGCGGCGCCACAGGTATCGCCGATCGCACGCATGCGGCCGAGAGTCACCGGCAGGACGGTTTTAATAAAATATTCGGCTGATTTGAGCTGACCCTCATAAAAAACGATATCTCTTTTGTTATCCGTTTTTTCCAGTTTTTGGGCGGCAACGGTGGCCCGCCACAACAGCATCCAGGCCATCGTGACATCGCCGATAACCTGCAAAAAGGGGCACGCAAAGGAAAAGGCTTTTTTCACATCCGGCCCCATGGCCGTCATCCCCAGATGCATGGCTGTTTCTCCGAGCTTTCCAACCGCGAGGGTTAGTTTTTCCGCCAGTTCCGCTACCGGCGCCGCGGCCTTGGCCTCGGCGATGGTTTTCTGCATTCTGCCCAGCAAATGCTTAAACGCGTTGCCCTGTTTCATGCCGAGCTTTCGCCCCAATAAATCCATGGCCTGAATGCCGTTGGTACCTTCGTAGATGGGACAAACCCGAACATCGCAAAGCAATTGCCCCACGGGATACTCTCGAATATACCCGTAACCACCAAAAACCTGAACCCCCATATCACAAACCTCCACGGCGCGATCCGATACATACCCCTTGGCAACGGGAATCAACACATCGATAAGATCCTGATAGATTTCTTTTTGTTCTTCGCTTTGGGCGATGTGCTTTTTATCTTCACATAGACCGACAAAATAGAGAAGACTTCGCATGCCTTCCACATACATCTTCATGGTCAGCAGCATGCGCCGGACATCCGGATGATTCACAATCGCCACGGAGGCCTTATCCCTGGAACCGAGCATAACGCCCTGAATCCGCTGGCGGGCATACGACAGCGCATGAAGATAAGAAGAAGAGGCGCAGGATAAGGCTTGTAATCCCACCGCCAACCGTTCCTCGTTCATCATGATGAACATGGCGGCAAGGCCCTTATTTTCCTGACCCAGCAGGGTGCCGATGCATTTTCCCCGGCTGCCCAGCGCCATGGCGCAAGTGGCATTGCCGTGAAGCCCGATTTTTCTTTCAATGCCGGTGCAAATAATATCATTTCGCGCCCCGAGACTGCCGTCGTCATGGACGAGATATTTGGGCACGAGAAAAAGGGAAATCCCCCGGCTGCCCTCGGGTGCGCCTTCGATTCTGGCCAATGTCGGATGAATGATATTTTCCGTGAGATCATGCTCGCCGCCGGAGATAAATATCTTGTTCCCCGTGATGGTGTAAGTGCCGTCCGGGTTTTTCACGGCGGTGGTGGTCAAGGCGCCCAAATCGGAACCGGCTTCCGCCTCCGTCAACAGCATGGTGCCGGTCCACTGGCCGGTATACATTTTTTTCAAATAAATCGCCTTTTGCTGCTCCGTACCGAAAACTTCAATGAGCCGCGCCGCCCCGTGCGTCAGGCCCGCAAACATCATCAGGGCAATATTGCCGCCGATCAGATAATCCTTGGCAGCCAGGGAGACCACCTCGGGCATCCCCTGCCCGCCCCACTGCGGATCCCGGGTCAGCGCCAGCCATTCGCCGGCTGTCAACAAATGCCAGGCTCGTTTATATTCCGCCGGGGTTGAGACGGTTTCCTTATCGAAGGAGCATCCAAGTTCATCGCCGATTTTCAATGTGGGGAGCAGCTCCTTGATCGCCAGATTGCGCGCCTCGGCGATAATTCTATCCACCACCTTTTTATCAAATTCGGCGAACTGCGCGGCTTTGCACAATACATCAACCTGAAATTGTTCATGAAGCACAAAATCCACATCCCTTCGGTCTGCAATCACCTGTGCCATGGCAAAGTTCCCTTCTTAACGGGGTTATTGAAAAATTAACGTGCCAATCGCCATCCGCATTCGATGGGGTTGTGAGTCTGTGGTTTTTCAGAAATACAATTATAAAATCAAAATGATAAATGAGCGTACGTTCATACTACCGAGAGCGCCCCGCCACTGTCAATTAAAAACACACAACGGGGGCACTTCTTGTTTGCTTTTTTCAAGCCTTTATGCGTACATATCCCAAAATTCAGCCGTTTGTTCAGCCGTCCGTTTACCATCTTAAAATGGAGTCAGGCATGCGCACGGAAAAAGAAAAAAAATACATGCTTAAAGCCGTGGACGCGTTGCAAAGGGAGATAGTCGTTGTCTCGCCGGGGTTTGAAATATTGGCTGCCAACCGATTTTCCCGCGAGCGCCGTGGAATGAATATGGTCGGTCAGCCCTGTTATCAAGTTTTTTTTAATCACAACGCGCCATGTGACGATTGCCCCGGCATTCCGGCATTTACCTGCGAAAAGAATCCTTTTCAGCGTAAGCTCCAACAGAATCTGAACACCGATCGCGCCTCCTGTTACCCGATTCGCGGTGAAAACGGGATCGAGGCCATGGTCATGATGGACTTTGATCTGCACCGGCTCGACAAATTGGAAGAAGAGGTCCAGCGGTCCAATGCGTTTCTGAAAAACCTGATCTTAAGCGCCGTGGACAGCGTTATCGCCGCGGATAAAACCGGGCGCATCTTAATTTTCAACGAAGCGGCGGCGGAAATTTTGGGCTATAATATTGAAACGGCCCTCAATGAAATCAATATTCGGGATATGTATCCGGGCGACGGCGCCCGGGATGTAATGCGAAAGCTCAGAAGCCAAGACCACGGCGGCAAGGGCAAACTCAAGTCCTATCTGGTCAACCTTCTGGGGCAAAACGGTCAAACAATTCCCATCAGCTTGAACGCAGCCATCATCTACGAAGGCGATAAGGAGGTGGCCACGATCGGTTTTTTCCACGATATGCGAGATGAGCTCAGCATTAAAAAAGAATTGGAAAGAACGCAAGTTCAATTGCTGCAGGCGGAAAAAATGGCATCTTTGGGCAAATTGGCCGCCGGCGTGGCCCACCAGTTGAACAACCCGCTGGGCGGCATCACCTTGTTTACCAAACTGGTGCTGGAAGAACACGACTTGCCCGAATCGGCCAAGGAAGATCTGACGAGAATTCTCAAAGATGCCGAACGTTGCCGGGATACGGTCAAGGAGCTTCTTGAATTTACACGGCAGACCAAGCACATGATGCGACCTCATGATATCAACCGTGCGCTTTTAAGAACTCTGTTCCTTTTGGAAAATCAAACGCTGTTTCAAAACATCACCATCGAGAAACAATTGGCGGAGGATTTGCCGCAGCTTATGGGGGATATTCAACAGCTCAATCACCTGTTCATGAATATCATTCTCAACGCGGCGCAAGCCATGGAAGGCAAAGGTGCGTTGACGCTAAAAACAACGCTGTTGCCCGATGGGGAATTCATCTGTATTGAAATCACGGACACCGGGCCGGGAATCCCCGACGACATTTTGGCCCATATCTTCGAGCCTTTTTTTACCACCAAGGAAGAGGGCAAAGGCACGGGTTTAGGACTAAGCCTGGTCTACGGGATTGTGGAAAACCACGGCGGCCGCATTCACGCCAAGAGCAAACTCGGCGTTGGAACGAGCTTTATTATCGAATTGCCGGTATCCGGACCGACCGAAAAAGGAGTTGAGAATGGTCAATCAACTGGATAATGCGTGTATTTTAATCGTGGATGATGAACAAAGTATTCGAGAAGGCTCCGAGAGAATTCTTTCCCGCATGGGATGCCGGGCACTGACCGCCAGCCGTGGCGAAGAAGGCCTGGCGATTTTAGACCGGGAGCCGGTTTCCATCGTGCTGCTGGACATGAAAATGCCCGGCATGGACGGAATGGAAGTATTAAAAGAAATCACCTTGAAGCATAAACACATTCTCGTTATCGTCATTACCGGTTACGCCACCGTGGAAACGGCCATTGAGGCGATGAAAAAAGGGGCCTACGATTTTATCCCCAAGCCTTTTGAGCCGGACCAATTGCGCATCGTGATCAACCGCGCCCTTGAAAAACAGCGACTGACAATGGAGGCTGAAAAATCGGAACTGGCCCGCCAAAGAACCTTGCTGGATCTGGACACGGAAAAAAGCCGCGTTCGGTCCATCGTCGAATCCCTTCCCAACGGTGTCCTCGTTACCAACGCCAAAGGGCGCGTTGTTCTGATGAATCCGGCTTGCCGCCGGTATCTGGGCATACCGCCCGAAAAAGAAACCGGGCTACCGGTGGAAGAATACATTTCAGACAAAGGCATGTGCCGGTTAATCATGGAAATTTCCGAAGGCTGCCATGTGGATTATGACGATATTCCAACCTATGAGTTTGCATCCGCAGCCGAGACTTATCTCCTCGCCCGTGCCCGGCCCGTGCTGGGTGAAAAACGGGAATGCCTCGGAACCGTCGTCAACTTTGCCGATGTGACCGCCATGAAGGTGCTGGATCGGCTTAAATCGGAATTCGTCGCCAAAGTCTCCCATGAGCTCAGGTCCCCCCTTTCGACCATTCATGAACAATTGGCCCTGGTAATGAACGACATGGTGGGCGAAATGTCTAAAAACGATGCGCATCTATTGTCAAGAGCCAAGGAAAAGACGCAGGGGCTGATCTCTTTGATTGGTGACCTGCTGGATTTGTCGCGCATCGAAAGCGGCTCGGTTTGCCAGGAAGCCAAATCCATTCAGCTTGAAGATCTTTTAAGGGGCATTGTTGATTTTCTCGGCACAAGAGCCAAAACCAAAAGGCAGTCATTAACCTTGCAACTTCCCAAAGCCCCCCTTTCCCCGCTTACTTCGGACCCCTTGGCGCTGGAGAGCATTTTCGGCAATCTCATCGCCAATGCCATTAATTACACCCCGGAAGGGGGGGAGATAAAAGTTGTTGCGGACCAGGCCGGCGTGAACCTTCGCGTCCGGGCTCAAGACGCGGGGTTCGGCATTGAGGCGAAACACCTGGATAAAATTTTCGAGCGGTTTTATCGGGTTCAGGATGAAAAAACCCGCTTTATCACCGGCACCGGCCTGGGGCTACCCATTGTCAAAGGCTTGCTGGATTCCATGAACGGCGTTATTCAGGTGGAAAGCGAACCGGGGGTGGGGACTACTTTTACCGTATTGATCCCGGCGATCAAATAAGCGAATAAGGTTATGACCATGGTTTCCGCCACGCCAGGGTATTTTTTCCAGACCGGCAGGAACTCGCTGTCGCTCAAACAGCCTGCCGCTCTTCCAAAAACACCCTGGCGCGGCCTCCCTACCGTAGGATATTGGCCGAAACGATAATCAAGGCCGCGGATAATTACTCTTCGAGTGCTTTTTGAAACTCTTCCGGCGGCACCTGAATGCCGGTCCAGAGCAAAAAAGTGCGCCTTGCCTGGTGAACGAGGGTGGACAGCCCGTCCATGAAGGGAATCTGCCGGGAAAGGGCCATTTGCTCCCAGAAACTGTGACTGCGCCCGTAGTTCATATCCGCCACCAGCCGACAATGTTGAATATCCAACCGGTTGACGATAGCCGCCAACTCCGGGGCCTCCTCGGTCATGGAAACCGACGTCGTGTTGATCACGATGTCGGCATCAAGGGGCCGATCCGCCACCGTATCAATGGAGACGGCTTGGCCGCCGATTTTCTGAATGACACCCAGCGTTTTTTTATGATTTCGTCCCGCAATATAAATGGTGTCCGCCTGAAGCCAGTTCAGAATGAACACCACCGCTTTTGCCATGCCGCCATTGCCGAAAACCAAGGCCGTCTTGCCGCTCACATCAAAGCAAGCCTCCTTCAGCGCATCCATAAAGCCGATGGCGTTGGTATTGTACCCTTTCAGATCATTGCCATGGCGAACAATGGTGTTGACGGCACCGATCATATTGGCGCCCTCGGAGAACACATCAATGAAAGGCATAACTGCTTCTTTGTAAGGCACGGTAATATTGGCGCCCGCCATATTTAAAATACGGATACTGTGAACCGCCTGCCCGAGATGCTCCGGCGCCACCTTAAACGGGACGTACGTTCCCTTAATCCCCAGCCGCTGCATCACTCTGGTAAAAACAAGCGGCGATTTGGATTGAAACGCCCTTTCATCGCTCAGGATACAAAACACTTTCATGTGGTCATTCCGTATGAATCGAATGTGGGCGTGCGAACACACAATAAAGGGTTTGCCGAATCGGCAATTCGGTTACAACCCCAACTCTTTAAGATCCGGTCCCAAATATTCCCTTTCATTCTCGCCCAGAACCCCCAAGGACAGGCAGATGAGGGTCCATAAATGGACCGTATGATAGCCGCCATCAAAGTGCTCGCTTAAATCGTGAATCTGAGCATGGCAGTTATGGCATGGCGTGATGCAGTAAACAGCGCCGGTTTCCTTGATCTGTTCGAATTTTCTTCTTCCATAATGCCGGCGTGCTTCCGGAAGCCCTGCCTGTAAAAAGCCGCCCCCGCCCCCGCAGCAAAAATTATTGCTGAAGTTCGGCGTCATATCCACGAAATTCTCTTCACCGACAACCGATTTCACCACAAACCGAAGATCTTCCGCGATGGGATCTCCCAGGGATTTTCGAACCAACTGGCAGGGATCCTGAACCGTGAATTTAATTCTCAATTCCCGGTTCCAGTCAGCGTTGACCTTGAGTTTCCCTTCACGAATCCATTGGGCGTAGTATTCGATGATGCTTTTGATTTCAAATTGATGCGGAATGTTGAACCGTTTCAGTCCGACCCGGACTGCAAAAAATTCGTGCCCTCACTCCGTATTGAGCCAGACCTTGCACCCCAGATCGTCCACTGCCTTTGCCTTTACTCGGACGATATGCTCCCAGCTTTCAAAGTCCGCACAGAACATACAATAATTTTCAGCTGCCCATCCCTTGGAACCATAGGTCCAGTCCGCTCCGGCCAAATGCAGAATCTTCCACAACGGCACCATTTCGTCCGGTTCCGTTACCGGTTCGCGCGAATTCTGATTGAGAAAAAAATAGGCACCCTTTTTATCCATAGGTGCTTCAAGCGCCTCAAATCCGGGCTGGTTTTCCCGAACCTCTTCAAGCACATCCGCGACGACAAACCGCCAGTCTTCTTCCGATGCCCCCATGGCGCTGCACGTATCATTTTTCAGGGCCACATCACAGGAAGACCTAATACCTTTGGGTTGGTTATCCTTTGCCCAGTGGTTGCGAATGTTCAACACCAGTTGGGGAATATCAATTTTCATCGGACAGACCCGAATACAGCGCTGGCACATGGTACACATCCAGGCCCATTGCGTACTGAGAATCTCGTCGTCGAGTCCCAGCGCAGCCATACGCAACAATTTTCGGGGATCCATATCTTCCAAACCGGATGCGGGACATCCGGATGCACAGGCACCGCAGGTAAGGCACATATTCAGGTTGCCGCCATCGGGCAACAACTGCATGACCTTTTGCTGAAAGATGTTTTTTTGACCCGGTTTGATTTTAAGGACACCGGATGACATAAGAATCTCCTTTGAGCTAACGGATTAAGGTAATCTTTTAGCCGGCTCAGCCGAGCCATGCAGTCTTAGCGGCACTTCGGATGTCTTGGCCGGTACCCGCGCCGGATATCGGCCAAAACACCCCGGGGATTGATGAATGATATCTATTTCATATTGACCAATCGCTTGATGCTCTCGGTAATATCCGCAGCGGATGCCGGTTTCGGCAAATAATCATCGGCTTCCATACTCATCCCGCCGTGGTGAGAATACCGGGTGGAACTAATGTGGGAGGCAACCGCGGTAAGCATCAAAATGGGAATATCCGAATACTTCGCATCCCTTTTCAGTTCCGCGCACATCTCATAGCCATCCTTTTCAGGCATCATGACGTCCAGCACGATGGCATCCGGCGGATTGGCTTTGACTTTTTCGATTCCCTCATTCCCGTTGTAAGCAACCTCTACGGCAAACCCTTCCTTTTCCAAATTCCCCTGAACAATCGACGCAAAATCCGGTTCGTCATCCACAACCAGGATACGTTTTTTTTCGGCCATGTGTCCTCCTTTCCGCTCAATTGGCAGATGTAAACCTCAGCAGCAGCCTTGCTCATACCTTATGGGCAAACCACCTGTCGGTCACAATCCGCAAGCCCTAATCAACCGCCGGTCTAGGATACAAGCCGGCCGCTTCCACAATCTCGGGCACCTTCTGTTCCCATTCTATGGCCATGATATGAAACCCAGAGACGCCTTTACACTCTTTTAAGCGTTCAATGGATTCAATGCAAATCTTAATTCCTTCTTCGGCCTGTTTTTCCTTGGGAACGCCGGCCAGTCGCTTGACGACGTCATCGGGCACATCCATTCCGGGCACCTTGTTTTTCATATAGCGCGCCATGCCGGCGGATTTAAACGGCGTCAAGCCGGCCAGAATAAAGGTTTTTTCATGAAGCCCCCGGTCACGCGCCAGTCTCATCCATTCTTCGAACCGATCGAGATTGTAAATGCATTGGGTTTGAATAAACTCGGCACCTGCCGCGATTTTCTTGGCAAGTCGCGGCACCCTGATTTCAAAAGGATCCGCAAACGGATTGGCCGCACACCCCACAAACATTTGCGGCGGTCTGTGAATCTCGTCCCCTCCCAGAAACTTGCCTTCATCCCGCATATGCCGGACGGTCTGAATCAATTGCATGGAGTCCAGATCGTGAACATTCTGACCGGTGGGGCAATCCCCGAACGATTGATGGTCGCCGGAAAGGCATAACATGTTATGAATGTCAAACGATGCCGCGCCGAGAATATCACTTTGAATGGCAATCCGGTTCCGGTCCCGGGTCACCATCTGAAGCACAGGCTCCAGGCCCATAAGCTTTAAACGAATGCAGGCTGCCAGGCTGCACATTCGGGTCATGGATGTTTGATTGTCCGTGATATTGATGGCGTCCACATGATTTTTAATCAGTTCCGCCTTCTCCATGATTTCCTTGGGGTCACTGCCACGCGGCGGCCCGCATTCGGAAGTCACGGCCAAGTGCCCCGCCCTGAGGATTTTTTCAAGCTTGCTCGGTGTGTTTACGCTCATTCCTGCACATCCTCCCTCGCAACTTTCCGGGGGCCCCCTGCCCGATCTTTCGACCAATCCTTCAGGGGCGCCAGTTTTTCATAGTCGTCCAGCCTGCCCAACGCCTTTAAGCGGTCCACTATCAATTGCCATGCGCACTCGGTATCACTTCGCAGTTCGCACTTGCCTTTGGAAGATCCGCCGCAGGGGCCATTGAGTATTCGTTTGGCACATCTGGATACCGGACATATGCCGCCGGTTGAGGCCAAAATACACTGGCCGCACCCCTGACAGCGCTCGCTCCAGAGACCCCGCTTTTCCGTAACCCCCATAAAACAGGTGTTCACCCCAGGATATACCGGCAAGCTATGGTATTTTTCAGCCATAAACTGAACCCCGACACCGCAGGCGATGGAAACGACGGCGTCGTAATTATCCACCGAATCCCGAAGCTCTTCCAAATACTCATGATCGCACTGCCGCTCCAGGGTCCTTTCATCAATCGACTTTTGTTTGCCCTGGTTCATAAAGTACATTCTCAACGCGGAAGCCAGCACACCGACCTCTTTTTTCCCGCCGGCTTCACACACCGTTACGCATTCATTGCAACCCAAAATTAAAATGCGCTCATGGTTTTGAATCTGTTCAATGATCTCTTCGATCGGCTTCTTATCAGCTACTATCATAGGGCAGACCCTCTCATTGAAGAAGTGTGAAGGGTGAAAAAGTTAACCCGCTTTATCATCTTATACAGCTTATACAGCCCCCGCAGCCATCGCTGGGCTGTTTTGTTTCAGTCCTGAAACCGAAGCCGTCGCGGCCAGTTTGATCGGGTTGGGGCCCAATTTGATAATCCGCGCATGCATTTCCTGCGCGTATTTCACAAACAAGGGGCCTTCGCTGGATGACAGATTATACATCTCGACACGATCCCCACCGATTCCGATGGTATTCAATATGGCCCGCACCTGCTCAACCCGCTTTCGCGCCCTGAAATTGCCCTGGTTAAAATGGCAGTCCCCTTCCATGCATCCGACCACATAAGCCCCGTCCGCCCCTTTTTCAAAAGCCTTCAGCAGATGAATCACATCCACCTTGCCGGTACAGGGAACACGTACGATTTTCACACTCGCCGGGTATTTAAGCCTCATCGAACCTGCCAGGTCCGCAGCGGAATACCCTCAATAATTGCAGCAAAATGCGATGATGATCGGCTTAAAATCCTGGCTCATAACACGCCCTCCAGTAATGCTTCCACTTTGCTGAGAATTTGATCATCCTCATACCAGTTGAGTTCAATGGCTTTGGCCGGGCATTCCGCGGTGCAGACACCACAACCCTGGCACAGGGCCGGATCGATTTCGCTGACGCCTTCCTCATTGATTCTGGGCACGCCAAACGGACAAGATCGGACACACACCAGACAGCTTGCGCATTTTTCCTGATCCACCACGGCCGTCACCGCGGACAGGGTCAACTCTTCCTTGGCCAGGAAAGTCGCGGCACGAGCCGATGCGGCCAGGGCCTGCGCGATGGATTCCGATATCAGCTTGGGACTATGAGCCGTTCCGCACACAAAGATGCCTTCCGTGGCCATATCCACAGGTCTTAGCTTCACATGCGCTTCCACAAAATAGCCCTCGCTGTTACGCGCAAGCTTCATGATGGAAGAAAGCTCTTCGGTGTCCTCCGGCACCACGCCCGCGCTAAGGACTAATAAGTCGCTATCCACTTGCAACTTTCGGCCCAGCACATGATCCGTGAAGGTCACCTGCATGCCGGCTTCCGTTGGCTCCACCCGGGGCGGGTCCTCCGGATCAAAGCGGAAGAAAAGAACGCCCTTTTCCCGCGCTTGCGTGTAATAATCTTCCAGAAGGCCATATGTCCGGATATCCCGATACAGAATATACACTTGTGTGTCAGGATTCATTTCCTTAATATGCAACGCGTTTTTAATCGCGGTCTGACAACATACGCGCGAACAATTGGGCCGCTCTTCATTTCTGGAGCCGATGCACTGAATCATGACAACCTGATTAAGATCATCGGTGGCACCCGGCTCCGAAAGCTTTTGCGCCAGCTCGATCTGCGTAACGACCCGCGAATCCTCTCCGTATGCGTATTCCTTGGGGGTGTACTCGTGTGCGCCCGTCGCGATGACAACCGCGCCATGCTCGATTTTTCGCTCGTACATGCCGGGGCCCACCAACACCTCAGTGGTAAAATTGCCTTTGTATCCGCCGAAACCGACCACCAACGCCCGCGTCAGCACCTGAATCTTTGAATTCGTCATGACCTTGTTGGCCAGATCCGCCAGATGTTTTTGTATGTCCGCGCCTTCAATGGTGGCCTTTAGTTTTCTGGCCAGTCCGCCGAGTTTGTCTTCCTTTTCCAGCAGCACGGTTTCAAAGCCCTGGTCCGCGAGGTTCAATGCGGCATTCATGCCGGCTACGCCGCCCCCGATGACCAGCGCCCGCTGGTTGACCGGAATTTTCTTATCCCAGAGCTGCTTAAGCGTCACGGCCCGGGCCACCGCCATTCGAACCAGTACTTTTGCCTTTTCCGTGGCAAGCACCGGATCATCCATATGCACCCATGAATCCTGGTTTCGAATATTGGCCATCTCAAAGAGATAGCGGTTAAGACCACAAGCCTCCAGCGTCTCCATAAAGATGGGCTCATGCGTCTTGGGACTGCATGCCGATACCACGATCCGGTTCAGACGATGCTCCTTAATGAGCTCCTTTAGCTTTTCCTGAGAATCCTGGCTGCAGGTAAACAGGTTTTGACCGGCAAAAACAACATACGGCAGCGACGCCGCATACGCTCGAACAGATTCCACATCCACTACGCCGGCGATATTGATACCGCAATTGCAGACAAACACGCCGACACGCGGCGGTTCATGGGTCACATCGATTTCATGGATAATCGGCGGCAAAACCGTGAGGGTGTTGCGACCCGCCGCTAGGCAGGCGCCCGCGGCGCTGGCGGCCGCACTGGCCTCCATGACGGAGCTGGGAATGTCTTTGGGACCGCTGAAGATTCCGCAGGCATAAACACCGGGTCGAGAGGTTTCCACCGGCGAAAAGGGATCGGTTTTTGCAAAATTATATTTATCCAATTCAATATTGAGCCGCTTGGCAAGCGTCACCGTCTCCGGCGTAACCTGCAAGCCGACGGAAAGAATGACCATGCTGAAGATCTCTTCTTTCAACGCGCCGGCGTCATCCACGTAGCGAAGGCGCAGATCATCACTTCCCCCGATGGGATCCACCGTATGAATTCGCGCCTTGACGAAATTAATACCGGCGTCTTTTTGAGCCCGGTTGTAGTAGGCTTCATAATCCTTGCCGAAGGTTCGAATGTCCATGTTAAAGATGGTGCAATCGAGCGCCACCTCGGAATGCTCCTTGGCGATCATGGCATCTTTAATGGCATACATGCAGCAGACCGAAGAGCAATACCCGTTGCCGCACCGGTTCGTGTCCCTGCTGCCAACACACTGCAACCAGGCGATTCGTTTGGGTTCCGTATGGTCCGAGGGCCGCACCAGATGGCCCATGGTGGGCCCGGATGCGCTTAAGATGCGCTCAAACTCCAGACTGGTCAGAACATTGGGATGGGTTTTGTAATGATAGTTTTCATCAAAGAAGGAAGGATCATAGGGGTCGCTTCCCGGACAGAGAATGACGGAACCAACGGCTATTTCCTTTTCCTGAACGGTTTGATCATGGCAGACCGCATTAGCCAGGCACGCATCCACGCACTGATAACATTCGCTGCAATACCCGCAGTTCAGGCATCGGCCTGCTTCAGTCTGTCCGTCCGCCTCGGTATAGCCGAGTTCTACTTCCTGAAAATTGCCGGTTCGATCGGCCACCGGCCTATGGGGCATGGCGGCCCGCGACGCTTTGGCAATACCTTCCGGAATCGGCCGGTAGTCGGGAGATTCATTGACGATCGCTTCTCTCCCCTCAGCCATATCCTTTCCATCCAAAAACCGAACAATCGATTCCGCGGCTTCACGGCCCGCCGCGATAGCGCCGATGGCCACCCAGGGCCCGGTCTGCACATCGCCGCCGGCAAAGACGCCTTCACGGCCCGTGGCATACGTCACGGGATCAACATCCGTGGTGCCGTAACGGGTCAATTTGATTCCGGCCACCTCTTCAATGGCCGATAAATCCGGCCGCTGACCAATGGCCGGAATAATCTGATCCACGGCCAAATCAAACTCGCTGCCGGGAATCGGAACCGGTCGTTTTCGTCCGGATGAGTCAGGCTCGGTCAGTTCCATTTTGATGCATCGCAGGCCCGTCACCCGACCATCGCTTGATAATATCTGCTGAGGCGCGACCAGGTATTCGATAGCGACGCCTTCGGCTTCAGCCGCCTGCAATTCCTCTTCCCATGCAGGCATCTCGGCACGGGTTCGCCGATAGAGAATGGTCACGTTTTCAGCGCCCAGGCGCAACGCGGCCCTGGACACGTCCACCGCCACGTTTCCGCCGCCAATGATCGCCACCTTCACGCCCACCGGTGCTTTTCCGGCCAGGTTCACTTCCCGCAGAAAGTCCACCCCCTGACGAACCCCCTCCGCCTGTTCTCCGGGAACACCCAATTCGATTCCTTTATGGGCGCCCAGGGCCAGATACACAGCTTTATACCCGTTTCCCAGCATATGATCGATGGTCAGCTCCGGTCCCAAGGGGGTATTGCATTTGATCTCAACCCCGAGGTTGGTGATGACCTCAATCTCTCTATCCAGAATGTGTCTTGGCAGCCGGTGATCCGGAATCCCCACGCGCAGCATGCCGCCCGCTTCGGAAAGCGCCTCGTATATAACACTCTTGACCCCTTTTCGCGCCAGATGGTAGGCAGCGGAAAGCCCGGCAGGCCCGGACCCGATAATCGCCACTTTTTCCGGTCGTTCCGGCAGACACTTAATGGCTATCCGGCGAGGATCAAACTGATCCGCGGCCAGCCGTTTCAGATCGCGAATTGCCACAGGGGCGTCCACCTCACATCTGCGACAGGCGTCTTCGCAGCCGTGCGGGCAAATTCGGCCCAGCACACCAGGCAACGGCAGATCTTCCATGATGATCTGAAGGGCTTCCTTGTATTTACCCTGTTTGACCATCTGGACATACCCCTGAACGTTCAAACCAGCCGGACACGCCAGCCGACAGGGGGCCTTATCGGTCTTTTGAATAGCAAATGCGCCGGGAATCGCCTGAGGATATTGCTTATAGGCCGCCTTTTTCAGTGAAAGCCCTTCGTCATAGCCGTTGGGCAGTTCCACCGGACAAACCTTGGCGCATTCACCGCAGCTCGTACATTTTTCAAGATCGATAAAACGGGGCTGTTGTTTTACCCGGGCGGTAAATTGTCCGGGACGGCCGTCAAGCGCCAATAATTCGGAATTCGTCAATAACTCGATGTTCAGATGCCGGCCGACCTCGACCAGTTTCGGTGAAATAATTCACATCGCGCAGTCGTTGGTCGGAAACGTCTTGTCGAGTTGGGACATCATTCCGCCGATAGCGGACGATTTTTCCACAAGGTAAACATAGTAGCCGGCGTTGGCCAGGTCGAGAGCAGACTGCATCCCGGCGATGCCGCCACCCACCACCATCACGGACCCAACGACATTTTCAGGCATGGCTTTCTCCTTAGCTAATAAGTGGGGAAGTTTTTGATTATATTTGGAATATAATTTATTAAGCGCCTGTTTTTATATCGCCGCTAATTTTATGAATCAGATTTATTTCTTTTGTTAACCTATATTGTATGCCATGTTTTTAGTCAAGGGAAAAAACCGCTGAAAGTGCCGCCGGTGGGGCATTGCATCGATAAATGACGCTTGAAACCATCAATGGGTCGTGCTACATTTTGAACCATTTGAATTTTCATTCGATATTCAAATACCAACCTTGTTGCCACAGCTCGGCTCAAAAAACGATCAAAAAGTTTTCAAACGGAAACTCATATTAGGAGCCAAAAATGAACAGTGGCCCTCCCTCGTCAATTAATATCGCGATTGTCGGCGGCGACGAAGTATGCCGAGAGCTTTTGAAAAGAGCGCACGATAAGGATCAGCGACAGGATATCGGGGCACCGATTTTAGCCGTTGCCGAGCCGGATCCGACACGACCCGGCCGACAACTGGCTGAACAGCTCGGATTGCTGGTGTTTGATGATTACCATTCGCTGTATTCTTCCGAATACCATATCGACCTGATTATTCTCCTGACCCCCGAACCGCAGGTTTTTAATGATATTTTAAACACGCGCCCCCCGCATATCCGCATTCTGTCCCATAATGTTTTTAATCTGTTCTGGAATATCATCGGACGAGAAGAACGACAGCTCAGAGAACAAAAAAAAGCGATGGAAACCATTATCAATGGAATTCAGGACTTTATTTTACTCATCTCTCCGAATCTTGAAATATTGGAAGCCAATGAGTCGTTTCTGAAAAAAATGGGGTATACCCTGGAAGAGGTGGTCGGCCGAAAATGCAATGAAATATTCCCCCATTGCGATAATGTCTGCGGTGAGAAACTGATCAATTGCCCATTAACGGATGTAATTAAAAACAAGCGGCCGGTAGGCCGGTTAAGAACCCATACCCGCAAGACCGGTGAAAAAAAGTATTATGAGATAACCGTTTATCCCATATGGGAAAAAAGCGGAAAAATCCAAAAATTCATTCATATCAGCCATGACATCACGCAACGCAAGCGCGAAGAGGAGGAAATTACTCAGCAACTTGAGCAAATGGTTATGGAACGAACCCGGGAACTAAAGGAAATTCATGCCAAGCTGCTTCATCAGGACAAAATGGCATCCCTCGGAAAACTGGCCGCCTCCGTGGTCCATGAAATCAACAATCCCATGGCGGGCATTTTAAACCTGACCCTTCTCGTTCGCCGCATTCTGGAAGAAGATGAACCGAGCCAGTTAAACATTCGCAAGATTCAAGATTATCTGAAACTCATGGAGACCGAAACCCGGCGCACGAGCCGCATTGTTTCCAATCTGCTGGCATTCTCCCGCCAATCCAAAATGGAGCTCACCCGCCTGAATTTAAATCGTATTATCGAAAAAACACTGCTGATTAATGTTAATCTATTGAAACTGGGTCGCGTAAAGGTGGAAAAACGATTGGATTCCGCCTTGCCGGATATCATCGGCTCGGAGGACCAGCTACAACAAGTCTTTATGAACTTTATTTCCAACGCCGTGGAAGCAATGGAATTTTTAGACAGCGGAACACTCTTCATTGAAACCCGTTCGGGGAAAAATGGAAAAAGCGTGGAAGCCCTTTTCCGGGATACCGGCATCGGCATCGAAAAGGAAAACATGTCCCGGCTTTTTGAACCATTTTACACGACAAAGAAAAAGGGAAAGGGCGTCGGTCTCGGCCTGTCGGTCGTTTATGGCATCATTCAGGACCATGGGGGTGTTATAGAGGTTCGATCCAAGTCGGGTAAGGGAACGACATTCTCAGTGACGCTGCCTTTTGAAGGGCCTAAAACCCTAAAGGATACCCCCGAGTTGGTGCCGTTAAAAAATACACAATTATCCCAGGGGATGGAGAGATCACCATGAGCAAGGCAAATATTTTAATCGTTGATGATGAATTGGTGATGCGTGAATCGCTGGCCGGCTGGCTGGAGCGGGACGGTCACTATGTCCGAACCGCCCCAAGCGGGGAAGAGGGCTTGGCGGTTTTTAAAGAGAAGCAGTTCGATATCCTCTTGCTCGACATCAAAATGGAAGGCATGAGTGGACTCGAAGTATTAAAACGCATCAAGGAAAGTGAATCGGAAACGGCCGTGGTCATGATCACGGCTTACGGTTCCATCGCCACTGCCATTGACGCGATGAAAAACGGTGCGCAAGATTATCTGTTAAAGCCCTTTGATCCGGACGAGCTGGGTGTTCTGATTGAAAAGGTTTTAAAAATTCAAGCCCAAAACCGAGAAAATCAATTTTTGCGGGAACAAGTAAAGGAGCGCGCCCGGTTTGAAAGCATGATCGGCCAATCCGGCGCCATGCAGGAGGTCTTTGATCTTATCTGCGCGGTTGCTTCCGCGGACAGTACGGTGCTGATTACAGGAGAAACCGGCACCGGCAAAGGACTGGCCGCAAAAGCGATTCACACGCGAAGTCATCGTGTCGACGGCCCGTTTGTCACGGTCAATTGCGGCGCCATTCCCGAGCACCTGATGGAAAGCGAACTCTTCGGCCATCAAAAAGGCGCATTTACGGATGCCAAGGAAACCAAAAAGGGCCGCTTGGAATTGGCCCATGGGGGCACCCTCTTTTTAGATGAAATCGGGGAAATCGGTATGCGCATGCAAATCGACCTACTGCGCGTTCTGGAAGATCGCGTCTTTTATCGCGTCGGGGGCACGCAACCCATTGAAGCGGATTTTCGCGTGATTGCCGCCACCAACCGGAATCTGGAGAAAGCCATTGAAGAAGGCATTTTCAGAGAGGATCTGTTCTACCGCCTCAATGTCTTCTCCTTTATCATGCCGAGCCTGCGACGCAGAAAAGAGGACATACCGCTTTTGGCCGAGCATTTTCTCTTCCGGTACGCGATGGAAATCAATAAATCGGTCGAAAAAATAAGCCGCGCGGCCATGGATGAGCTGATGCTTTATGAATGGCCGGGAAACGTGAGGGAATTGGAAAACGCCATTGAACGGGCGGTCGTGGTCTGCAAGTCGCATGTGATTGAACCGGCACATCTGCCCATCATCTGCGCATCACCTTCCGTTAGCGCAAACACCGGCAGCCTGAAGGAAATAGAAAAGGCCCATATTGAAGACATATTAAAGAAAACCGATTGGAACATTTTAAAAAGCGCCAAGATTCTCGATATCGACAGATCCACCCTCTACAGTAAGATCAAACGCTATGCCATTCGGAAGGCCCCTTGATCGCGCCCGCGAATGAACATAGCATTGCGGTATCTCCCATCGGCGATTTCGATCAACCGATGGTGGATGGCCTGTGCGAAACCATTTTCAAGCACTTCGGAATTCCGGCAACGCCGCACCCGATTCTAAACGATATCACTTTTGCCTGGAATGCCGAACGCAGACAATATCACAGCACCCCCGTGCTTGAACAACTCGCCGCGAAGGCGCCGCCATGGGCAATCAAGGTGGCGGCCATTGTCAAGGTGGATCTGTATATTCCCATTCTGACCTATGTATATGGAGAAGCCCAACTCAAAGGCCGGGCCTGCATCATCTCCGTATTCCGGTTAAACAAATCCCTGCCCTCTTTGTCGGCCGACTCAGCCTTTCAAGCCCGTTTGGGAAAGGAAATCATTCACGAATTGGGGCACACATTCAATTTGCGCCATTGCAGTGATCCCACCTGCATCATGCACTACTGCCGCACCGAGGCAGACGTTGACAGAAAATCGGAGCACCTGTGCCGTTACTGTAAGGTGCTTCTCTCGGATGAAATGAAACGAATGGGGAAAACACCATCACCGGGTTCGAAATAATAACCGCATGACCCGTTGCCAATCCATTTGCGGCAAATTCCCGCTGATATCATCCCCCAAGTACCCGCCGTCCGTCGCCATCGGGCCGACGCTTTCTTCTATCACTTGATATAAACGGCTTACTTCCTGATCATAAAACGCCGCCGTATCGCTGCCGATCATTAACGTTTTAATCTCTTCGCGCAACGAATCGGGGTGCAGCCGCAGCACCCAGCCGTCCGTGTAGGGGGCCGCATGCGCCGTGGTCCCCTTGGTTCTTAAGCCCGGATTAATTTCCGTCACAACCCCGCTGACGGGAGAAACCAGTTCGGCCTGAAGCTGCCCCCGCTGCACCCTGATCGCCGGGGCACCCTGGCATACCCGTTGTCCCATGAGGGGCGTCATAATTTGATCCAATGGCCCCAATATGCGCCTCGCAAAATCATCCAGGCCCACACGGACCGCTCCCCCCTCTTCAAGTTTTGCCCAGGTATGCCCCTGATGCAAATAATACCCTTGAGGCACCTGTATGCCCTCGATGGCCATGACTTCTACCGGACGAATATCAGCGTATACGGAAAACTGGTCCTGAAAATACTGATCAAAATCACAGTCCGAACACCGATAGGCTTGCGTGCACGGTCGAAATTCGATGCGCCCCTTAAGATGATGAATACAAGGCTGCCGGGTTTGCGGCAATGTTTTCAGTTTTTCCCGCCACCCCACAATGGTGCCGATCCGGCCCAGGGGTTCGATGCCGTGCTGACGCAATCGCTGGTTCTGATCAGCCACCCGCCGAAGCATTCGATCAAACCGGCACGCCGGACAATTATAGTCAAGACAACAGTAACGCTTCCTGACCACGCCGGCCTGCATCCATAAGCACTGGGCCGAATCGCCGAATTTATTTTCTTTCTGATTGATTGATCCCATAGCCCTACCCCCGGTTCCCTGCCCCGCGAAAAGGATTTTCGATGTCAAATTAACCGTCGTTGCCAATTGGTATATTTTATCAACGCATCCTATTTTCCGGATTTAAGAAATTTTTTGGTTAAGCGATCCCATCCCAGTTCAGGCAGCGCGCCAAAGATATCATTCGTAAGAAGCCCGCCGTCAGCCGCCAAGGGGCCGGCAACCTCTTCGATCATTTTTTCCAGGCAATCCACTTCCGTGCCGAGCCACTTCATGCTCTCGCTGCTGTCCATGAGAGTGTCTATCGCCTTTTTGACATTCGGGGTGTGCAGCATAAACAACCAACCGTTCTCATAGGGCGACTCGCCGGCCAAGCCAGGAGTTTCCCTGACCTTTCCGTTCACGGCCGTCACAACCCCGCCCAGCGGAGAAATCACTTCAGCGGCATGGCCCTTTCGTTTCAGGCCGAATCCCGGACGACTTTGCTCCAGGCTGTATCCGAGCAAGGGCAATTCCATGGCATCGGCCTTACCTAATAATTTAGAGGCAAAATCATCCAACCCGACACGGATCGCACCGCCGCTTTCAATGCGCGCCCAGGTATGGCCCATATGAAAATAGTGACCATACGGAACGGCAAACCCCCGCACATGTCCCACTTCGCAGGCATGAGTACCAATCCCCGGCGATAATACATCCTCAAAAAACTGGTCAAAGTCGCAATGCCCGCACTGATAGTCATAGGCGCACACGCGGCTGGCAATTCGTTGCGTCAGACTGTGCCGGCAAAGTCTTTGAAGATCCGGCTTCTTTCTCATGGCGGTTTGCCAGCTGATCTGTTTTCCCCTTGCAACCTGGCTTAACATGCCCTGATCATATTTACAGGTGGGGCAATCATAAAAATTATTACAGCTCTTGAAATCAACAATACCGGCTTGCATCCAGACACACGGGTTCTTGGCCGCCGCGTCTTTATCCGGTTTTACCGTCCATACCTGCCCGCCTAAAACGGAATGAATACCACCTCGAGCCTCCGAAGCGCCCCCCCGAAGATAGGTTGACCCAAAACCGATGTGACTCCGTTTGCTCTCATTCATTTTCTCAGCCATCTCTTTTCTCCTTTGTTGGTATTGTTGTAATGTTAGCTCTATAATCAGCAAGACAAATGCCAAACTCATAAGTTATACCCAAACAATTTTAAACCTATTGTAATTATAAGCATAAACATTATTGCGAACCCTTTTAGCATCCTTTGGTCGCGGATCCGATCACTGTAGTATAATTCAGCAACAGGTTGGTTTTTCCAGCTGGCGGAATGGGAAATTCTTTAATTAGTGTATTGTTATCATATGATTACAACAAACGATGGGGGGTGATGTGTTTCCCCACAGGTGCGTCTTAATTCTCTACAGCCTGCCGGTGGTGATGCCAAACGCGGGATTTGAAATAAGAGGGAATGCCGTTAGGAGGGATCCATGATCGACTTTCGGGTCACATGGTCAATATATTCAAGGTCCTTTACTTGTGTATTTTTGGTGCCGATGATGAGAATTTCAATCTCCTGGCTTTTTGTTCTTCTGAAATACAGCCGCCCGTTATAGGAAAACAGGACTTCAAGTACGGTTTCACGCCCTTTCCTGATAAACACTTTTCGTTTGATGACCACTTGTTCGGGCTCATCGTTTAACCGGTGAATCACCTCCTCCGCCTTGATCCGCATATCCTCCGAAAGGCCAACAAATCCATCAATCGCGCGATCATGGATTATGAGGTTTTTATAAATCACCCTAAATCGCTTGGCAATCGAGTCCGCCTCTTTCGTCTTTTGACGCTCTTCTTTCTTAAGCTCCGCTTCATAGTCGCTTATTTTTTCCCTGAGGGCTTCAATTTCCTTCAGCTGCTGCGCTTGATGCGCCGTAATGTCCTTAAGTTTTGAATCAAGGGCGACAATTTCATCAAACAGTTGCGCTTCCTGGTGAGAGGCTTTCTCCTTTTCCGAACTCAGCACGGCTTTCATTCGTTCCAGCTCGGCCGAGATACTCACGCGTTCGTTCACCAGCGAATCAAGCTCACTGCCAAGCATCTCCTCCTTGGCTTTAAGCATCTCGATCGTCTGATTTTTTTGATTTTCCTCATCTCCCGCCCTTTTGATGCCGGTACGGTAAAACCGATATAGCACCGCGACGGCAATTAAAATAAAGAACGTGAAAATAATCCAGGAAATGAGGCCGTCAATCCCCAAACGCACATTAACCGCAACCACCATACCCTCATTGATAAGGGCATAGTTCTCTCTTGCGATGGTCAAATTGTCCTTGGGAAGAATGGAGGTCTCCACCCCCATAAAAACAGGCGGATATAGGATGGTGCCCGCCTTGGATGAAACGAGCACCTCAGTTTCAGCGGCCCAGAAAGGCAATGCCTTCTGTTCAAGATATCGGCTGATGTTTGTATTGACAACATCCCTGAGTTGACGGGAACCATCCAGCAGCAGCGTCATATCACCGATGTAGATATTCTCAATATCTTTGGCATACCGATAGGTGAGATAGCTTTCCAGCGCCTGAATGGAAATACCCGTCAGCACAGCCGGCAACAAAATACAGAGCACCAGCAGTTTAAAAGGTAAGTATTTCATATCATAGGTCTGCCAACTTCTTTCGTGCATCCGCCGCACCCGCAAAGTCATTATCTAATTTCAACGCGTTTTCCAGCTCGGTTTTGGCCCGAGAGATATCCCCCTTTCGAAGATATGAAAGTCCGAGGTGATATTTTACGGAGGCACTCTCCGGCATACGCTCCAGACTGTCACTGAATTCTTGAATCGCGCTATCGTACAATCCCTTCTGGTAATAAATCCATCCGAGCGTGTCCATGATTCGCGGATCACCAGGGGCCTTCTCCTTTGCGGCCTGCGCCAATTTCAAGGCTTCATCCAAGCTCTCTTGTTTTTCCGCCAGCAGGTATGACAGATTATTCATAGCAGGAACCGAATTCGGATTAATCTCAAGCTCGGCCCTGTAATGTTTTTCCGATAAATCGAATTCTTTTCTCGCGTCATAAATCGTTCCCATCATCAGATTCAAACCGGCTTGCCGGGGATTTTTCTGCAAGCCAGCTTCATATTGCGCAATCGCTTTGTCGGCTTTTTTTTCGGAAAGATACAGCCGCGCCAAGGAAAAATACGGTCCCATATAATTCGGACCTTTTTCCAATGCCTTCAAATAAGCATTCTCCGCGGCGTCCGCATTGCGACTTCGCAGAAACAGCTCCCCTTTCATACTGTAGATCACCGCTTGAATCGTCGGCTCATCGCCCACCTTCTCCATCTGCGCATCACATCTGGATAATGCTTTTTCAATCTCATGCTTTTCAACGTGTAACGCCACGATATTGGCCAGTACATCCATCAGCTTCGGGTTAAGAGACAAGGCTTTTTCAAACTGACGCATCGCCTCCTTCGATTTTCCGTCAAGCCGATAAACGGCCCCAAGTCTGGCATATCCAATCGGATTCCCTGGATCTTTTGCAACTATCTCTTCAAAAAGGGATTTCGCTTCCGCCAACTCCTTTTTCGCCAAATGAATGTTCCCAAGCAATAATTTGGCCTGGAATTGATTGGGCCATGTATTTAATACCTCCCGGCATTGCTGTTGCGCCAAATCAAAATCACGCTCCCGGTAATGAATATCACCCAACAATAGTTTTGCCTTAAAATGGTTCGGTGCTAATTCAATGGCTTTTGAAAGCGCGATCTTGGCTTCCGAAAGGTCCTTGGCACCAAAATGGGCCAACCCCTTGAGGTAACGAATAGCTGCGGCTTTGGGTTCTTCAGTTGCCAATCGACTCAGAAGCGAAATGGCCTCTTTAAAATCACTTTTCACAATCAGCAATTCACTTTTCAGCATAAGCGCCGGAAAATAATTTTGATTGTTGATCAAAATCTCTTCAAGCGTGCGCCCCGCCTTCTCGATCTCCCGGTGTCTCAGGTAATGCTCGGCAAGGGCATTTTTAACACGCATGTCATCCGGTTTTTTCGAAAGCGCCCGATGATACATGTCCAGCGCTTTATCCGCCTGATTGGTCTGGTCATAAAATTTCGCGATAATGATAAACGGGCTTATCGAATCTCCGCCGAGCGCCACGGCTTTGAGCAAAGCGGCTTCCGCAGCATCCCATTTTTTACGCCGGGTCAGCAATTCCGCCTGTATAACATAAAGGTCTATATTTCCTGGATGATCTGCGATCGCAGTCGCAATAACCGTCTCGCACTGATCAAACGCCTTTTGCATTCGATATAAGTTGAACAGGGATAAGCGCAACTCGACAGCATCCGGAATGATAGCAATGGCTTTCGTTAGCAACGCCTCGGCACCGGACGTATTTTCCTGCCGTACCATAACCCGGGCCAACCCGAGATAAGCTGTCGCCTGCTTTTCATTGATTTGAAGAACCTGCCGGTAAATGGTTGCCGCTTCGCCCAGAGCGCCCGCCTGCTCTTTTATTCCGGCCTGAAGCAAAAGCGCCTCGATGTTATTCGGCGCCGTTTTGAGAATATGCGCTATCTTTTTCGATGCGTCATCGGGCTTTTTCCCCAAAATAAGAAAAGTCGCCAATTTAAGCTGCGCATCCATGTCGTCGGGCGCAAGCCTTTCAACCTCGGAAAAGGCATTATATGCCTCCTGCGCTTTTCCGAGCTTGAGATAGGTCTCGCCGAGCAGTCTATGCGCATCGGTCAGTTTCGGATCTATCTGGAGCGCATTTTTAAATTCCAGCTCGGCATTCTTATATTCACCTTTTTCAAGGTATTGCGATCCGTTCTGCAAATGCGCAGCCTTTTTCTCATCCTTGGACGCACATGCAGAAAACACCCATAACGATATCGCCATTAGGCATAGCAGCTTCGTTCTTAGACGCATTTAAACCCTCCTAATTTCACAAACAGGAGCACCGGCAACTAATTTTGCACAGCCCCACACACGTGAAAAACAAATAAGACAAGACAAATTTGAGGAAATACTGGTTTCCCAAAATTAAACGGCCTTAGTTCAGCACAATGCATGACACGTTGTCAATTGCCGATTGAAGCCCCCCTGAAAACGAATCAAAATTGAAGTTTATTAGGCTCTCCCGAGAAGGGCTGCCGTCCCATCTAAATGAAAATTACTTACCATTTCGTAATTCAAATCACTTCAGCCCCCCTTTTCGAAAAAAATTCGCTCAATTCAGCCAAAATCCCCTGGCTCGCCTTTTTTGTTACAGCCGGAATATGTCAGGATAACCGACGGGGGCCAGGAAAAAGTTGCAGTTGGCATTAAAATTGCTGTGTAATAAAAAAGCACTGTTCAGGCCTGATGAGGTATCATGAGTATTCGGAGGTTTTATGGAAATCATACCACTTTCAATCCCCTATTTGGTATTGTCTACCCAGCAACACATAGACGGCCGACGGCAAATCCATACGCGAACACCTTTCGGCAGTGTCGACATATCCGTCAAGCGGCTTGAAGGGGTGAATAATCCGCCCCTATTCGATGTAACAGTTGAGGGTGATTTGGAAACATGGGTTTTAGATCAACAAATGCCGGCTGCATTTAAAAATGCGCTTTTTAAAATGGTTGGGAAAATGGCCGTAACACACAGCGGTTGGTCTATTCACAAGCAATGTCGGCTTGCCGTCAATTTTAAAGGGGCAGCAAAGACCGTTACAATGACCGGTGACTTAGAGCCCTCTGATTTTATATGGCAGACAGAGGCATTCGCATCGGATTTTCACCACCATTGCGCTTAGCAGCGCAACCGCCAGTGCCGCTTAGGCATAGGAAATAATAAAACAATATCATTCCCTGTGCTTGCGCCACCGAGGGTGGCGAATAGCATATTTGTTAATCTTATAATTTAAAGCGCGGGGGCTGATACCAAGATATTTAGCCGCCTCTTTTTGAATCCACAGGCATTCTTCCAATACTTTGACAATGGCCTCCTTTTCCTGCATAGCCAGGGAGGGGCTCGCCGAAGAAACGTTCACCGGCTCCGAAGCAGAAGCCTGCCTGACGCGTTCCAGCGGTTCAGCTGCGGGTAAACTCTCTTGGGTGATGAAAAAACTATCGGCAAGGATGGCCGCGCGCTCTATCGCATTGGCCAGCTGTCGAATATTTCCGGGCCATGCGCGTTCTTTCATTGATGCAAGGACATCCGGCAAAAACCCGTCAATCCGTTTTCCAAGCGATCGACTAAATTTTGAAAGCAGTGCCGCCGCCAGAGGCTCTACACACAACGGCCGTTCTCGAAGCGGTGGTAACCGAACGGAAAGCACATTGATACGGTAATAAAGATCTTCTCTGAACCTACCCGACCCTATCATGGATTCCAAATCACGGTTCGTTGCCGCGATCACACGCACATCAGACCGTATCGTTCGGTTTCCCCCAACCCGCTCAAATGCTTTTTCCTCCAGTACGCGCAACAACTTGGCCTGGAGCGACATACTCATTTCACCGATTTCATCCAAAAAAAGTGTCCCGCCATGTGCCTGTTCGAACCGCCCGACGCGCTGCTTATCCGCGCCGGTAAACGCACCCTTTTCGTGACCGAACAATTCGCTTTCCAGAAGCGTCTCCGGAATATTGGCACAATTTACCTTTATAAATGGTCGATCTTTTCGATGACTGTTGAAATGAATCGTGCCGGATAAAAAGCTCTTTCCAGTTCCCGTCTCTCCAGTCATCAGAAGGGTGGTATCGGTCTGCGCAAACTTTCGAAGGGTATCAAGAATAGCCTTCATGTTGGGGGATTCGGCCACCACATGGTCAAAGTTGTATATGACATCCTGTTCATGCCGCAGGTAGTTTATTTCATTTTTAAAATTGCGATCAAGCAACGCCTGTTTCACCACATGGCGAATCCGTGCGGAGCTAAACGGCTTCACGACAAAATCAAACGCCCCCTGCTTGATCGCCTTAACCACCAATTCCGCAGTCTCCGATTGGCTGGTAATAATAACGGGAATATCCGGCACGGTCAATTTCATCCAGCGCAGCAACTGAAACACACCACTTGAGGCAGAGAGAAGGTCAAGAAGTATAACCTGGAATTGCTCCGATTGGATTGCCACCTTCGCATCTTTATCATCTCGAAAAATCAGATCATAGTCCCCGGCAAGGGCTTCGGACAGCACCTGTTGCCAGTCAGCATCTTTTTCAAAAATGAGAACGGGACTTATGAGTGGGATCAATCTCTTCATTTCATAGCCTAATCCGGCAAAGCCGGATGCTGGAATGCTGGGAAGCCGGTAAACTGGGATGCATAATAAAAGCCATTAAAACAGTTCCCGCCAAAACCAACGGCAGGAAAACGCGAGTCGACCGCTATGCCATGGCCGCGATTATCTCGGGCAGGCGATGTTCCCATCCAATCGTCGAAAGCATCACTCCTGAAAACCCAGCCGACTTAAGGGTCAAAACCGTTTCCGCTGCGATATGGATACATTCCCGGGCCTTATCCGGTGCTTTCGTTATCCGCTGAATCACACTATCCGGGATATGCACATGGGGCAAATGACGTTGTACATACCGGGCCATCCCCATGGATTTTAGCAGCAATACCGTCGGAATAACGCGAACATTCAAGCCAGAAACCTGTGACATGAAGGGTTGAACAGCTTCAACTTCAAAAACAGGGGGAATGATGAAAAAGTTGGCACCAGCATCAATTTTAAGCTTCATATCCGCAAGTTCCCGTTCGAGAGGCTGGCCTTTAAGTCCGGCGTTAACCATTGCCCCCACCGTAAAAATCGGCGCGCCGTCCAACTCGATTCCGGCCATATCTTTGCCGGATTGGAGTTTAGCGACGACATGGAGCAATTCCAATAATTCGATATCATAAACGGCGCGGGCTTGGTGATGATCACCATAACTCGGCGCCTCACCCTGCACCGCCATGAGATGGGTAATGCCCGCGGCAGAAGCTGCCAAAAGATCCGCCTGCAGCGCTAACCGGTTTCGGTCCCGGCAACAAACCTGCATAATGGTTTCAACCCCCTTGTGCTGCAATATCATAGCCGCACCCAAGGCGCTCATCCGCATGACGGCATTGCTCATTTCGGGAACCACAAATGCATCCACAGCCCCTTTTACCCGAAGGACGCTTTCAACCATCCGTGCGGCATTAGTCCCTTTGGGAGGTTCCATTTCGGCAAGAATGACAAATTCTTTTGCATTCAACTTATTCCCTAATCCCATCGGCGTTCCTCCTCAAATCGGTGTCAAGGCCAGTGTCGTTACGTAAGCGCGCTTAACATTATTTTATGAATCCCATTTATTTACTTAACACCTTTATTATTGAGACACTAAATTAGTCAAGAAAAAAAGCCCGTTGACCAAGGCAATCGCATGTGGAAATAAACCGCCGGGAGTGAAAGCCTTGAGGGGATCGGATGGAAGCTGCGGCACTGTTTGAACGCGTTCCGCGTGAGTTTGCCGCAGCTGGAATCCGATTTTTCTCAAGGCTGAAGCGGGCTATGGGGCACATGCGATTGCCCTGGCCCGTTGACTATATCGATTGACATTAGCGCAAGTTTTCAGATACTGCTCAACCATAATCGAATACGATTTTCCGGTTTTTGGAATTTCTATTCATGACGTTTTTTGTGAAAACCCCCAGCCATGGTTCCTAAAATTTCAGTGATAATGCCAGTGTATCGGGAAGAGAAAACGATCCAACGAACGCTGTCACATCTCACAAGCATCAACAACTCAGAATATATAGAAATAATTGTTGTAGACGGCCAGAGCGGCGGCAACACGCTGCATGCCGTCTCGGAACCCCGAATAAAAAAAATAATCGGGCCCAAAGGCCGCGGCGCCCAAATGAACTGTGGTGCAATGATGGCCACCGGCAACATACTGCTGTTTCTGCACGCCGACACCTTGTTACCCTACAACGCTCTGGAAGCTATCTGTTCCGCAGCGAGAAAACCCCATATTGCCGGCGGCGCTTTTAACCTGGGCATCGACGGGGAAAAAAAGCGTTTCCGGTTAATCGAAGCAACAGTTCGTGCACGAACTCGGCTCACCCGCATTCCTTATGGGGATCAGGCCATCTTTATCAAAAAAGCCGTCTTCCATAATCTCGGCGGCTACCCCGAGATTCCCATTATGGAAGATGTTGCGCTGATGCGTCGCATCAAAACACAGGGAATGAAAATCACAATCCTTCCCGCTTGCGTCCTCACCTCCGCGCGGCGATGGGAAACGGAAGGCATCTTCTACTGTACGCTGCGAAACTGGTTGCTTTCTGCTCTGTTTTCCGCCGGAGTGTCAGCCGCCAGGCTTGCGCACCTATATCCATGACGGATCAATGAACAAGTCCATTTTGAGCATGGGGAAAAAGCATCGAAATACGCCGCCAGGTGATAAGGGTAGGATTAATCCCGCAAGGCACTATCGGCAGAAGCGGCTTTATGGACGATTTTGCTGATTTTCGGCTGATATTCATTTTTTTTCAAAAACGCCCCACTGCCCCACCGAACGATCAAAAACGCCAACCCGAAAAATCCAAAACCACCCAGTGCCGAGCCCGCTGCTTCACTGATATGGAAAGATGATGAAAATTTCTGGCCCAATACCGCACCGACAATCAGCAATATAATAGGGAAAATATAAAGGAAAAATGAGATCCCCATCAACTTTCCGGTGTCAAAACCTATCTGGACCCTGTCCCCGGAAATGGCACCAATACTGTTTAAAACCTCGACTTCCATTTCCTTGCCGCCGCCGGAGCCTTGGCAGGCATCTCTTGACCCGCAGGACTCACAAGCGGAACTGCGCTGAGTTTTAACCCATGCCAGATTATTTAACGTCCGAACCACAATGCCTTCTTCAGTAGCCAAATAAAACGCCTTTCTGTTGAGTCAGAAAACGACAAAGCCGTTTTCAAATTAACGACCGAATACCATTAGATAGGTCATCGGAGCCAATCACGTTTTCTTTTACCAGGCCCCATCCAGGCCCCTCATGCCATTCATATATAGTCGACCGCTGGCTACAAATAGGGATTCGCGTGTTAGTAACACCGGCAGATCGTACGTTTTGGCCAGTGTCAGCATACTCGGCGTCGGCCGCTTTCCCCGAACGAAAACAACCGCGCTCACGCCAATCACTTTGGACGCCCGAATAACTTCTTCAGAAATAACGCCAGTCATCAGCAAAGCATCCTTAGCCACAGCCGCAAGCACATCTTCCATTAAGTCAGCGCTGCCGGCACCGACTACGACCCGATCCATATGTTCATTACCCACGAGCACATCGGCATTCAATATATCACTCACCTCAGACAGCTTCATTGCAAATCCGCACCCCCTTATATAGCCTATATAACTTTGATTCGAGCCGGCACATCGGCTTCAACGTTATGATTGAAACATCTTCTACAGCGTTCAGCATGTCATGCGCCCCCTCGCCGAACAACATTTTCCATTCCCAACGTCACCCACGCAGAAAGCGTGTTCACGAGCCTTGGCCCACCCCATATCAGTGCTAAAATTTCACAATAACATAAAAAAGTCAACGCCATCGTAAAACGAAGCGCTGAACTTTCTTGACAGGAAAAAATAAATTGTTCATATTTTAACACCATCTTATCCGCCTGCCATGCATTTGCATTACACCAGGATCAGTTTGCTCATGAATGATATCGAATCCCTTTTAAAACTAGTCGAAGAAAACGAGGTAATCGCTCGAAAATTTCACGAAATCGAGACCCGGGTTTTATCCATTTTGAACTTCGCCGACCTCTTTGAGGTGCTATTAACCGAGATCAGAGAAAAATTCCAGATCCCCTACGTCTGGCTCGCACTGATAGAAAACAGTGAAGTCCCTGAACTGATCCATGCTTTGGGTGATTCGGATCTTTTAAAATCCAGTGTTCGAATTGTTAATAAGAAAACCTTTCATTCGCTGGTACCGACGGACTGTGTGCCGTTATTGATAAATTCCGATTTAATGCGGTTTGCAAGTCTTTTTCCGGAAAGCAGAAATTTTCTGGTTGGCTCCATGGCCATAGCGCCGATCACGTTGGATGGCGTTATCATCGGCAGTCTTAATCAGGCCGACTTTTCAGTCACCCGCTATGCACCCGGCATTGACACCAGCCTTCTGGAAAGACTCGCATTGAAGGTCTCCCTTTGTCTTGCCAATGTGACCGCCCATGAAAAACTCGTTTACCTCGCTTTTCATGACCCACTGACGGGTCTTTTAAACCGCCGAGTCATGGAATCCATTTTAAAAAGAGAATTTTTTCGTGCTAAACGCTATCACGCTTCTCTTTCGATCGTTTTCCTGGACCTTAATGATTTTAAGCGTGTAAATGATAATCTGGGGCATCAGGTAGGGGATCTGTTGCTCCAGCATTTCGCAAACTGCCTGACGCAACTGTTTCGAAATTCCGACGTAGTGGCCCGATTCGCCGGTGATGAATTCGTGCTAATTCTGCCGGAAACAACTGCAGAAAAAGCAGAAAGTCTGATGCTTAGAATCGAATCATTTCTGGCTGAAAGCCCTTTGGAAGTGAATGGAAAAAGCGTTCCTGTCAGCATCAGTTTCGGTATCGCCTCTTCGGAAGAGCCCAATATTAAAGATGCAGATTCGCTGCTGCGTGCAGCGGACAAACGCCTTTACGATATGAAGGGACAAAAAGCGCCGGCGGTATCGCTTGAAAGAAGCCAAGGCTTGTAAAAAAAAACCCCTTTTTAAAAAAGGGGCTTTTAAATATCAGACATAAATTTTTTAGTCGTTTTTTATCGGCGCGTCACCGGCATCGGCTTTCAAATCCTCAGCAGATGCTTTAATGTCGCCGGAAACGCCTGTTTCCATATTTTCCTGCTTAGCACTTTGGTGAACGGCTTCTTTCTCTGCAGGAGCGGTAGGCGCCTTAAGTTCTTTCTCCTTTTCCTCTTTTGCCGTCACGCCCTTCTTTTCGGCTTTCCCTGATGGTTTTGCCACCAATTCAATCAAAGACATGGGTGCGGCATCACCAGCCCTTCGACCGATTTTAACAATCCGCGTATATCCCCCTGCAGAACCGGAAAATCGCTCTCCAGCTTCTTCGAACAATTTATGAACCACATTTTTTTCCATCACAATCGCCAGGGCCTGACGTCGAGCGTGAAGATCGCCCTTCTTTGCCAGCGTGATCACATGGTCCGCCCATCGCCTGATCTCTTTCGCCTTCACATCGGTGGTTCGTATCTTGTCATGTTTCAAAAGGGAAGTGACCATATTTCGGAACATGGCGTTCCTGTGGCTGCTACTTCTCCCAATTTTTAAAGCTATTTTGCAGTGTCTCATGGAATCAATTATTCTCCTTCTTCGGTATCGTCCTCTGGCGGATCGAACCCGTCAAGCTTCATCCCAAGGCCAAGTCCCATATCACTTAACACCTCCTTAATCTCATTAAGCGATTTTCGGCCAAAATTTTTGGTTTTCAGCATCTCGGGTTCCGTCTTGCTGACCAGCTGATATATTTTATGTATGTCCGCATTTTTCAAACAATTGGCACTCCTCACGGACAGTTCCAGCTCCTCCACGCTTCGATACAGGTTTTCGTTGAAGTTCGAGGATTCCGCGTTTCTTTCTCGTTTTATCTTTTCAGGCTCGCGCTCTTCATCAAAATTAATAAAAATGCTCATCTGCTCTTTAAGAATTTTACTGGCATAGGCAACAGCATTTTCAGGATGAATACTGCCATCGGTCCAAACCTCAAGGGTCAGCTTGTCATAATCCGTCTTCTGCCCGACCCGTGCATTGCCGACAACATAGTTTACTCTCTTAATCGGCGAAAAAACCGCATCAATCGGAATCGTTCCGATAGGCGCTTCTTCGTCCTTATTGTCTTCAGCGAGTCTATACCCTTTACCAATATGCGCAATCATGGTCATTTGCAATCGCGCGTCCGCCCCCAGAGTAGCAATTTTTTGTTCGGGATTTAAAATATCACACCTGCCATCATCGCTCGTTATATCCCGAGCCGTCACAATCCCTTCACGCGAAATATCCAAATGAAGCACCTTGGGTTCGGTGTCGGTGACTTTCAATCGAACCTCTTTAAGATTTAATATGATTTCGGATACATCTTCAAGAACACCGTCAATCACGCTAAATTCGTGCATCACATTTTCAAATTTCACCGACACAATGGCTGCACCATACAAAGAGGACAGAATGATCCGGCGAAGAGCGTTCCCAATGGTAATACCAAATCCCCTCTCCAGCGGTTCACAAACAAACTTCCCATAATTAGAGGAGCTGGTAACCTGGACTTTTTCCGGCTTGATAATAGACTGCCAGTTTTTATAAATTAGATCATTCGTTGACATGGGCTATTCTCCGGATTCTTTGAAACTGTAGATGAAGAGAAGCGCTACACTACAACACACGCTTTGTGAATTTTCGATCTTTTGCTATCCGTTTCCGTCCGGTCAACATTATTTCGAATAAAGCTCTACAATCAACTGTTCTTGAATCGGCATAGTGAAATCTTCACGAACCGGTGCTGCCTTGATAACACCGGAATACTTCTCTTTTTCAATTTCAAACCACTGCGGGAGCCCTCGCCGAACGACAGCCTCGAGCGACTCATTAATTGCTTTCATTTTTTTGCTTTTTTCCCGAACTTCAACCATATCACCGACTTTGACACGATATGACGGAATATTTACTTTTTTACCATTTACGAGGAAGTGATTATGTCGCACAAAGTGTCTCCCTTGAGTCCGGGAGTTTACAAACCCCATACGATAAACCACATTATCCAAACGTTCTTCCAGTAATACCAACAGGTTTGTGCCGGTAACGCCCTTCATTCTATCCGCTTTTTCGAAGAGAAGGTGGAATTGTTTCTCCGAAAGCCCATACATCCTTTTTACTTTTTGTTTCTCCCGAAGCTGTATACCATAATCGGATATTTTCCCGCGTCTATTCTGGCCATGTTGTCCGGGGGCGTAGCTACGCCGATCAAACGCGCATTTATCCGAGTAGCATCGGTCGCCCTTTAAAAAAAGTTTTAGGTTTTCACGTCGGCAGAGCCGGCAAACCGAACCTGTATATCGTGCCAAATCTTCCTCCTTATTTTCAGTTTTGGCTCATCAACTGTTGCTTTGCAGTTAATGCAAGCTTAAACCCTACGTCTCTTGGGCGGCCGGCATCCATTATGGGGAATCGGCGTAACATCCCGAATAGCTGTCACCGTAAATCCGACAGCCTGCAAGGCGCGTAAAGCGGACTCACGCCCAGAACCCGGCCCTTTTACAAACACCTCAACATTTTTCATACCGTGTTCCATCGCCTTTTTAGATGCATCTTCCGCAGCGAGTTGAGCGGCAAAAGGTGTGCTCTTTCTGGACCCTTTAAACCCCTGAACACCGGAGCTGGACCAGGAAACCACGTTTCCGGCGGGATCGGTAATCGTGATAATGGTGTTGTTAAATGTTGACTGAATGTGAACAACGCCACTGTGAATATTTTTCTTTTCTTTTTTTTTCGTCCGGGTTCTTTTAGCCATGTATCTTAATCCTGTCTCCGGTCCTGTCTCCGGTTATAAACTACTTCTTAACGGCACCTTTTTTCTTAACCGCTGCGCGTCTGGGGCCTTTTCGAGTTCGGGCGTTGGTCTTGGTACGCTGACCATTAACGGGTAGCGATTTTCGGTGTCTTAGGCCGCGGTAGCATCCAAGATCCATGAGCCTCTTTATGTTCATGGATACTTCGCTCCTGAGTTCGCCTTCCACCTTATGCTCGCTGTCGATCGCCTTACGAATATTGTTGATTTCATCCTGTGTCAACTGATCGGTTTTGGTATTCGGATCTATATTGAGGCTTTCGAGTATCTTCTGAGAAGATGATCGTCCAATACCGTAAATATAGGTGAGCCCGATCTCAATGCGTTTTCGATTGGGTAAATCTACGCCCGCGATTCTTGCCACTTGTTCCTCCTATTAAAAACTATCCTTGTCGCTGTTTGTGCCGTTTGTTTTCGCATATGACACGGATAACCCCTTTTCGTCGTATTACCTTGCATTTGCTGCAAATTTTTTTTACAGATGCTCTGACTTTCATGGGTTCAACTCCTTATATTTCTCTGTTGCAGCACAGTGTGTGATGATGGCGCACGGATTCCATCTGCTGCCTTTATTTCTTTTCTTATTTCGATCGGTAAACAATCCGGCCGCGTGAAAGATCATACGGCGAAAGCTCCATCGTCACCTTGTCCCCGGGAAGTATTTTGATAAAATGCATTCTCATTTTCCCGGAAATATGCGCCAAAACCTGGTGTTTATTTTCCAATTCCACTTTAAACATCGCGTTGGGCAAAGTCTCCAAAACGACGCCTTCAACCTTAATGGGCTCATCTTTCGCCATGCATGACCTTTCCTGTCTTTTTCAGGACGACTAGCGGCGCCCCCGCACTCTAGCACCGCTTTTTTTCAAAAATCCATCATAATGTCTCGATAGCATGTGAGATTCCATCTGCGCGATGGTATCTATAGCAACACCGACCACTATCAGAAGAGAAGTTCCGCCGTAATAGAACGGTACGTCAAACTTACTAATTAAGATGGTGGGCAGCACACATATGGCAGATACGTAAATGGCTCCGCCAAGAGTGATACGGGTTAGCACCCGGTCAATATAATCAGCAGTCCGTTTTCCAGGACGAATACCGGGAATAAACCCGCCATGTTTTTTCAAATTATCCGCCACGTTTTCCGGGTTAAAGGTAACGGCGGTATAAAAATAACAAAAGAAAAAGATAAGCCCGACATATATCAAATTATATGCGATGTGTCCCGGAGAAAGCGCATCTGCAGCCGTTTTTAACCAGGGAATCGTAATAAAACTAGCCGCTGTCGCAGGAAACATCATAATTGAAGAAGCGAAAATAGGTGGGATAACGCCGGAGGTGTTAATTTTAAGCGGCAAATGTGTGCTCTGCCCTCCGTACATCCGCCTTCCCACTACGCGCTTGGCATACTGAACGGGAATTCGTCGTTGCCCCTGTTCCACAAATATTATGAAACCAAGGACGGCAATCATCAACACCAGCAAAAGAATGACGAGAAAAATCCCGATCTCTCCAGCGCTTAGTAGCCGCACCGTATTCCCGATGGCGCTAGGAATGGCGCAAATTATCCCGGCAAAAATAATTAGCGAAATCCCGTTTCCGATGCCCCGCTCAGTTATCTGTTCGCCGAGCCACATAATAAAGGCTGTACCGGCAGTTAGTGTTATGACGGTCATCAAGCGAAAAGTCCATCCGGGATTAATTACCGTCCCCATCTGCTCCAGACCGACGCTGATCCCGAAACCCTGAATCACACTAAGGACAACAGTCCCATAGCGGGTATACTGGGTAATTTTCTTTCTCCCCTGCTCCCCCTCTTTGGACAATCGTTCCAGATAAGGAATCACCACCGTCATCAACTGAAGGATAATCGAGGCGCTAATGTAAGGCATAATCCCCAAAGCAAACACGGAGAGGCGTTCCAATGCACCGCCGGAAAACATATTGAACAAACCAAGGATCGTTCCGGAAGCTCTCGCAAAAAGCTCAGCAAGTGCTTTACTGTCAATGCCGGGTGTGGGAACATGGACACCAATCCGGTAAACGATCAGAAGACCCAGCGTGTAAAGAACCCTTCTTTTCAATTCCGGGATTTTGAAAATATTCTGGAATCCACCAGATACCATATTATATTTCCTCGACACTTCCGCCGGCAGCCGTGATTTTTTGGCCGGCGTTCTTGCTCACCTGGTTAACCTGAATCGTAACGGGAAAATCGATCTCGCCTTGTCCCAAAAGCTTAATGCCGTCGAATTGCCCCTTTACCAATCCTGCCGCCATGAGCGCGGCCGAATCAATTCTGCTTCCGCTTTCAAATTTTAGAAGATCTCTGATATTGATGGTAATAATATTCTTTTTAAAAATATTGGTGAACCCTCTTTTCGGCAGCCGCCGATGAATCGGCATTTGCCCACCTTCAAATCCGGGTCTCACGCCTCCACCGGAGCGGCTTTTTTGCCCCTTGGTGCCCCGAGCAGCCGTTTTTCCGGCACCGGATCCTACACCACGCCCCAGTCTTTTCCGGCCGCGATTTGCTCCCTTTTCCGGAGCTATCTCATTTAGCTTCATTCTTACTTCTCCTCGGCAGTAACAAGATGCTTTACGGCCTGAATCATCCCAATTACAGCGGGATTAGCCTCGCATTCAACCTCTTGGCTGATTTTTCTCAACCCCAGGCCACGAAGAATTTTCCTTTGTTTTTCCGGGCGGCCAATCATGCTCTTGACCATTTTTATTTTTAAGGTTTTCGCCATGCTTCTATTTCCTGATTAGAGTTCATCGACTGTTTTACCGCGGCGTTCCGCCACTTGCTCTTTGCTCTGAAGTTGCGAGAGCCCCTCAATAGTCGCTTTTACGACGTTGTGCGGATTATGGGTTCCCATACATTTTGTAAGAACATTTTGAATGCCGACGGCCTCAAGTACCGCCCTTACGGCACCGCCCGCTATCACACCGGTTCCTTTGCTGGCGGGCTTGAGCAACACCTTACCGGCGCCGAACCTGCCGATCGCCTCAAATGGAATCGTTCCCTCGATCAAAGGCACTTTAATCATGGTCTTCTTTGCCTTTTCAACCCCTTTTCGAATGGCCTCAGGAACCTCACCCGCTTTCCCGAGTCCAAATCCAACGGAGCCGTCGCCGTCACCTACCACCACAATCGCACTAAAACTAAATCGCCGACCGCCTTTTACAACTTTGGCAACTCGGTTGATATGAACCACTTTATCAATAAGCTGATTATCTTCTCTTTCCTGCTTAAACAAGGCCATGCCTCCTTTACCCTGTGAATTGCCTAAAAGTCCAATCCTGCTTCCCTGGCACCATCCGAAACCGCCTTAACCCGTCCGTGATAAAGAAATCCATTTCGATCAAAGACGACCTTGGCAATACCTTTTTCTTTGGCCCGTCTTGCAACCAACATACCGACAGCCTTTGCAACGTTGCTTTTGCCCGTAAGACTGTCGTCCCCAAGAATTGTCTTTTCAGTGCTGGCGGAGGCAGCCAGCGTATTGCCCGTCGTATCATCAATAATCTGAGCATAAATATGTTTTATACTTCTAAAAACACTTAGCCGCGGACGGGAAGCGGTTCCGAACACTTTTTTGCGAACCCGCAGCTTGCGTTTATTATGAGACAGTTCTTTTTTGTTTGCCGTTTTCATCTTGTTATCCCCGTACTGCTAAAATGGCTAAAATGCCTTCCGTATCCGTTCAGTGGCTTAATTTCCACGTCCATCGGTTTATTTTTTCCGCCCAGCGGCCATTCAATATAGCCGAAAACAATGCAGTTATTTGGTGCCCGTCTTGCCGGCTTTGCGATTAATATGCTCCTCAGCGTACTTAATCCCCTTCCCTTTATAGGGTTCGGGCGGCCGTAACTTTCTGATGGAAGCAGCCGTCTGTCCAAGCTGCTCACGATCAATTCCGGAAAGTTTGATCACCGTATTTTTTTCAACTTCAGCGGAAATCCCTTCCGGAAGTTGAAAACCGATCGGATGAGAATAGCCAAGGTTAAGATTGATGACATTGCCGCTGACTTCGGCCCGGTACCCGATGCCGTTAATTTCCAATACCCGCTGAAATCCGGAAGAAACGCCAGTCACCATATTTGCCACCAGACTTCGAACAAGCCCTTGAAGCGCACTGGCCTCTCGCCCTTTAGTAACCGGAATCACCTTGAGCACGCCGTTGTCGATCTGTAGATCCACCCCCGGGTGAATGGCACGATGCAAGGTTCCTTTTTCACCCTTGACTGTTACCATACCATCCTTGAACTCAATTTTTGCCTTTTCAGGTATCGGAATCGGCAGTTTGCCTATTCGAGACATTAGAAACTCCTCTATTACCAGATTTTACAAAGGACTTCACCACCGACGTTCTGCTTACGTGCCTGTTTGTCGGTCATGATGCCTTTTGAGGTCGATATAACAGCAACGCCCATACCATCTAAAACCGGCTTGATGTCTTTGCCCTTAAAATACACTCTGCGACTCGGCTTGCTGATACGCTGAATACCGAAAATCGCATGACGCTGATCCTCGCCATATTTAAGGTACACCTTCAGAATGCCTTGCTTGTTGTCTTTCACGAATTTGTAATTACGAATATACCCTTCGTTTTTCATCAACTTCGCAAGCTCTACCTTAATTTTCGCCCCAGGAATTTCAACACTGTTGAATTTCGCTTTTCCGCCGTTTCTGATCCTGGTTAGCATATCGGCGATCGGATCACTCATTGACATCGTATTCTCCGTACTTTGAATTCGCTGTTTGTTAATACTGCACTTTAATGGTGGAAAGCTCCAAAGTAATTACCAACTGGACTTAATAACACCGGGGAGTCTTCCATGTGATGCCAAATCTCGAAAACAGATTCGACAGATACCAAATTTCCGCATATACGCCCTGGGTCTGCCGCACATGGGGCACCGGTTGTATCCCCGAACCTTGAATTTCGGTTCTGCCTGGGCTTTGTTCTGAAGCGATTTTTTAGCCAAACTATCCTCCTTGTAACCGTCGAACCAACGATACCCTTCGCGCCGATTTAATTTCGAAACGGCATCCCGAGCAGTTTTAGCAGTTGCTTGCCTTCTTCATCGGTCTTTGCGGATGTTACAATCGTAATATTAAGACCTTTGATCTTATCAATTTTATCGTAGTCAATCTCGGGAAAGATAATATGTTCCTTAATGCCCAGTGAATAATTGCCATTGCCGTCCATCGCCTTTCCCGAAATTCCTTTGAAGTCTCGCACACGGGCTAAGGCAATATTGACCAGTTTATAGAAGAAATCGTACATACGGTCCCGACGAAGCGTCACTCGGCAGCCGATGGGCATCCCTTCCCTCAATTTAAACGCCGCAATGGATTTTCTGGCCCGGGTAATCACGGCTTTCTGCCCGGCAATCGTACTCAATTCCTCAACGGCTGATTCCAGAAGTTTGACATTTTGAATAGCCTCACCAAGCCCCATGTTCAACACGATTTTCTCAAGCCTCGGGACCTGCATGACGTTTTTATACCCAAAGGTCTCGGTCAATTTGGGGGCTATCTCATTACAATATATTTCTCTTAACTGCGACATAACACTCCTCCGGCTCCGTGCCTTATGCGTCGAGTTGTTCAGCGCATTTCCGGCAGATCCGCATTTTTTTGCCGTCTTCCAGTATCTGCATTTTGACACGAGCCGGCGCCATGCATTTATTGCACAAGAGCATCACATTGGATAAATCAATCGGCGCTTCTCGCTCGACAATACCCCCCTGACGGTTTTGCGCATTGGGTCGTGTGTGGCGTTTTACCTTATTAATATTTTCAACAAGCACACGGGCTTTTTTACGATCGGTCTTTAGGACCTTACCAATTTTCCCCTTGTCCTTGCCGGCAATAATTTTAACCTTGTCATCCTTTTTTACGCGCACTTTATTTATCAGCATAATTCACTTCTCCGCATGGCAGCATTCGCCTAAATGACTTCCGGCGCCAAGGAAATAATTTTCATAAACCGCTTGGCCCTTAGCTCTCTTGCGACCGGCCCGAAAATACGCGTTCCAATCGGCTCCCGGTTTTGATTTATCACCACCGCCGAGTTATCATCAAACCGAATGAATGACCCATCCGGACGACGAATCGCCTTTTTGGTGCGCACCACAACCGCTTTGAGTACGTCACCTTTTTTCACCTTTGCATTCGGTATCGCTTCTTTCACCGATACGACGATAATGTCGCCGATACTGGCATACCTCCTCCGGGAGCCACCGAGCACTTTAATGCAACTCAGTATTTTCGCGCCGGAATTATCAGCCACTGTCAATCTGGTCTCTGCCTGAATCATTTTATTTGCATTCCTTTTCCATCAAACAGCTTTTTCAATTATCTGACTGACGCGCCATTTCTTGGTTTTGCTCAAAGGCCTCGATTCGGTGATGATAACCTTATCCCCGATCTTGCAAGTGTTGTTCTCATCATGAGCAGCAAATTGGACTCGCCTTTTAATATATTTTTGGTACAGACGATGTTTGACCAACCGTTCAATTTTAACGACAATGGTCTTTTCCATTTTGTCGCTGACAACGACTCCGGTCAGCTGTCTTTTCATTCCTCTTATTTTCATGGCGCTCACTAATTGTTTGATTACGGTTGAATTTCTTTTTGTCGGATAATGGTCTTGACCCTGGCGATTTCGCGTTTAACCGATTGTAATTTCGAGGTATTCTCTAACTGTCCGGTACCGTGCTGAAATCGTAAATTAAACAATTCCTGCGTTAGATCGAGTTCTTTGCGCGATATCTCATCAAGGCTCATTTCCTTGAGTTCAATAGCCTTCATTACCCTTCGCTCCTCTCTATAAACCTAGTCTTCAATGGAAGTTTGTGTGCGGCAAGCCGAAGCGCTTCTTTTGCCATTTCACGGTCAACACCTTCCATTTCATAGAGGATTCGACCTGGGCGAACAACGGCCACCCACCCCTCAGGAGGCCCTTTCCCCTTGCCCATTCTGACTTCCGCGGGCTTTTTGGTAATCGGTTTATCCGGAAAAATACGAATCCACATTTTTCCGCCCCTTTTAACATGGCGCGTCATAGCGACACGGGCAGCCTCGATTTGTTTCGAGCTGATATACCCGCATTCAATTACCTGCAATCCGAAATCGCCAAAATTAAGGTTGGCGCCGCGGGTGGCCGCACCTCTCATTTTGCCCCGCTGTTGTTTTCGGAATTTTACCCTCTTTGGACTCAGCATGTCCTTATACTCCTATCGGCGATTGCGCGCTCAGTTCCGTCTCATTTTTCTTTAAAATTTCACCCTTAAAAATAAACACCTTTACCCCGATGATCCCATAGGTGGTTCGCGCCTCGGTAAATCCATAATCGATATCAGCCCGAAGGGTGTGCAGCGGCACTCTTCCTTCCTTATACCATTCCGTACGGGCCATTTCAGCCCCGCCCAACCGACCGGCGCATATAATCTTCACGCCTTGAGCCCCGAAACGCATCGCGCTTGTCACCCCTCGTTTCATAGCACGCCGAAACGCCACACGACGTGTAATTTGCATGGCAACACTTTCAGCCATTAATTGGGCATCCACCTCAGGTTTTCTGACTTCCTGAATATCGATGGAAACTTCCTGTGTAATCGTCTTCTCGATGTCCTTTTTGAGTTGCTCGATTTCGGACCCTTTTTTACCGATCACGATCCCGGGTCTGGCTGTAAAAATTCTGAGCCGAATCCGTTTGGCGGATCTTTCTATCTCTATCCTGGAAACACCGGCATGGTAGAGTTTTTCTTTTAAAAATTTTCGAATATTGAAGTCTTCAAGGATATAATCCGAGTAATTCTTATCAGAATACCACCGGGATTCCCAGGTTTTGACAATACCTAATCTCATTCCAATCGGATTTACTTTCTGGCCCAAACTGCTTCCTCCTTTATAACACCTTTTCGTCCGATAAAGTGACGGCGATATGACTCGTCCGCTTTAGAATGCGGCTTCCCCTTCCGCGCGCTCTTGCCGTGAATCGCTTCAACATTGGCCCCTGATCCGCCGTAATGTTTCTTATAACCAGGGAATCCACATCAACACCGGGTTTTTGATCGGCATTCGCCACCGCACTGGTAATAATCTTCTCCAATATTCTGGCACTTTTTTGCGGCATAAACTTGACTTTCTGCAGACCCGTTTCAACCGGCAATCCCTTGATCCCCCCAACCAGCATACGTACTTTTTGCGGTGAGATGCGGGCATATCTTAATACGGCTCTTACCTCCATACCAGACATTCTCCAATCTCCAATTTACTTCTTAATTTTGGTTTTTTTATCGCCGGCATGTCCATAAAACGTCCGAGTCGGAGAAAATTCGCCCAGTTTGTGCCCGACCATATTTTCCGATACGAACACCGGCACGAACTTTTTTCCGTTATGAACGGCCAGCGTGATGCCCACCATCTCCGGAACAACCGTAGAGCGTCTGGACCAGGTTTTAATCACCCGATTAGACCGACTCTCCTGTGCGGTAACCACTTTTCCCATCAGTTTGGGCTCAATATAAGGACCTTTTTTTAACGACCGTGGCATATTTTCTCCTGATTTCGCCTTCTATTCGTATTTCCTTGGCTGCTGCACCATCGCCGCCACCATCAATCCGGCTGGTTTTTTACTTCTTTCTTCTGGTTACAATAAACTTATCCGTTCGCTTATTCTTTCGCGTGCGAAAGCCTTTTGACGGCATGCCCCAAGGGCTGCATGGATGCCTGCCACCCGAAGATCTTCCTTCACCACCCCCCATCGGATGGTCCACCGGGTTCATCGCAACCCCTCGAACTTTCGGACGGTTACCCAGCCAACGTTTTCTCCCTGCCTTGCCAAGAGAAACATTCTCATGCATCAGATTTCCAAGTTGACCGATGGTCGCTCTGCAGGCAAGTAAGACTTTTCGAACCTCACCGGAAGGCAGCTTCACCATCGCATAATTGTCTTCCTTTGCCATCAGCTGCGCAAAACCACCCGCACTCCGAACAATCTGCCCGCCCGCACCCGCTCGCAACTCAATATTATGAATATGGGTTCCCAGTGGAATATTACGCAGCGGAAGCGCATTTCCGGGTTTAATATCCGCCTCGGGGCCAGACATGATAGTATGGCCGACTTCAAGCTTCAGCGGCGCCAGAATATATCTTTTTTCGCCATCAACGTAATGCAGCAATGCAATGCGGGCTGTTCTGTTCGGATCGTATTCTATGGCCGCCACTTTGGCCGGAATGCCGCTCTTGTCCCGCTTGAAATCGATCAATCGGTAATGTCTTTTATGACCGCCGCCCTTATGCCTGCTGGTGATTCGGCCGTTCACATTGCGGCCACCGGTCTTTTTTATCCGTGTTAACAGGCTTTTTTCAGGCGTTTTTTTTGTTATTTCGTCATTCGTAGAAAACGCCTGGAACCGTCGTCCCGGGGAAGTTGCTTTTACTTTCTTAACTGCCATCTTCGCCTCTCTCGCTAGTGCCTTGATCCGGCTTCACCGGCATCCGTACAATACGCGCCCACGACACGCTTTAACGTTATACACCTTCAAAGAATTCGATTCGCTCGCCGGGCATCAACTTCACATTTGCCTTCTTCCAGTCCCTGCGCTTACCGACAATTCGCCCCCGCTGTTTTACCTTACCCTTTACTTGTATCGTTCGAACAGTCGCGACTTTAACATTGAATAATTTTTCAACGGCATGCCTGATTTCAACCCGGTTTGCCCTGCGATCCACTTCAAAACACACCTGGTTGTTCGATTCCTTTTGAAGCGTCGATTTTTCCGTAATCATCGGCCGTTTAATGATATCATAGGGCGTCATGAGAGCCTCCCTTCAATAGCCGAAACAGCGGACTGAATGATTACCAGACTGTCATGGGCCAAAATGTCGTAAACGTTGATACCTTCGGTTTCCAAAACCTTGACCCCCTGAATATTTCTAGAAGATCTATCCAGATGTTCATTGGGTTGATCCGTCAAAAAGAGCGCCTTGCCCAGATTCAGCGCTTTTTGAACTTCCACAAAACGCTTGGTTTTGACCTCTTCCAGAAAAAAGCCGTCCAGCACCACCAATTTATTTTCGATCAGCTTGCTGCTCAATGCCATCTTCAGCGCCAACCGTCTAACTTTTTTGGGCACTTTGTAAGTATAGGAGCGTGGATCCGGTCCAAATATCGATCCACCGCCTCTGAGCACCGGAGACTTGATATCGCCGCGTCTAGCCCGGCCGGTCCCTTTCTGACGGAAAAGCTTGCGCGTACTGCCGGTCACATCGCTCCGGTGCTTTACCGCGTGGGTGCCTGCGCGCCGGTTTGCCAGCTGCATCTTGACCACCTCGTGCAGAACGCTTCCCTTTACCGGAACGCTGAAAATTTGGTCAGAAAGATCTACCTGGGAAACCTTCTCCCCTTTTTGGTTGACTACATCTATGACAGCCATAATTTTCCCGCTTTTTTTCAAAGTGTTATTCTGGTCTTGCTTCAATCCACCAAGTCGCAACGATCATTCCCCAGTCCGCCTTAGTACGATTCCCATATGGAAGACCCAATTAATTTTAATATTTAACCTTTTTTACCATCACAAGACCGGACCGGCTACCGGGCAATGCCCCCTTGATCAGAACAATATTGTCATCCGGGCGAATATCCACGATAACGACATTTCGAACCGTCTTTCGCTCGTTCCCGTATTGTCCGGGCATTTTTTTCCCTTTGACAACCTTTGAAGGCCAAGCGCTGCAACCGATTGATCCCGGAATCCGCTTGCTGTGACTCCCATGAGTAACACGACCACCGCCGAATCCATGCCTTTTGATAACGCCGGAAAACCCTCGCCCCTTTGTATTACCTACAACATCGACCTTTTCCCCGATTTTAAATATTTCGGGCGAGATCACTTGGCCCAGCTGATAGCTATCCGGGTCATCCACCGGAAACTCGCGTGTCACTTCAAATAGACCGTCACCACTTTTTCCGAAATGGCCTTTGAGCGGTTTGGTAATATTTTTGGCTTTTTTTTCACCGAATCCGACTTGAAGCGAATTATATCCGTCTTTGGCAATGGTTTTAATTTGCGTCACCACGCACGGCCCGAGCTTCACCACCGTCACCGGCACAAAGGTGCCCTCGGTGGAAAAGACACCCATCATCCCAAGCTTTTTGCCTATTATTCCTTTACACATGGCTTTCAGGTTCCTATGCTACAGTTTAATTTCAACATCCACACCCGGTGACAGATCCAATTTCATCAGTGCATCAACTGTCTGCTGGGTAGGATCCTGAATATCCAAGAGCCGTTTATAGGTGCGCATTTCAAACTGCTCCCTCGATTTTTTATTCACATGCGGTGATCGTAGGATACAATATTTATTGATAACCGTCGGAAGTGGAATCGGGCCGACCACTTTGGCACCGGTTTTTCGGGCCGTATCGACTATATCCGAAGCAGATTGATCCAAGAGCTTATGATCGTAAGCCTTGAGCCGAATCCGAATTTTTGTGTTCATTTTCATGGTTGCCTGCTTTCCCTCTACTCGATGATTTCGCTGACGACACCGGCGCCGACCGTACGACCGCCTTCGCGAATCGCAAACCGCAACTCCTTCTCCATGGCAATCGGCGTAATCAGACTGGCCGAAATCGCCACATTGTCTCCCGGCATGATCATCTCAACGCCCTCGGGAAGCATTAGGTTCCCGGTTACGTCCGTCGTCCGGAAATAAAACTGCGGCCGATACCCGTTAAAAAACGGCGTGTGCCGGCCTCCCTCTTCCTTGCTCAATATATAGACTTCCGCCTTGAACTTCGTGTGCGGCGTGATGCTGCCCGGCTTCGCCACTACCTGACCACGCTCCACTTCCTCACGCTTCGTCCCCCGCAGCAACAACCCCACATTGTCTCCCGCTCGACCCTCATCCAGCAGCTTACGGAACATCTCCACCCCTGTACACACGGTCTTGATCGTCGGACGTATCCCCACTATCTCAACCTGATCACCCACTTTGATGATCCCTCGCTCTGCCCGGCCCGTCACTACCGTCCCTCTACCCGATATACTGAACACATCCTCTATCGGCATTAAAAACGGCTTGTCGATATCCCGCTCCGGCTCCGGTATAAACGAGTCAATCGCTTCCATCAGGTCAAATATGCACTTGGCTTCCGCGCTGTCAGGATCATCGCTCTCCAGCGCCTTTAACGCACTGCCCCGTATGATCGGTGTATCGTCCCCGGGAAACTCATACTTGTCCAACAGTTCCCGAAGCTCCAGCTCCACCAGCTCAATCAACTCCTCATCATCCACCATGTCGCACTTGTTCAAAAATACCACAATCCGCGGAACACCCACCTGACGCGCCAGCAATATATGTTCCCGCGTCTGGGGCATCGGTCCGTCATCGGCTCCCACCACTAATATGGCGCCATCCATCTGCGCGGCTCCCGTGATCATGTTCTTAATGTAGTCCGCATGACCCGGACAGTCCACATGCGCATAATGCCGATTCGGTGTCTCATACTCCACATGGGCCGTCGCTATTGTAATCCCGCGCTCTTTCTCCTCCGGCGCTTTGTCAATCTGATCAAACGGCACAAACTCCGCCATACCTCGCAGACCGTTGTGCTTCGTGATCGCCGCCGTCAGTGTCGTCTTCCCATGATCGATATGGCCAATCGTTCCCACGTTGACATGCGGCTTCGTCCGCTCAAATTTCTTCTTCGCCATTGTTTTATTCCTCCAATTTAAAGGGGCACGCCATTAGATGTCTTCTCTTCGAAGCCCCTCGCTTGTCGTTACCAGCGGAAATGCGCAAAAGCCTTATTGGCTTCTGCCATTTTATGGGTATCTTCTCGCTTTTTAACCGATGTGCCCCTCATATTGGCGGCATCCATCAATTCACCGGCCAGCTTGCTTGCCATATCCCGTTCCGAGCGCCCCTTTGAGTAATTGATAATCCATCGAATACCTAATGCCATCCTACGCGATTGACGAATTTCAGTCGGCACCTGATAGGTTGATCCCCCCACTCGCCGTGACTTAACCTCTATCACCGGTTTGACATTGTCCAGGGCTTTCTCAAAGATCTTGAGCGGTTCTTCCTTTGTCTTATCTTTTATAATGTTGAATGCGCCATATAAAATTGCTTCAGCCGTGCTCTTTTTACCATCCCGCATGATGGAATTGATAAACTTTGCAACCAGCTTGCTGCTGTATTTGGCATCCGGAATTACGGGCCGCTCTGGAACTTCTCTTCTTCTCGGCATAGATCACACCATTTCACTTAAGTTACAGTTTAGAAGGATATGTGTTACGATTATTTATTTAGGCTTCTTGGCCCCATATTTACTGCGGCCCTGTTTCCGATCTTCCACACCAAGGCTATCGAGCGTCCCTCGAACGATATGATATCGAACGCCGGGAAGATCCTTCACGCGGCCGCCTCTAACCAAAACCACCGAATGCTCCTGAAGGTTATGGCCTATACCGGGGATGTATGCCGTCACTTCGATCCCGGTCGTCAATCTTACCCTGGCCACCTTTCTAAGCGCCGAATTCGGCTTTTTCGGTGTTGAGGTATACACGCGTGTGCATACCCCTCGTTTCTGCGGCGCGCCCTTCAGCACCGGCGTGGTGGTCTTCTGTTGGACTCGTTTTCTACCTTTCCTGACTAACTGGTTGATGGTCGGCATTTTTTCCCCTTAATGACGATAATCCAAACGCAAAGTTCACATCTTGACAAAAACCGCATTAGTATACAGATAGGCTATTATTGTCAAGCACTTTATATAAATATTTTAAAACGGTCATCCTTTATCAACCCCCTATAGTACTGTCCCATGCCTGCCACGCTGTCGTTCGCGCGCCCGAAAGCAGGTAGAAACTCGGTGAATCCCTGTTCTTTTCAGCCCAAGCACGTGAAGTGCTAAAGAGGAGCTAAACCGTCTCAACATCAATTGATCCGTAGGCAGGCAACCCAGTCCCGGCTGGTATCAATCGGCCCATAATTACGTTTTCCTTCAGCCCACGCAGATAATCCACGGCCCCGGCGATGCTCGCATCCGTAAGCACTTTGGTCGTTTCCTGAAACGACGCCGCTGAAATGAAGCTATCCGTACTCAAAGAAGCCTTGGTAATACCAAGAATCAAAGACTCGGCCATCGCGGGTTTATCACCATTATCTATAACCAATTGATTCGCCTCTTCAAACCTTGTACGGTCCACTTGTTCCTCAAGAATAAAATCCGTATCCCCCACGTCGGTAATTTTTACCCGTCGCATCATCTGCCGAACAATCACCTCGATGTGTTTGTCGTTAATGCGAACCCCCTGAAGACGGTAGACTTCCTGCACTTCGTTCACAAGGTACCTCGCCAGGGCCACTTCCCCCTTGATATTTAAAATATCCTGAGGATTGGCCGAACCGCCGATGATCGCTTCACCCGCGCGAACATAGTCCCCTTCATACACATTAATATGCTTGCCGCGGGGTACGAGGTACTCTTTTTTTTCTCCGACACCCACCGGGGTAACCGTTACTTTCTGTTTCCCCTTCTTGGTACCCTTGGAAATGGAAACATAGCCATCAATCTCGCTGAGGATTGAAGCCTCTTTGGGCTTTCTAACTTCAAAAAGCTCCGCCACTCGCGGAAGACCACCGGTAATATCCTTGGTTTTGGTGGTGGCACGCGGCAGCTTCGCGATAATATCCCCAGCCTTCACCGTATCACCTTCCTCCACCAGCAAAATAGCATCCGTGGGCAGAATATAGCGCGCCAGCCCGGAACCGCCGGTCAGTTTTGCCGTTTTCCCGGCCGCATCTTTAATGGAAATACGTGGCCGGACATCTCCTATTTTAGATTCGATAATGGTCCGGCTCGATTTTCCGGTAACCGGATCCACTTTTTCCTGCATCGTTTTTTGGGGGACGATATCCCCAAATTTTACGGTTCCCGGCACTTCCGTGATGATGGGGGTGGTAAACGGGTCCCAAGTGGCCAGAATATCCCCGGGTTTTACCTCCTGGCCGTCTTGAACCACCAAATGCGCTCCGTAGATGATCGGAAGACGCTCTCTTTCCCGGCCAGTACTACCGACAATCGAAAACTCCCCGCCCCTACGGTTCATAACAATGGTCTGATTTTCAGCGTTTCGAACCACTTTGAGGTTCTCATCCAACTTGATCGTGCCGTCCACCCGAGCGCGCGTATCGGCCTGTTCGACCCGCCGGCTGGCCGTACCACCAATGTGAAAGGTCCGCATGGTCAACTGAGTGCCGGGCTCGCCAATGGATTGTGCCGCCAAAATACCAACCGCCTGACCGATCTCGACCCGTTGGCCATGCGCCAGATCCCGACCGTAGCACTTGGCACAAACGCCAAAGCGCGTTCGGCAAGTCAATACCGAACGGATCTTCACAATTGAAATACCGGCAGATTCAATCTTTTCCGCCGCAGCCTCGTCAATTTCCTGTCCGCTAGGCACCAGAACTTCATCGGTAAACGGATCAAGTATATCCTCCAAGGCCGTCCGGCCAAGGACTCTCTCGCCGATTTCCTGAATGACTTCACCACCCTCCATCAGGGGTTCAACTTCAACACCCATCATGGTGCCACAATCGACCTCCATCACGGTGCAATCCTGCGCAACATCGGCCAAACGCCGGGTCAGATACCCGGAGTTGGCGGTTTTAAGCGCCGTATCGGCAAGGCCTTTTCGCGCGCCATGTGTCGAAATAAAATATTGAAGCACGGATAATCCTTCTCGGAAATTAGCCGTAATCGGTGTCTCAATAATTTCACCCGACGGCTTGGCCATCAACCCCCGCATGCCCGCCAGCTGTCGCATTTGGTCCTTGCTGCCGCGGGCGCCGGAATCAGCCATCATAAAAATCGGGTTGAATGCTTCGCGAATCACCGGATTTCCGGCCCGGTCGACTTTCATTTGCCCGTCTTCATCAAGCTCGGGCGAAGCCTTCATGGCGTCCATCATTTCATTGGCAATATCATCTGTGGCCTTGGCCCAGATGTCGACGACCTTATTATATTTTTCGCCCTGGGTAATAAGGCCTTCCGTGTATTGACGCCCGATTTCGGTGACCTGCTCCTCGGCTTTCTTGAGAATCCCCCATTTGGACTTGGGAATGATCATCGCGTCTATCGATATGGAAAGCCCGCCGATAGTCGAATACCGATATCCGATATCTTTTAGCCGGTCCGAAAGAATGACCGTGGCCTTGGGTCCCAGATGCCGATACACATAATCAATCAATTCCCGAAGCGACTTTTTGTTCTGGACCATGTTGATCTTTTCAAACGGTACTTCCTTTTGCTTCTCGACGACTTCAAACAGATGATACCTGCCTTGCTCTACGATAATATCGCTGAACTGACCGACATCAAGATTAAACAAGGCACTCGCCACCTTCTCGCCCGCATTGAACACCCGTTTAAACTCATCGGCCCGCACCCGACCCAGCATGCCGTTATTTTCCTTGTCCAAACTCTGGGAATAGGTATCAACCAGCTCTTCAAACGCCATCCCGGTTCGCAGTTTCTTTTTGACTTCTTCAGCGGTAGCATGATCGGATACCATGATATGCCGTAATACCAGCACCGAATCATCGGGCATGATATCACCGAGCAGAATACGCCCGACCGTGGTATGAACCCGTTTACCTTCTATACGAACGATTATTTCCGCATGCAGATCGATGACACCGGCGTCATAGGCGCAACGCACTTCTTCCGGCCCGGAAAACAACCGACCTTCACCCTTGGCCCCCTTGAATATCTTGGTCATATAGTAGATACCCAAAACGATATCCTGACTCGGCACAATAATCGGCGATCCGTTTGCAGGCGACAAAATATTGTTGCTCGAAAGCATCAGCACCCGCGCCTCGATCTGTGCCTCCACGGAAAGCGGAATATGCACGGCCATCTGATCCCCGTCAAAATCCGCATTGAACGCCGTACAAACCAAAGGATGAAGCTGAATGGCCTTTCCTTCAATCAGGGTCGGCTCAAACGCCTGAACGCCCAACCGATGCAGTGTCGGAGCGCGGTTGAGCATCACGGGATACTCCTTAACCACCTCGTCCAGTGTGTCCCAGACTTCAGGCACTTCTCTTTCCACCATCTTTTTGGCGCTTTTAATCGTTGATACCAGCCCTTTTCGTTCCAATCGATAATAAACAAACGGCTTAAAGAGCTCCAGAGCCATTTTTTTGGGCAACCCGCATTGGTGAAGCCGCAAGTTCGGTCCAACCGTAATGACGGTTCTTCCAGAATAATCGACGCGCTTCCCCAGCAAATTCTGGCGAAACCGTCCTTGCTTCCCCTTTAATGTGTCACTTAGAGATTTAAGCGGGCGTTTGTTGGTGCCGGTGACAACCCGGCCGTGCCGGCCGTTATCGAACAGGACGTCCACGGCCTCCTGAAGCATCCGTTTTTCATTTCGAACAATAATGTCAGGGGCTTTTAGATCAATAAGCCGTCTAAGCCGGTTGTTCCGATTGATTACTCGGCGGTATAAATCATTTAAATCCGAAGTGGCAAACCGTCCCCCCTCCAGCGGCACCAACGGTCTCAAATCGGGTGGCAACACCGGAATCACATCCATGATCATCCAGACCGGGTTGATGCCGCTTCTTCGAAACGCATCCACTATTTTCAGCCGTTTAGCCAGTTTTTGACGTTTGGTTGTGGAACCGGTGGAGCGAATTTCAGATTTTAACTGCTTGTAAATTTCCTCCAGGTTCAGCTCTTCAAGCAGCTTATATACCGCCTCGGCCCCGATGCCGGCCTCAAATTTTGCGCCGAAGGTTTCAATGGCTTCACGGTATTTATCATCGGAAAGAAGCTGCCCTTTGGTCAGCGTGGTTTCCTTGGGGTCAATCACAATATAGGAGTCAAAATAAAGCACCTTCTCCATATTCTTCAGCGTCAAATCGAGTAAATTTCCAATCTTGCTGGGAAGACTCTTTAAAAACCATATATGGGATACCGGCGTGGCCAGCTCAATATGCCCCATGCGCTCCCGGCGAACCTTAGACTGAATCACCTCCACGCCACATTTCTCACAGATCACACCGCGGTGCTTCATCCGTTTGTATTTGCCGCAATTACATTCATAATCCTTGGTCGGACCAAATATTTTCGCGCAGAACAGCCCATCCCGCTCGGGCTTGAAGGTGCGGTAGTTAATCGTTTCCGGTTTTTTTATTTCCCCATGAGACCATTCACGAATCTGGGCCGAAGAGGCCAGCGCAACCTTTACGCCGGTATATAGTCTTGGATCCGTCGGTTTCGCAAAAAAATCGTAAATTGTTTCCATCATCTCTTCCTATTTCAGGGTTAACGGGTTTGGGGCGGCTTGATTTGGCAACAGGTTCTCGTTAAACGGCACAGGTGCCATCTTTGCCGGATTAAGACTCTCCCTGTAATAGAGACACATCCAGGCCCAAACTCTGCAATTCCTTTGTAAGAACACGGAAAGACTCGGGAAGGCCCGGCTCCAGTGAGTTTTGACCTTTCACGATCTTTTCATACATCCGGGTTCTGCCGGCCATGTCATCCGATTTGACCGTCAGAAATTCTTGCAGCGCATTGGCAGCGCCATATGCCTCCATGGCCCATACTTCCATTTCCCCTAATCGCTGACCACCGAATTGCGCCTTGCCGCCGAGCGGTTGCTGGGTCACCAAGGAGTACGGTCCGATGGATCGGGCATGAATCTTGTCGTCCACTAAATGGTGGAGCTTTAGCATATACATGGTACCGACGGTGATCTTCTCATTAAACGCCTCGCCGGTTCGGCCATCATAAAGCGTCGCTTGGCCAGTCCTGCTCAAGTTGGCTTCTGAAAGCAGCGCCTTAACCTCCTCCTCCTTGGCACCGTCAAAAACCGGCGTCGCCATGTGAACCCCATTGACATATTTGACGGCTAGATCGCAGAGCATGTCATCATCCAATCCCTGAATCTGCTCCTTTTCGGCCGGGGCATCGAATATGCGCAACATTTTTTCCCTTAAGGCCTCTTTCTGTTTTTCCTCCAGCAGGACATTGATCTGGTCACCAAGCCCCTTTGCAACCCTTCCCAGATGAATCTCGAGAATCTGCCCCACGTTCATACGAGAAGGAACGCCCAACGGGTTTAAAACCATGTCGACGGGTTTGCCGTCTTCAAAATAGGGCATGTCCTCAACCGGCAATATCCGCGAGACAACACCTTTGTTCCCATGCCGACCCGCCATTTTATCGCCTACGGATAGTTTTCGCTTCATGGCCACATACACCTTGACCATCTTGATAACACCCGGAGGCAAATCATCACCTCTCTCAAAACGGCTGATCTGTTTTTCAAACGCATCCCTAAAATAATCACACTGGCGGCGATACGCCGCGAGAATATCATTTACCTTCTGAGTTACCTCACTATCGGTCAAAATAAGCCCTTCGATTTGGGCCAAAGAGACATCAGCCAACATGGCGGGGTCAATTTTATCCCCTTTTGATATAATGGTTTTCTTTCCTTTGCGAATGGCCGACATCGCTTCATGGCCGGAAAGAAGCTTCGCCAGGCGATCCCGAAATGCTTCCGTGGTAACGGCTATTTTATCGTCCCGATCTTTTTCCATTCGGGCGATCTCTTCTGCTTCAATTGTTTTGGATCGCTCGTCCTTGTCCACACCGCGGCGCGCAAAGACCTTGGCATCAATCACAATGCCTTCCACCCCCGGCGGAACACGAAGCGAGGTATCTTTCACCTCCCCAGCCTTCTCTCCGAAAATGGCGCGCAAAAGCTTTTCCTCGGGGGATAACTGGGTTTCACCCTTGGGTGTTACTTTTCCCACCAGAATATCTCCCTGGCCGACTTCCGCACCCAAGCGAATAATTCCGCTCTCGTCAAGGTTTTTAAGGGCTTCTTCCCCCACATTGGGAATGTCTTGAGTAATCTCTTCCTTTCCAAGTTTTGTGTCCCTGGCCACCATTTCGAATTCTTCGATATGAACGGAGGTATAGACACCGTCCCGAACCAACCGTTCACTGACCAGAATGGAGTCTTCAAAATTATAGCCTCCCCACGGCATAAAAGCGACAATGACGTTTTTACCAAGGGCCAATTCGCCTTGTTCCGTTGCCGGGCCATCACTGATCACTTCCCCCGCCTTAACTCTTTGACCTCTCTTAACAATGGGTCGATGGTTAAAGCAGGTGTTTTGGTTGGACCGGACAAACTTCTGCAGGTTATGAATCTCCACCACGGACTGGCCGTCATCCGGCTTGGCATCAAGGCGAAGCACAATCCGGGAGGCCTCCACAGCCTCTACCGTTGCATCGTGATCCGCAACAACCGTAACCCCGGAATCCTTTGCCACAACCCCTTCGATACCGGTACCCACCAAGGGGGCTTCACTGGTCATCAGCGGCACGGCCTGGCGTTGCATATTGGAACCCATCAGCGCACGGTTGGCGTCATCATTTTCCAGAAAAGGAATCAGGGAAGCGGAAACACTCACCAATTGGTTCGGTGAGACGTCCATCAATTCGATAAGCTCCCGCTCCACCATCATAAACTCGCCCGCCACCCTGGAGGTCACCAACGCGTTCACGTATCTGTTGCTTTCATCCACCGGCGCATTGGCTTGCGCGATGGGATGCTCTTTTTCTTCAAATGCGCTTAAAAATTTTACTTCCCCGGTGACAGCAGCGTCTTTAACCACACGATAGGGTGTTTCGATAAATCCGTAATCATTTACCCGCGCATAGGTGCTCAAGGAAACAATAAGGCCGATATTCGGACCTTCCGGCGTTTCGATGGGACATATTCTGCCGTAATGGGACGGATGCACATCCCGAACCTCAAACCCGGCCCGCTCTCGAGTAAGCCCACCCGGCCCCAATGCGCTCAACCGGCGTTTGTGGGTCGTCTCGGAAAGCGGATTGGTTTGATCCATAAACTGGCTGAGCTGGCTCGTTCCGAAAAATTCTTTAACGACCGCAGACACCGGTTTGGGGTTTATCAAATCGTGGGGCATGAGCGCATCGACTTCTTGTAAACTCATCCGCTCTTTAATTGCCCGCTCCATTCTTACAAGCCCGATTCGATAATGGTTCTCAAGCAGTTCGCCGACGGCACGCACCCGGCGGTTACCCAGATGATCGATATCATCCACCATCCCTTGCGTATCCCGAAGCTCCACGAGAGTTTTGGCGGTAAGAAGAATATCTTCCTTTCTCAGGGTGGTAACGTGAATAGGGGTGTTCAAGCCCAACCGCAAATTAATTTTAAGTCGGCCGACGCCGGATAAATCATAATAGGCGGATTTAAAAAACAGGTGATCTACAAATTCCTGGGCCACTTCCGGTGTAGCGGGATTCCCCGGACGAAGCCGTCTGTAAATTTCTATGAGCGCATCTTCCTTGCTCTCGACCTTATCCATCAGCAGGGTTTTTCGAATGGAATCGCCGATGCCTACCCCGTCGTTGTATAAGACTTCAAATTCCGTGATGCCAATCTCATCGAATTTTTTCAGAACGCTCTCATCCAATGGATCGTTGGGCCGTTGAAGCACCTCGCCGGTTTCAGGATGAAGAATGACCGAGCAAAACGCCTTTCCCATCAATTCTTCAACATCAATGGGGAGCAGCTCAACTCCGGATGTTTTTAATTGTCGAATGGCCCTGCGGGTAAAATGTCTCCCTTTTTTAACCAGCACCTCGCCGGTTTCCGGCAGGACAATGTCCATACTGGCCCGCTGCCCTTTTAAGAAATCCTCATTGTAGGCCTTAAAGATTTCCTTTCCTATAATAACAATTTTTTCTTTCTGGTAAAAATAGGACAGCAAATCTTCGGTTGAATAACCAAACGCCTTGAACAACAACGTCACGGGAAATTTTCTGCGCCGATCGATCCGAATGTACACGATGTCTTTCGGATCGATTTCCATGTCGATCCATGACCCGCGAACCGGTATGATTCTGGAAGTATATATGATTTTTCCACTGGAATGGGTTTTGCCCTTGTCGTGGTCAAAAAAAACGCCCGAAGACCGGTGCAACTGGCTGACGACAACGCGCTCTGTTCCGTTGATGATAAAAGTTCCTTTTCGGGTCATCAGGGGAATCGTGCCAAAATAAATTTCCTGTTCCTTAATATCCCGAATATTGGAAACGCCGGTTTCCTTATCAACATCGTAAACAACCAGCCGAACCGTAATTCGTACGGGCAACTCATAGGTCATGCCGCGGTTGATACATTCCTCAACCCCATGCTTTACTTCGCCAAACCGGTAGGAAACAAACTCCAGGGAGGCGCTTCCTGTAAAATCTTTTATGGGGAAAACAGACTTAAATACGGCCTGAAGACCGATATCTTGACGCTTTTCAGGCGGAATGTTGATTTGCAGAAATCGAGCGTAGGAATCTCGTTGCATTCCGATCAGGTCTGGAATCTCAACTATTTTCCGAATTTTTCCGAAACTTTTTCTGATTCTCTTATTTGCCGAAGGCCTTACCGACATGGCATCTCCATATTGGGGTCGGAAAAGCGTGAAAATGGGATAACCGGATATGTTTCCTTTTATCCCATTTAAACGCCTCCAATTTATTTCAAGCAGACGGGCGACAGCCGCGCCCTGAATCCTCCCCGGTACAGCCGCCTGCCCTATCGTTTCCCGTTTGTCTTGAGTCGTTCGGGTTCGCTGTGTACCGAAAATGCCGGCGATTTATTTCATATCCACCTGTGCGCCGGCACTTTCAAGCTGCTCTTTTATCTTTTGCGCCTCATCCTTGGGAATACCTTCTTTTACCGGCTTCGGCGCGCCGTCCACCAAATCCTTGGCATCTTTTAAACCAAGCCCCGTAATAGCGCGAACCTCTTTAATGACATTAATTTTCTTGTCTCCGGCAGCTACCAGAATCACGTCAAATTCGGTCTTCTCTTCAACGACTGCAGCCGCTTCGGCAGGGCCGGCCGCCATCATCGCCACAGGCGCCGCCGCGGAAACACCAAATTTTTCTTCCATTTCCTTGACCAGTTGAGATAATTCAAGCACAGTCATGTTCGCTATAAATTCTACCACATCCTCTTTGGTAATGCTCGCCATGTTTATCTTCCTCCATTTTTACACAAAACGGCGCTTTTGATTCGCCGTTATCAAACAATAAATTAGGTTAGGGTGAGATCGTCCTTTTCAGGCCGCCTCTTTTTTTTCCTTAATAGCTTGAAGTGCATTCAGGAACTGCACGGGTACGCCGGCAAGGACCCTGACAAAGGACGTCGGTACGGCATTCATCACCGAAAGCACCTGCGCCAGCAGCACTTCTCGCGACGGCAGCGCGGATAATGCCTTAATATCGTCCAGGCTCAGTACTTTTCCATCAATAACACCGATCCGAATCTCTAGCTTGTTATTCGTTTTCATAAATTCGGTCAGCACCTTGGCCGGCGCAACCGGATCGCTAAAGCTGAGCGCAACAGCATTTGGCCCTTTGAATTCATCTGCGATGGCTTCCACACTTGTATCTTTGGATGCCCTGGCAAGAAGTGTATTCTTGGCCACTCGATACTCGATGCCTGCTTCACGGAGCTTTTTTCTAAGCTGACTGATATCGGCCACATTTAGCCCTTTGTAGTCAGTGACGATCACCACCTTGGCCTTTTCGAACTTTTCATGAAGCTCTTCGGTAATGGCTTTTTTTTGATCAATTTTCACGTTATTATTACACCTCCTTTCCGTGTCTGTAAAAACCGGAGGTTGGACATTTCACCCTACAAGTCTGTCTAGGTAGGCCGGCACAGCCGATTAGGCGTCCGCAAGGACACACCTACGGTCTTTGACAACAAATTTAATATAGTTAAAATAATTGATTTTAACCCATACCGGTTCATGCGATGAATGCTGATAACCGCATCAATACGCCGTATGGCCTAAAGCCGGCATTAACTATTCCTGGAAAAACAAGCGGATGTCGGAATACAACATCCTGCATCAATCAAGCGCGTTCGCTTCCGGAAACTCCGTGAAATTCCTGAAGCTGTTTTCTACTTCAGCAGCTCTTTCACAAAAGCCGTATCGACCTTGAAGCCGGGACCCATCGTCGTTGAAATCGCGATGCTTTTCAAATAGGTTCCCTTACTTGAGGACGGCTTTAATTTCGAGATCGTTTCAATAAACGCGGTCACATTCTCAATAATTTTTTCCGGTCCGAAAGAAACCTTCCCCATCGGCGCATGAACGATTCCGGCTTTTTCCACCCGGAAATCGATCTTTCCTGCCTTGAGCTCTTGGACGACTTTGCCGATATCAAACGTGACAGTACCCGTTTTGGCATTGGGCATCAGACCTCTTGGCCCGAGCAATCGTCCGATTTTACCGACCGTTCCCATCATGTCCGGCGTCGCCACGGCTTTATCAAAGCCGAACCAGCCATCCTTAATTTTTTCGACCAGATCATCGTTACCGACAAAATCAGCGCCGGCTTCTTGCGCTTCGATTTCTTTTTCGCCCTTGGCAAAAACAAGCACCCTTATAACCTTGCCAAGCCCGTTCGGTAAAATAACCGTACCCCTCACCATTTGATCGGCGTGTCTCGGATCAACCCCAAGTTTAACGGCAACATCAACTGTTTCATCAAACTTGGCATATGATGACTCAATAGCCATCCGAGCCCCTTCCAAAAAGTCGTAACGCTTCCGGGTATCGAATTTCTCAATGGACTTTATGTATTTTTTCCCCCGCTTCGGCATCGTTACCTACTCGCTCCTTTTTTTTTCTTAAACGACCTCAATCCCCATGCTCCGGGCCGTTCCCTCAATAATGAGACAGGCGGCTTCCAGGTCATTCGCATTCAGATCAACCATCTTCAGGCCGGCAATTTCTTCAACCTGTTTCCGGGTTACTTTCCCAACCTTATCCCTTTTCGGATCGGCCGCGCCCTTAGCAATCTTGGCCGCTTTTTTCAATAACACGGCAGCCGGCGGAGTTTTTGTGATAAAGGTGAATGTCCTGTCTTGGTATACCGTTATCACAACAGGTATAATCATCCCCTCTTCACTTGCAGTGCGCGCGTTAAACGTTTTGCAAAAGTCCATAATATTCACCCCATGCTGACCCAGCGCGGGCCCAATGGGGGGGGACGGGTTTGCCTTACCAGCAGGCACCTGCAGTTTTATCAGTGCAATAACCTTTTTCGCCATTTTCCTATTATACTCCTGATGCTGAAATAAATTTGTAATCCGGCGCGATGTCGGATAACCGGAAAATCATCTTCGCCTTGAAGTTACAATCGGGAGACCTGAACAAAATCCAGCTCAACAGGCGTTGCCCGGCCGAAAATGCTCACCAGTACTTTGATTTTCCCCTTTTCCTGATTGACTTCCTCTACCGTACCGTTAAAATTCGTGAACGGACCGTCGATGACACGGATATCGTCGCCAATCTCAAAAGAATATTTGGGCATCGGTTTCTTTTTGCCGGCCTCCATTCGATTCAGAATTTGTTCCGCTTCTTCATCTGTGATCGGTGTCGGCTTTTCCCTTCCGCCCAGAAACCCTGTTACCTTAGCGGTGTTGTTGACGATATGCCATGTGTCATCACTCAACTCCATTTGAACCAGTATATATCCGGGATAAAATTTTCTGGATGATGTTTTCCGTTTACCCTTTACCAGTTCCATTACTTGCTCGGTGGGCACCAGTACTTCTCCAAACTTATCGGCATGGTTCGATAACGCAATGCGCTCCTCGAGGGCCGCTTTTACCTTATTTTCAAACCCCGAATATACATGGACAATATACCATTTGAGTCCCACAAATTGCTCTCCTTAATATTTATTGCAGCACAACCCGAACCAGGCTGGACAATCCGATGTCCACCGCCCCCAAGAAAAAGGATAGGATCATGACGAGTACAATCACGACCACCGTTGAACCAATGGCCTGAGTTCGAGACGGCCACGCCACCTTTTTCAACTCAACTCGGACTTCCCGTAAAAACTGCATTGCCTTGTCAGTATAATTACGACCGGGAAAGTTTAACGGTGTTTTGACCGGCTTCTGAACAGCCAAAACTACCTTCCCTTTAGCTGAGGATTCATCCGCAACCGGGCTGGCGTCCACCGTTTCAGCACCATTTTCTTTTTTCTTTGGTCTGAATGCAGTCTTTTTCTTTAATAACCGTCCCATTTCGCACCTAAAAATAAAAGATCAGAGGGTTCGCGGCTGCGTTTATATTGGCCGCTCGCGGCCGTCTTCCCCTGATCTTTCCTAATATAAGTATACTGGCAGGCCAGGAGGGATTCGAACCCCCAACACCCGGATTTGGAGTCCGGTGCTCTACCAATTAGAGCTACTGGCCTAAAAGATCTCCGCCACCAACATTGACAAGTAGATCGGAGAAGCCCTCATGTACATCCGGCAAGCATGATCCCTATTTCGTCTCCTTATGCGGCGTATGCTTTCGGCAAAAGCGGCAATACTTTGAAAACTCCAGCTTATCGGGCGTCGTACGCTTATTTTTGGTAGTTGTGTAGTTTCTCCGTTTGCATTCTGAACATGCAAGGGTGACTATTACTCTCACGAAACGTCTCCTTCACCTTTATTCGATGATTTCGCTGACGACACCGGCACCGACCGTACGACCGCCTTCGCGAATCGCAAACCGCAACTCCTTCTCCATGGCAATCGGCGTAATCAAACTGGCCGAAATCGCCACATTGTCTCCCGGCATGATCATCTCAACGCCCTCGGGAAGCATTAGGTTCCCGGTTACGTCCGTCGTCCGGAAATAAAACTGCGGCCGATACCCGTTAAAAAACGGCGTGTGCCGGCCTCCCTCTTCCTTGCTCAATATATAGACTTCCGCCTTGAACTTCGTGTGCGGCGTGATGCTGCCCGGCTTCGCCACTACCTGACCACGCTCCACTTCCTCACGCTTCGTCCCCCGCAGCAACAACCCCACATTGTCTCCCGCTCGACCCTCATCCAGCAGCTTACGGAACATCTCCACCCCTGTACACACGGTCTTGATCGTCGGACGTATCCCCACTATCTCAACCTGATCACCCACTTTGATGATCCCTCGCTCTGCCCGGCCCGTCACTACCGTCCCTCTACCCGATATACTGAACACATCCTCTATCGGCATTAAAAACGGCTTGTCGATATCCCGCTCCGGCTCCGGTATAAACGAGTCAATCGCTTCCATCAGGTCAAATATGCACTTGGCTTCCGCGCTGTCAGGATCATCGCTCTCCAGCGCCTTTAACGCACTGCCCCGTATGATCGGTGTATCGTCCCCGGGAAACTCATACTTGTCCAACAGTTCCCGAAGCTCCAGCTCCACCAGCTCAATCAACTCCTCATCATCCACCATGTCGCACTTGTTCAAAAATACCACAATCCGCGGAACACCCACCTGACGCGCCAGCAATATATGTTCCCGCGTCTGGGGCATCGGTCCGTCATCGGCTCCCACCACTAATATGGCGCCATCCATCTGCGCGGCTCCCGTGATCATGTTCTTAATGTAGTCCGCATGACCCGGACAGTCCACATGCGCATAATGCCGATTCGGTGTCTCATACTCCACATGGGCCGTCGCTATTGTAATCCCGCGCTCTTTCTCCTCCGGCGCTTTGTCAATCTGATCAAACGGCACAAACTCCGCCATACCTCGCAGACCGTTGTGCTTCGTGATCGCCGCCGTCAGTGTCGTCTTCCCATGATCGATATGGCCAATCGTTCCCACGTTGACATGCGGCTTCGTCCGCTCAAATTTCTTCTTCGCCATTGTTTTATTCCCCCCTGCTTTTGTTAGGAACCTTAATGCCTTCTAAATTCGTATAATATGGTCAAAGGTGGAGACGCCTCCCGATTTAACGCAACAATCCTGCCCCCGAACATCTGGAGCCCACGACCGGAGTCGAACCGGTGGACCTCTTCCTTACCAAGGAAGCGCTCTACCAACTGAGCTACGTGGGCTTATATGTTCAAGAAGGCAATGGAACCGTCTTAATATCTGATACCTGATAACATGGAGCGGGAGACGAGTCTCGAACTCGCGACATTCAGCTTGGAAGGCTGACGCTCTACCAATTGAGCTACTCCCGCCCGAATCTTCGGCACCACAAATTATATGAGTCTATACCGGCCGATACACGCACGTCAAGTGCGCCGACCCTTCACGCAATCAATGCCGTAAGCAATTTCATTGCAGGAAGTTGTGTAGTCCCAAAACGATCCCGGTGCGTTCCCGGGTGTCTCCTACAGCTAACTTTCAGTCCGGTTGGTGGTGGGGGGAGGATTCGAACCTCCGAAGGCATCGCCGACAGATTTACAGTCTGTTCCCTTTGGCCGCTCGGGAACCCCACCTATTTTAGCTTTCTTTGTCATGGAGCCAGCGAAGGGACTCGAACCCCCGACCCACTGATTACAAATCAGTAGCTCTACCAACTGAGCTACGCTGGCTGAACACCCGCCAGCACCAGGGCGCCACCAAGATTAAGAATTTGGATAAATACCTATCCTTTTGTCAAATAGCAACCTCAATTATGGGGGGTTATTAGCTATTATGGCAATTTAAAGCAACATATATCCGTAATTGTCTATTTTTCGGGGATTATCTAAATTATTAATCAAAATATCATCATAATATAATGCAAAACCAATATACTCTCTCGCCCTTCTATCAGGCCACGGTGTTGGTCACACCAACCGGTTTGGCATGTTCATAACACACGAGCCCGCACCGAAGGCATCGAGCCGCTTCAGAACGGGCCATCGCATCAGAGAACCCTTTTTCCAACTCCTGACCAATCGCCAATTCCCTGGGTTGACTGATCGGCATGATCTGCCTGGCAACGGAACTCACATTCACCACCTGATGAACGTTTTGAACGATTTGCTCCGATTTAATAACCTTCTCCGGCAGATTGGGCAAAATGCCGTGAATCATTTGGTGAATGGAAACCGCCCCCCTTCGACCGGCCGCAATGGCTCGAATGGCAGCGCTGAAATCCGTTTGCGGATCTCCCGCGGCAACAAACCCGGTCTCTTCAGCTTGTTCCGGCTTCTTATAGGGCACCCTGGCTTCCCACTGAACAAGATCTCCTGAGTTAACAGCAACGTTATCCCCTTCAGGAAGCTTCATTTTCACAAAAATAAGTTCCGGAAACCGGCCGGACTCCAAAATCAATGTCCCGGCAGCCAGACGCCTAACTTCACCACTGTCAAGATTCATGTATTCAATTTCGGCAATATGGTCTCTCTCGCCTAAAATCCGGTGAACGCAAGCCCCATTGACAATGTCCAGCCCTTCCGTTTCCACCGGGTCTTCCACAGGCAAGGTGTTGCGGCAAACAATCGTTATCTTTTGCGCACCGTTAGCTCGGCAAAGCGCCGCTACTCGGACCGCCTGCCAACTGGTTCCGACAATCACCACATCGTTGCCGCATGCCAGCGCGTCTTTGCCGCCGGCCTTGAGCCAATCAATAGCAAGATACATCTGCGGCAGAGGCGTTTCAGCATGAACAACACCCCGCGCAAGCCGGCTGTCCCACCCACCGGTGGCAAGAAATACCGCGTCCGCGCCGCCTTCAAGCAACGCATCGATGGAAATCTCTTTCCCCAGGGACATATTTGTCTGAGCGCTAACCCCCAGATCCAGAATACCTTGAATATCCCAATCGAGGATTTCGCGGGGAAGCCGATAGGCGGCAATGGCGCTATTCAGCAGTCCACCCAACTTGTCCGTAGCTTCATAAACGGTTACCGAATGGCCCAACCTCGCAGCAAAAAATGCGGTGGAAAGGCCTTGGACGCCGCCGCCGATAACATCAATCCGCTTTCCGGAGGGCGGTGCCTTATATGGCAATACGCGGTTTTCCCCCGCACGCTCGAAATCAGCAGCATACCGCTTCAGGTAATTAATGGCCACAGGCTCATCAACATATTGCCTTCGGCATTCCTGCTCGCAGGGGCGAGGGCAGATTCGACCGATAACCGACGGGAAGGGGTTGCGCTCCTTGATAACTTGCACAGCACGATAATTATCCCCAATGGCTATCTGATGAATGTACTCGCTGATATTGATCCCGGCGGGACAGGCACGCTGACAGGGCGTGGTACACTCTTCTGTAGTATATTCCTTCATAATACGACGCGTTATCGACGATAACGTAATAATATGTTTTGGGCACACCCGCTCGCATGTCCCACACCCCGTACATTTTTTCTCATCAACCACCGGCAGCCCATCCGGCCCCATGGACAGCGCATCAAATGGGCAAGCCTTAACACATGAGCCAAGCCCGAGGCATCCGATGCGGCAGACTTTCATGCCGCCTCCCAATAGAGCCGCCGCCTGGCAGCTTATGATGCCGTCGTATAAAAATTTTACATCCGCATCCTTAACCCCGTAATAGCATCCGAGCCTGGCAATATCCGGCTCAGCAGCAGAAACCGACAACCCCAACAATTCAGCAATGGCCTGTGCCAGTTCCGGGCCACCCGCCACACATGAATTCGGGGCCGCTCTACCGGCCACAATCGCCTCTGCATTGGCAGAGCATCCGGGCAATCCGCACCCACCGCAATTAGCGCCCGGCAGCAATGCCTCCACCTCAAGTATAATAGGATCCACATAGACATAAAAAAGTTTTGAAGCCATCGCCAAACCAACGCCTACAATGACCCCCAAGCCTCCCATGAGAACAACTGCTTCAAACATGATCCCCCTCCGGGCTGAAAGCGGCAGTAATTTGACCGCACATTTAAAAAAAGTATTCTGGTTCCGAAATGGGACGATAGTGTTCGAGCGGTATCTTCTACCCTTACATGCGCCCCACAGCCGACGTAAAATTTCACAATCCCGTGGAAAAGTCAACAGATCCGAAAATGCCGCATCGCATAAAATCAATCATGTTTTTTACCCCCAAATAGCCATTGACAAAAAAACCATAATTTGGCTTATAAGCTTCATTTTAGGAACCTATTTAGTTATCAGAACAATTCGTTAGCATTTTTTTCCGGTCGGCAATCATTTCGGCGCGTCTCATTTAAGCTCGCCTTTTTCCTGCTGAAATGTGAGGCTGAATGCATACCGTTATCAATTTGCCGGGATTGCTTTTTATGTCAGCTTGTTGTATTTCTGGTTTGCGCATTGCAAGAAAGGGGACTATATAGTCTGCTTCGGCCGGGCTGATATCGGACCAGCGATGAAATGAAAGGGCAAATTAAACTATGGACGCACAAAACAGTATTCTGATCAACGGGAACAAGATCGATTTTGAGCCCGGGGAAACGATTTTGGAGATAGCGCAACGGCATCATATCGATATTCCGACACTTTGTCACTTGAATCGGGCGACACCCACCGGAAAGTGCCAGGTGTGCGTGGTGGAAGTGGCAGGGGCGGACACCCTCCTAACAGCTTGCTCGACACCGGCCGAAAAGGGCATGGCCGTCTTGACTGAATCACCCCGAGTAGTGGCCAGTCGACGCGAAACAATCCGGCAGTTCTTAACGTCGGGTAATCACAACTGTGCGGTTCGGGCTGCAAGCGGTGAGGATTGGACACAGTTCCAACTGACGGTTCAGGGAGACGACGGCAGCGGTAATTTATGCCCGGTTTGGGGCGATTGTCGCCTTCAGGATCTTGCCTATCGATATCAGGTGCATGGCGACAGCTTTTCAACGACTCGAAAAAAATACCCCATGGAAATGGCCAACCCTTTTATCATAAGGGATTTTTCCAGGTGCATTCTCTGCGGCCGTTGCGTTCAGGCTTGCCGGGAAGTACAGGTCAACAACGCCATTGAGTTCGGCTACAGCGGCGAGGAAACAAAAATTATCACGCCAGACGATCAGCCCCTGCGAAATTCCGAATGCGTCTTTTGCGGCGAGTGTGTGCAGGCATGCCCGGTGGGTGCATTGGTCGAAAAAAACGCCCGCTACAGCTGGCGTCCTTGGGAGGAGAAAAAGATACGGACCACCTGCACCTATTGTGGTGTTGGGTGCCAGATTTATCTACATGTCAAGGGCAACCGGGTCGTAAAGGTTTCCGGCGTTGAGGAGGTGGCCCCCAACTACGGCAGCTTGTGCGTCAAAGGCCGGTTTGGATTCGACTTTATCGGCTCCGAAGACCGCCTGTCAACCCCGCTTATCAAAGAGGACGGCAAGTTCAGAAAGGCATCCTGGGATGAGGCGCTTGGGCTGGTGGCAGAGCGGCTCGACCGAATTCGGGACGCACACGGGTCCGACAGCATCGGTGTTCTGACCTCCGCCCGTGTCACCAATGAAGATAACTACATGGCCATGAAGCTGACCCGAGCGGTGCTGAAAACAAACAACATCGATCATTGCGCCCGTCTCTGACATTCTTCCACCGTGGCCGGTCTGGCCGCAGCGTTTGGAAGTGGCGCCATGACGAACACCATTGGATGTGTCGAAAAGGCGGATGTCATTCTGATTGTCGGGTCCAATACCACCGAAAATCATCCGGTTATTTCCGCAGGCATCAAACGGGCCGTTACCCAGCACGGCACCAAACTGATCGTGGTTGACCCGCGCCACATTAAAATCGCCCAATTTGCCGATCAGTATCTGCGGCCCAATCTCGGCGCCGATGTCGCATGGATCAACGCCATGATTCACGTCATCATAAAAGAGAATCTTTATGATAAAGCCTTCGTGGAAGCCCGCACAGAAGGCTTTGAATCACTAAAGACCTTGGTTGAAAAATACACCCCCGAATACAGCGAGGCCATCACCGGAATCCCTGCGGCCGATCTCATCAATGCCGCCAGACTGTACGCAGCGGGCAAGGCCGGAAGCATTGTTTACTGTATGGGAATCACCCAGCACACCTCCGGCACGGACAACGTTAAATCACTGGCAAATCTGTCCATGCTTTGCGGCAACCTGGGGATTGAAGGCGGCGGCGTTAATCCGCTTCGCGGTCAGAACAATGTGCAGGGCGCCTGTGACATGGGCGGGCTACCGAATGTTTTTACCGGGTATCAGCCGGTTACGGACCCGGCTGCACGGAAAAAAATGGCGGGCGCATGGCATGTTGACCAATTGCCGGAAAAACCGGGATTGACCGCCACTGAAATGGTGCCCATGGCCCATGAGGGGAAAATTAAAGCGCTTTACATCGTGGGAGAAAATCCACTGGTTTCGGATCCGGATTTAAATCACGCGGAAGCCAGTTTAAAACATCTTGATTTCCTTGTAGTGCAGGACATTTTTCTGACTGAAACTGCTCAATTGGCGGATGTGGTGCTTCCGACCACCTGCTTTGCCGAAAAGGACGGCACCTTTTCCAATACCGAACGGCGGGTCCAACGAGTTCGCAAGGCGGTAGACCCGCCCGGTGAAGCGCGCGGAGACTGGGAAATTCTTTGCGAAGTGGCACACCGGCTCGGTTATAACATGAAATATGAAAACAGTGAGGCCGTTTTTGATGAAATCAGAAGCGTTACCCCGTCCTATGCCGGCCTTACCTATGACCGGATTGATGCGGAAGGACTCCACTGGCCATGCCCCACCCTGGAGCACCCCGGCACGCCGATACTTCATGGCACTCAGTTTACCCGCGGCAAGGGCATGTTCCATGCCATTGATTACCGGGATCCGGCCGAAAAGGTCGATGCGGAGTACCCCCTGTATTTGACCACCGGTCGTGTGCTTTACCATTACCATACGGGCACCATGACTATGAAATCCGAAGGACTGAACGAACGAGTGCCGGAAAATTTTGTGGAGATCTCACCACAAGACGCCGATAAATACGGCCTTGAAAATGGCTCGATGGTCAATGTGGCCTCCCGTCGCGGCGCAATACAGGCACGGGTTAAAATTTCGCCTATAGCGACCAGCGGAACGGTTTTTATTCCGTTTCATTTTGCAAAAGCGGCCGCCAACCGGCTCACGAATTCAGCTCTTGATCCGGTTTCAAAAATTCCCGAATACAAGGTGTGCGCCGTCAGGCTGTCAAAAGCGGCTTGATCCCATTCACCCGTTCTTAAGATTAATCCGAACGAAAGACATCGCCACCAACCCCGGCCGTATCCTATATACGGCCGGGCTTTTATTGTGTTATCCGCGCGGCCTTCACATCAATTTTTCCCGGATTCAGTTCGATCCGCCCGCCATAATCGAAAATGGCTTCAGACCGATCCGAACTTATTGACACGGTTCAGCGTTAACCGTTTAAGCAAAACCGAAAATATGCCGATAACCACTTGTATCAAAACATTTTTATAAAACGATAGCTCTCCATACAGGAAATAAGGACAAGGCCTTGACAATCTGGCACTTTCTCCTGTAATCAGGTTCCCACTGTGTGACAAGGGCTCTTGATGCTTGGAATCTATATCACCACAGAAATCTCATTAAGGAATTTGCATTATGAAATATGGATGTTGGATCTCTTGCCTGTCCTTATGGATGTTCTTTACGTGGGGATGTGCCACCTCCCCCCCTGCTTCCCATCAATCGATCGGCGATATTACTGTTCAATCAAAATCATCGCACCGAAAACCCAACGCCGATATTTCTTCGGAAAACCCGGCCATAGCATCAGAAGCAAATAACATCAGCGCCGGTAACAGGCTTTCCACTTTTTCCAACTCCGCGCAAAAAGAGCGCTCGTCCCGAATGGCTCTTATTTCGCCGCCCTCTCCCCAAGACATCGAAGAAGCCACGGAAGAAACCGTGGAAGAAGGCACTTCCGGATGCATTGCTTCCAAAATGGGCTCCGAAAAGCTGGATGAAGCACTTGAATATTGTGATTTATCTCAGGAATTATGGCAAAAAGGTGAGCTTGACAACGCGCTGGACATGCTGGATCATGCCTATGAGCTCATCCTTGAGGTGGATACTGAAAATGATCCCGTCCTTATTCAGCAAAAGGAAGATCTTCGCTATACCATTTCAAAGAGAACGCTAGAAATTTACGCTTCACGTCATATTGTCGTCAACGGCCAACACAATGCCATTCCAATGGTCATGAACAAGTATGTTCAAAACGAAATCCATCTGCTAACCGTCACCGAAAGGCAGTTTTTCATCGATGCCTACCGCAGATCCGGTCGCTTTCGCCCTAACATCGTCGAGGCCTTGCGAGAGAACGGTCTGCCCGAAGAGCTATCCTGGCTGCCGCTGATTGAAAGCGGCTTTAAAATGCGCGCACTTTCAAGTGCGCGGGCACTCGGGTTGTGGCAATTCATCCCTTCTACCGGGTACAAGTTCGGTTTGCAGCGCGATATGTTTATCGATGAGCGCCTTGATCCGGACAAAGCGACAACCGCCGCCATCAGCTATCTAAAAGAACTTCATCAGATTTTCGGTGACTGGACCACCGTGCTGGCCGCTTATAATTGTGGGGAAGGGCGGGTGCTTCGCGTGATCCGCAATCAAAATATCAACTATCTCGATAATTTCTGGGATTTATACAAGCAGTTGCCAATGGAAACCGCCCGATACGTCCCTCGCTTTTTGGCAACGCTTCATATTCTTAACGACCCCCAACAATATGGCTTGGAGGATGAATTGACGCTTGATGCCCCCCCTGAATATGAAACGTGCATGTTAAGCCGCCAAGTTCATCTGAAAAATGTTGCCAATATTATCGCCACACCTGAGCATGTGATAAGGGATCTTAATCCGGAACTTCGTTACGGCATTCTACCGGACGCCCCCTATCAGCTTAAATTGCCGGTGGGAACGGTTGATACTTTATCGAGTCAAATAGACTCGATTCCTTTGGCAAAGCCCCAACCCCCACCAACAAAGGCATTTTCATTGCATCAGGTTCGAAGCGGTGAAACACTCTCCAGGATTGCAACCCGCTATAAAACAACGATTCATCGCTTAAAAAAGGCAAATGGGCTTCGGGGCGATTGTATTGTTCCCGGGCAGAGACTCAAAATACCGCAACCGGGCGCGGTATTGGCTACCGCAAGCAGCACGTCCACCGGTGGAAAACGCCGGACCGCCACACACACGGTCCGCCAAGGGGATTCTCTCTGGAATATTGCCCGTCGTTACGGCACAACCACCCAGGAAATTCAGGCATTAAACAACATGAAAGGCTCTCGGTTGGTTATCGGCCAGCGCCTGAAACTTTATTCGCCCAAAAAGGGAACTCAGTCTCGGACCAGTCGAATCTATGTCGTTCAAAAAGGCGACAATCTTTCAATCATTGCCCAAAAACTCAATACGTCTTTGGCAAAATTATTACATGCCAATCAGTTTAATGGGAAAAGCAAAATCTATCCCGGGCAAAAAATCTATATCGACTAATGTTTCTGAATCACAGGCATCTAAAACAAATTGAAAAAAGAAGGCGTTCGGTATTTTAATAGCGGCAACATGGCCTTTCCTAAAATAAACATGGGGATAACCTGTTAAGATTATCCCCATGATGTCTCTCTTGGTGATCCCACCGGGATTCGAACCCGGGTTACCGGCGTGAGAGGCCTTCCATATACTATTTCTGTATTTTTCCTCCATTTTAAATTTATTTACTAACTTATTTATATATAGTAATTTATTGACAATTCAGTCTTCCTCTGATATTTATTTGTTTACCTTGATAACCAAATTATAGGTTGGAAATAGGGTTGGAAAAATAATTTTTAATGAGGGAATCATGCCGAAACGCACTAAAACAAAATATCCCGGCGTTTATTTCCGTGAAGCTGAAAGGATCGGCGGAAGGGGAATCGAAAGGGTTTATTATGTTGTCATAAAAAAAGACGGCAAAGTTATTGAGGAGAAAGTGGGGCGGCAATACGCTGACGATATGACCCCTGCAAAAGCCTCTGCAATCCGATCTGAACTTATCGAAGGCAAGAGGCTTCACCGTAAAATAAATAAGCAGGTTGAGGCTGAGAGGCAAAGACAGGAGGCAGGGAAATGGACAATCGATAAGCTGTGGAAGGAGTACAGCGGGCAAAGAAAGCCGGGTAAGGGCCTTTCAATCGATCAAAACCGATATGCTCTTTACCTCGAAAAGCTTTTTGGCCAAAAAGAGCCTCATGAAATCATCATTTTGGACATTGATCGGTTGCGAATCAACCTTTTGAAGAAAAAGTCCCCTCAAACCGTCAAGCACGCTCTAAACCTTTTGACATGGATCATCAATTTCGGCGTTAAAAAAGGATTGTGCCAGGGAATACCATTTAAGATACAAAAGCCGCCGGTGGACAATATAAGAACAGAGGATCTTACCCCCGATCAATTGAATAACCTTCTAATCGCCATTGACGCCGATGAAAACCGGGATGTGGCGAATATGATGAAACTGGCTCTTTTTTCCGGTTTAAGACGCGGCGAAATGTTTAACTTGAAATGGAGAGACATTGATTTTGATCGGGGCTTCATAACGATTAATGATCCCAAAGGGGGGAAGTCCCAAAAGATCCCCTTAAATGATTCTGCCCGGGCAATTTTGGAGAGCCAAAAACGGACACGAAGCGCCTATGTGTTCCCGGGGCAAGATGGTCAGAAGCGGGTCACGGCTTCCAAGGCTTCAAAGCGAATTAGGAAAAATGCGGGTTTACCTGAAGACTTTAGACCGTTTCATGGCCTTCGCCACGTTTTCGCCTCCATGCTTGCTAGTTCCGGAAAGGTTGACATGTACACCCTTCAGAAGTTATTAACTCATAAAAGCCCACAAATGACCCAACGATATGCGCACCTGAGAGATGACGCATTAAAACGAGCCTCTGATCTGGCGGGAAGTCTCGTTGAAGATATAATTGCAGAACAAGTAAAAAAACGGAATGCAAGCCCAAGGTAAGCATGCTTTATCAGTGTAAAGGAGGGCAATGCACATGTGCATCCCCATTATTCATTGTCTCGCTGCATTACTTTTTTTGCTTTTACCTGCCTTCGGGGTGAATGCTGCCGAGGTTAGGGTCCATAATCGTTCTCTCATTATACTGTCGGGAGAAATTGAAAAGGGCGATTACGACAAGGTCTTGAGTACTGCAAAAAAGGCCGGGCCAGGCATAGATTCCATATTTTTAGCTTCGCCTGGTGGTGATCTCATAGAAGCCATGCGCATTGGCCGATTGGTCAGACAACTAAAGTGGTCATCGGAAGCACCCGATTTCATCATGGAAATCGCTGCAAAAAGCGTTATGCATGGAGGAGGTTTTTTTAAAGAATTAGGCTTCGAGGGCATAACAGAAGAACATCAACTCGTGTGCGCGAGTTCATGCTTTTTCATCTATGCGGGTGGCATATATCGATCCGGGGATGAAATTGGAATCCACCGTCCCTATTTCAGCAAGGAGGACTATGCTCGAATGGGCGGTAATGAAGTGATTGGTAAATCAAAGACAGTCGCCAGCATGGTGGAAGACTACCTAAAGGAAATGGGCGTTCCGTCACGTTTTTCTGAAATTATGTTCTCAACACAAAAGGATTCGATTCGGTGGCTTAACCATGAAGAATTGAAAGAGCTTAATAGATACGCACCGGGATTAGATGATTTGATTGATTCCAAATGCGGAAGTCGGGCCGACCAGTGGGCAGCGATAGAAAAGATTAGGCTGCGATTTGGTGAGAAGACACCTGAAGGCCGTAAGCTTACACAAGAGTTGCGGCAACGGCATCACGATTGCTGGGACCAAATAATGCAGGAAATGCGCCAAGAGGCATGGCATAAATTCTTTGACAAGAATAATGCAAATAATGAATCGGTGGTAATGTCAAAATTAACCTTTTTAATTTTCCCCTCAAGTTTCATCCTGACAATTATTCTCTGGTTTTGGAAACAGTCAAAGCGCCCTTTAATGCATATGAGATGGGTTTTTTCTCCTATATGGATTTGTTTGTTGATTTTATACGGTGAATTCTGTTTTAAAAATCAGCTTCTACCTAAAGCTGGGCCAGCATGTGTTTTCCTCACTATAATTTTCGTTGCATTGAAACTATTAAAAAAAGTTGAGTGGAAATGGGGATGGACATTGTGCCCGATCTGGTTCTGGGCAATTTTAAATATCGGGGCAATTTTAAATATTATTTCAGTCGGCTACATAGAACCAAAGGGACTCCCTTTTTGAATTTAGAAACAAATTTAAGGAACCAAATTGGTCAAAATCATCGCTAAAGGGGAATGAACTTTAAAGAGCGGGAAAGAAGTAGGAGATCAAATTAAATTGGATCAGTCTCGATTTAATCTGACGCCATCAACCACTAAGCCGCATTCTGCCATAGCTTTAAGGCCCCTTTCTTTAAACGCCTCTATTTCATCAGTTGTAAAATATGCCGATATTGCTGCCGATTCGATTTTCATCTGTTTCGTAGGCCCGTAACCGGCGCGGCTTAAAAGTTCCAGCGCAACATTTGCCTTCAGCTTTAGCATTTCTGGCGTTGTCCGTTCATCAGCCAAAATTTCCAGCAGCACTTCAGTACCCTTTTGCGCCCCTTCAGCGATTTTCTCTGGAATGCCGGGAACACAAACAACGGCATTGACGTTCGCAAACTCCTGAAGCCGTTTTACCTCATTCAAAACTTTCGGATCACGAACTATCCTTGAAACAGTTGATTTATGTAAGGTTAACAATTTTGCAATTTCAGATTGCGAATGCCCGCCGACGAGAAGGCGCGCTAGTTGCTGATGGCGCGGTGAAAGTTGCATAAGTTGTCTGTCGGTCATTTATGGTTCCTTTTTTGTGCATAATTCATCGATTTGGTTGGAAATGATGGCCTTGGGAATGCTTTTGTTTGCACGCTTTTTTAATTTCGTTCGGTTAAATCCGTTGTTGAGTATCCGGAGCAACCCAAAAGATGTTTGTTGCGTATTGAATTTTTGTTGAGTAGCGCACTCAGCATATAACATATTGATATAATATTATTAACTGTAATTTATTGAGTGTTTGAGTAGTTTGAGTGCTATTTTCCATTTTTCCACCTTTTCCCATTCTGCCTCTCGATACAGCCACACTCAAATTACTCAACAAATATATTATATATAAAATATTATTAATATAATTAGATTGTTAGATGTTTAGTTTCACGCTCAACATTTACTCAACATTTTCAACAACATTTTCTTTTTCATCGACCAACGTGATCATGGTCCCATTTTTGTGATCCGTATTGATCAGAACAATATTACCTGATTCTTCAAGGGTTTGTAAAACATAATCATAATCCTTCGAGCCACCTTCCAAGACCCTTGATTGAATAAGTTGTCTGCGGGATACACTGCCGCCCCGTTTAAAAATATAATCTCTAACCTTGCGCACCTTTTTTTGATGCGGTGACTCGCCTAAATCATTTTCAAACAGCCATATTGTCGAATCAACGGCTTGCTCCATTATCGCAATGGCACCATTTAATGCATCCATGCCGATCTCATCAGCACACTCGTCCACGAACAGTTGAAGCAGCATGGCAATTTTGAGCACATAAGGCGACCACCGTTTTAAATAAGGTTCGAGTATTCGCTGCGAATTTTCCAGGCGATCTGTAACTTTCTCGTATAACTCTTTATGTAACTGCTCAAAAGCTTCCTTTGCTTTGGCATTCAGGCGGTAAGCTCTCGACCCTGGCAAGGCCTGAAGGGACTCGATAACGGCTTTAACGCCCTTTTCTGCTTCCCTTTCGATGACAGGCCCGGCCTTGGGCAAGGCAGGGGGGACCCTGTCATTATGAGGCGGGAAAAAAATCAAAAACCGTGCAAAAAAGCCGGATGAAATGTCATCCACGCCAATATTATTTTTTACCCATTCAACGGTTGAAACGCCGCAAATGGTGATGAAGGGTTCCCTAATAGTAAGGCGTCCACCGGACTTTGTCCGACTGCTGTAAACCGACGGAACATCATAAAGATGCGTGAACAACTGTTTCAATCCCTGATTGTATGAACGTTCCAGCGTTTGAAGCCACGCTCCGAATTCTGAACATATGATCGCCCCGGCATGACCATTAACTAAATCCTCAAGTAATCCCTCTGAAGTTGTCCGGTTTGGAAGGATCACATCCTTTTTGTTTGCCCTCTCATAAAGATCTGACACATTCCCCGAATCATGCTCATAAGCTAGGTTAAAGCCCTTGTTCAATGCAGTGGTTTTGAAAGAGCCGGATCGACTTACGCATAGCGTCCAGAGGTTTGGGTATAGAGTTTGAAAATATCCTTCTCCCTCCTCCTTTGCCTCAGGTATAAAACACGAATGTTTTACAAAAGCGGACACCATGCACAGCACACTCACCACAATCATGATCGGCTCAGCATCGGTTGTGGCAACGATTGAATCAACATAGCGTTGAATCTTTTTCGGAAGCTTCCCTGTGTCGAAACTAGGGCAAGGGCAAAGCTTTGTACCCAGTGAGTTATCATCTTTAAGAGGGAAGGTTTTCATAAATTTCCATTAATCAATAATTAATTCGATTTTGTAGGTGACGGGACCCTTCTTAAATCGTCATATTGCAGTTTCTCCACCGAAACATTTCGAAAGCTAAAATTTTCATAAAGCCCTTTTGCATGATTCCAAGCAACTGCATCGTTATTAACGATTACATATTGAAATTTTGTTTCGTTGCTTTGAGATACTAAACCAATTTTGAAAAGCTTTTCTTTATTCATGTAACGCCCCTTTAATTATGGTTTTTTTAAAAGTGGATAAAAATTTCCCGTGAAAAACTGCCGGAAATGTTATTCATATTCCCGAAGTTTTGACCGCCCGTGATTTCATAAAATCATGGATATCATTAAGTGAATACCTTACAGATCGCCCTATTTTACTATAAGGAAAACCCTTTCCTAAAAAACGATCGTTACGCAATGTTTGAACGGCACGGCCCGTGATTTCAGCCACCTGATTTTCGGTTAAATATCTGTTTTGGTGTTCCATTCCCCCTCCTTCTGTACTATATTGTTGATTATTATAAGGAATTATTATGATTCAATATTATACTATTATTTTTTGGTGGTCAATGTAATTTTTGGTGTATTTACTGCTAGTTATATAGATTAAAGTGGGTTAATGTATCCTGAACATATTTTAAATATCGCTATCGATGGAATCGCTAGGCATTCATGGAAAAATTGTTTCAACGAGCTATATCGGGGAAAGTTTCCGCAAAATTTGTGAGCGCCAACCCCGTCGATTCTTACGGTTTATTCCCCCCATCGACGTTTAACGACACAATTATATTCTCGCTGTTAGTTGCGCTAAGATCAAAACGGTGGCCGGCTATGCTCATGAAGCCGTATAACTATGGTATCCGCCAATAGAAGCCGGGGCTTCATTTAAGTCGCTATTGGTGAAAGTTACTCTGTAGGTTGGAAATAGGGTTGGAAAACAAAAGGATGACAAAACCAAAAAAGGCCATGCATTAAGCATAACCCTTTAATATCATTATTGGTGATCCCACCGGGATTCGAACCCGGGTTACCGGCGTGAGAGGCCAGCGTCCTAACCGCTAGACGATGGGACCTGTTTTGATGAGTGGTGAATATAAAAGTGGGGCTCTTTTGTCAATCCTTATTTTTTTAGGCTTATTTTTCAGGCGACGGCGCGCTACCGGGTGGTTTTCCTTTTTTAAATCCGAATATCAGATAAATGACAAACCCGATAAAGGGAACTGCGCCAACAAGCATCCAGGCCGCTTTATGGCCAAAACAGCCGAATTCCTTTTGCGCGGCATCCAGAACCGCCCAGAAGGTTGCCAGAACAAAGGGAATGCAAAGACAACCCACGACCAACAAGGTGTTCAAATCCATTATCGACCTTTCAACCATTCCGCCACATTCAGGACGGTGTTCACATGATAGTTGCCGCGGTTATCGTACCAGAGCGCAACAGTTAAAAAAAGATATCATCTATCTCCTGATACCGGCACTATGGGAAATTGGGGTGCTGATTTTTCCGGGTCATAGGCACCGATTTCGGGTTGGACCGTATCATTTATGGCAATTCGGCCCGGCCGCCGCTTGGTAAAGGTGGTCAACTGCGTAAGGCCGATGCGGTTTAGTGCTTCATACGCCCGGCCGTAGCATCGATCCAATTGATCCGGCCGGTGCGCATCGGATCCGAGGGTGACCGGAATTCCAAGCGCTTGGCAGGATCGGAGTATTTCCAGGGAGGGATACATTTCCCGTATTGGGCTGTCAAAACCGCTGGTATTGATTTCGATTGCAATCCCCTTGGTCTTGATTTTAGCCAATAACGCATCGATCTCACCTTTGAACGATCGGCTGGGTAGCCGACCGTATTTTTTCGGCAAATCAAAGTGGCAAATCAGATCAAAATAGTCTTCATTCAGCATGCGGTCCATGAGCGCCAGGTATTGCGCATAAATGGTATCCGTATTCCCTTCTCCATTTCGCCAGCCGCTGCGCCGGGTCACGATGTCAAAATCCCCCACATAATGAATGGAACTACCGATGGCATCAAAGTCAAAGGTATTCACAATATCATCAATAGAACCGACAACATCAGGATGATAATCGATTTCGAGTCCGACTTTAACCAGAATGTCGTCTCTAAACTGATTCGCCAGCCGCCGGGCGCTATGATAATACAAAGGGACTTCCTCAATGCTCATGGTCAGGCCTCTGTCCGCGGCATTTAGCGTGAGGTGATCCAGAAAGCAGATCTCGGTGAACCCGAGCGCGATGGCCTGCCGAATGTATTCCGGCATGGTGCCGGTGGCATGATTACACAGAGGGGTATGAATATGGTAATTGATCCGCATATCGATTCGCTTTCCTTGATTGAGCAAAAATGGCATGCTATGAGTCTTTTTGTCAATCGGCAAGCGAATTTTTCAGGCATAGGAAACCGGTGAACAAGAAAACGGCCAAAACGGTATTTACCTGCCAATCCTGCGGGTATCAGACCCCCAAGTGGATGGGGAAATGCCCGGACTGCGATCAATGGGAAAGCTTTGTGGAAGAGGTATCCCGGCCGCCGGACCCCAGAAGAGCCACTACGACCGCCAACACACCGATATCCATCGACTCGGACACGCCCGCCTATGAGGAACGCATGAGCACCGGCATCGCGGAGTTCGACCGGGTGCTGGGCGGCGGACTCGTACTGGGCTCCCTCGTGTTGATCGGCGGTGATCCGGGTATCGGAAAATCAACCTTGATGCTTCAGGCGCTTTACGGTATGGCCCGGCTGGACCGCAAAGTCCTGTATGTGTCTGGTGAGGAATCGGTTCGGCAGTTGATGATTCGAAGCCGAAGGCTGGGAACGGTCACGGAGAAAATGTGGGTCGTATCTGAAACCGATGTGGAAGCGATTCTGGCCATGGTTTCCGCTCACACACCCGATGTGCTTGTGGTGGATTCCATTCAGACCTTATTCAGCCCCCATATCGCCTCCACGCCCGGCAGCGTGAGTCAGGTGCGCGATTCGGCCATGCGCTTGATGCTCATGGCCAAGAGCACCAATACCTCCGTGTTTCTGGTGGGGCATGTCACCAAGGACGGCGCGATCGCAGGCCCCCGTCTGCTTGAGCATATGGTAGATACGGTACTGTATTTTGAGGGGGATAGAAACCACGTGTTCCGGATTTTGCGGGCCGTAAAAAACCGGTTCGGCTCCACCAATGAAATCGGCGTCTTTGAAATGAAAGAAAAAGGATTGGCCGAGGTGCCCAATCCTTCCGCCGTCTTCATATCCGAGCGGCCTGAAAGGACGCCAGGCTCCATCGTAACCACCAGTGTGGAAGGGACAAGGCCGATTCTGCTTGAACTTCAGGCACTAGCCAGCAGCACCAATTTCGGAACGCCCAGACGGACCATTCTCGGATTGGACGCCAACCGCGTGGCCCTGCTGGTGGCCGTGATGGAAAAAAAGCTGGGAATGCACCTGATGAGCCACGACATCTTTATGAATGTGGCCGGCGGAGTGAAAATCGTGGAGCCGGCCGTGGATATGGGCGTTGTGGCGGCTGTTGCCTCAAGCTTTTTCGATCGGCCCGTTCAGGAAGCAACCGTGGTTATGGGAGAAGTCGGACTGACTGGCGAGATTCGCGCCATCAGCCATATCGAAACCCGGGTGGCGGAAATCAAAAAAATGGGGTTTACCCGGTGTCTGATTCCGCGGGGCAACCTAATTCGAATGAGCAGCAGTATCGACGGAATCGAACTGATCGGCATCAGCCATGTGTCCGAGGCCGTGGAAGCCCTGTTTTAAGATTCGGCATATCCCCGGAGTGGGCACTATATATCTTGAAAAAACAATAATTTTATGAAAAATAGATCCGCAACATCTCAGACATGGCAGGATCATTATACGCGGCAGGCACAAAAAGAGCATTATCCCGCCCGGTCCGTGTACAAGCTTCAGGAGATACAGAAAAAATTCAACCTGATGCATAAAGGGCAAAAGGTGCTCGACCTCGGATGCGCGCCCGGCGCCTGGTTACTCTATGCAGGCGAGGTGACCGGGCCGGGAGGCACGGTGATGGGAATAGACCTCAAGCCGGTGACCGTGAAATTACCAAGGCATGTGCGGGCGGTTGTGGGGAATATACTGGACCGTGCCCCCCCTGTTCTCCGCGAAATGGAAGGTGGATTTCATGTGGTGTTAAGCGACATGGCACCGGCAACCACCGGCGCAAAGGATGTGGATGCGGCCCGATCCTATGAATTGTGCTTAGCCGCCCTTGACATCGCCCGTCAACACCTGACGCCGGGCGGTGCGTTCGTGTGCAAAATCTTTCAGGGGGAAGACTTTAAAATCTTTACCGACGCGGTTCGGGCCGAATTTCGGCATCAGAAAATTTTTAAACCTCAGAGTAGCCGAAAGGCCAGCAAAGAAATATATATCATCGGTATTGGCAAAAAATAGGAGGAGCCTATGAGTGGGCACAGTAAGTGGGCAAATATCAAACACAAAAAAGGGGCCGCGGACGCCAGGCGAGGCCGGATTTTTACCCGGTTGATCAAGGAAATCACCATGGCGGCGAGAATGGGAGGCGGAGACATCAATGCCAATCCCAGGCTCAGAACCGCTATTTTGGCGGCAAAAGCCGAGAACATGCCTAAGGACAATTGGGACCGGGCCATCAAAAAGGGCACCGGTGAACTCGAAGGCGTCAATTACGAAGAAATGATTTATGAGGGATATGGGCCGGGCGGCGCGGCCGTTATGGTTGAATCGCTGACCGATAACAAAAACCGAACGGTAGCCGATATTCGTCACATCTTCGCCAAATGCGGCGGGAACCTCGGAGAAAGTGGTTGTGTCTCTTACATGTTTGATAAAAAAGGCATCATCGAAGTTCCCCGAAAAGGGATAGATGAAACCGTGCTGATGGAAACCGCTCTTGAAGCCGGCGCTGAGGATATTCGCGAGGAAGAGGACACCTTTGAGGTCATCACGGAGCCCCAGGCCTTCGAGATGGTAAAAGAAGCTTTGGATTCAGCCGCCATCACCTACAAGCTGGCCGAAGTCACCATGATCCCCAAAACCTACTCAAACCTTTCGGGAAAAGAGGCGGAGCAGATGCTGCGGCTCATGGAAATGCTCGAAGACTGTGAAGATGTTCAAAAAATGTATACCAATGCCGATATTCCGGAAGAATTGATGGGCTAAGAGCATGGGCTCATGAATACGATGACGAATCTTTTTCATCACTTCAACGTCGTGTCCTTCGTGTTCTTCGTGGGTGAACCGGTATTTCGTTACCACGAAGGGCACGAAGAGCACGAAGCTGGTGCGCGTTAATACGTTATCGAAAAGTGTGAATTCAGGCACTACGGCTAAACCCAAAAAGCCGTCTCCCGGTTAGGAAGACGGCGATTTTATTCTCAGGCACCGGGCTGGAACCGGCCGGGCAAAAATTTTATTCGCAAGCGAAGGCCGCACCCGGTTGCGCAATCATTCGCGTCACAGCCGTTAAGGCTGGCACCCGAATTTCCTCGGGCACACGTACTTTTCCGGAAAAATCAGTAAGGCTTCGTATCACATCCTCGGGCGTTATTTTTTTCATATCGGCGCACACCATTTGTGAATCGACATGAAAAAAGGCTTTCTTCGGGCAGGCCTTTTGAAGCGGATATAACAACCCCGCCTCGGTGCCGACAATAAACTGCGCGGCCTTTGATTGAACGGAAAATTGAATCATTCCCGAGGTGCTGAGGATTTCGTCGGCCAAGGCCAGCACTTCGGGGCGGCATTCGGGATGGGCCATAAAAACGGCGTTCGGATGCGCTTTTCTGGCCACCGCCACCTGTTCCGGGGTCAGCCGATCGTGAATGGGGCAATATCCGTCCCAGAAATGAACCTTTTTTCTGGTTCGGGCGGCGGCATATCGGGCCAGATTTCGATCCGGAACCATGAGCACCTCGTCGGCATCGATACTCTCGACCACCGCAACCACATTGGCGGAGGTGCAGCAAACCGTGCTGAGGGCTTTGACCGCGGCGGACGAATTCACATAGGTGACCACCGGCACGCCGGGCAATTCTTTCAGTTTCTTTTTCAGCGCTTCGGGCGTCACCATATCCGCCATAGGGCATCCCGCGGTCAAATTCGGCAGAAGCACCGTTTTCCCCGGCGAGAGGATGGATGCGGTTTCCGCCATGAAGTGGACACCGCAAAATACGATCACCTCGGCGTCGGTCCGGGATGCCCGAATACTCAATTCCAGGGAATCGCCGCATAGATCCGCCAGGTCCTGAATGTCAGGGGGTTGATAATTATGCGCCAGAATAATGGCGTTTTTTTCCCGCTTTAGTCGTTTTATCGCTTCCATGGATATTGCCCTTAATTATTGTCCAGGGTTAACACCTCGGCCCCTTCAGGAATCTTAAACTGAAATAATTCTGAATCCAAAACCGGGTCAAACCGGTAGCCGCTCAGTTCAAACCGCGTTTCATCGCCGTAGGCATTCAGCGTGCTCAAAACATTAATTTCGAAGGTCACCGCCGACACCGTTAAATAAATTGCCGTCACTTCATAAGAGCTGGTTTTGGGAATCAGTTTGATTCGAAAGCTATCGCTTTGATCCGAACTTTCCAGTGACACATTAAAATCTTTGCGTATGCTTGCCATGTCGGCAAGAAACCCGGCACCGTTGCCGCCGCTAAAAAACTGCGGCGCTGCCCCGTGCGACACTTGATTGTCCTCGGGACGGTAGATCCAGAGATCTTTGTTGTCCGCAATGATCAGCTGAGGCGTCGGGGTTTCGTAGTCCCAGCGCATTTTGCCGGGACGCTTGACAAGCATTTTGCCGCCGGCATAATCGGATACATTCATCGCTTTCAATGTGGATATTTGAAAAAAATGAACCGAAAACCCCGGGCCCGAATACCGGTTTTCCACCCGATCCATGATGTCATCCAAGCTCGGGGCGGTACCCGGGTCTAACGGCGCCGGCGCGGTTTGGGCGAGCCCATTCGCCGTTACGCACAAAAGGAGCGCCAGTCCGATCAGCAATAGGTGAATTATCTGCTTCATTAGCGTGTTGCCTTATAAGGGTAAAAAGAAACTTTTCGTCATCGATTCAGTTGAATCCAAAACGCCATACCGATGCTGATACCGCATGCTTATCAGTTTGTAAATATGCAATCCAGGGGCCTTTGAAGCTGGTTCTTCCTTTACGGTTGAAAACACAAAGCGCCCGTGCGTATGCTTACCGCCCGGGCGCTTCAATTTACCCCGCTGCTACAAAAATGCCGGCATTAAATATCATAATAGAGGAAAAACTCATGCGGATGCGGCCGCAACCGAACGGGATTAACTTCGTTTTCTATTTTATATTCAATCCACCGTTCGATGACATCCGGGGTAAATACATCCCCTTTTAACAGGAAGGCATGATCCTCCTTGAGCGCCTGCAAGGCTTCGTCCAGAGCACCCGGCGCGGAAGGAATTTCGGCCAACTCCTCCGGCGGCAGATCGTAAATATTTTTATCCAGCGGATCACCCGGATCGATTTTGTTCTGAATGCCGTCGATAACCGCCATCAATATAGCGGAAAAAGCAAGGTATCCGTTGCAGGAGGGGTCCGGGGTCCGGAACTCGATCCGTTTTGCCTTGGGGGACGCGGAATACATGGGAATACGAATGGCGGCACTCCGGTTTCGGCTTGAATAGGCCAGATTGACCGGTGCTTCAAATCCGGGAACCAGGCGTTTATAAGAATTGGTGGTCGGGTTGGTAATAGCGCACAACGCTTTGCAATGCTTTAAAATACCGCCGATAGCCCAGAGCGCTTCCTGGGAGACGCCCGCGTATTTATCACCGGCAAAGGTCGGCTTGCCGTCTTTCCAGATGCTGATGTGCGTGTGCATGCCGCTGCCGTTGTCTCCGAACAGCGGTTTGGGCATAAAGGTCACGGTCCGGTTGTCCCGGGTGGCCACATTTTTTAACACATATTTAAACCAGACCATCTGATCGCCCATCTGAAGCAGCGGCTTGAAGCGCATATCGATTTCCGCCTGCCCGCCGGTGGCCACTTCATGGTGCTGGCACTCCACATCAATTCCGAGGTCTTCCAGGGTCAGGAGCATTTCCGTGCGAAGATCCTGAAATTTATCCATGGGCGGTACCGGAAAATACGCTTCCTTGTGGCGCGGTTTGTAGCCCAGGTTGGGGCATTCATCCTTGCCGGAGTTCCAGATGCCTTCAACGGAATCAAGTTCATAAAATGCGGAGTTGGTTGTAGAATCAAACCGGACCTCATCAAAGATGAAAAATTCCGCTTCCGGGCCGATAAAGGCCGTATCGCCAAGACCGGTGCTTTTCAGATAGGCTTCGGCTTTCTTTGCGATATAGCGCGGATCCCGGGAGTAGGGTTCCCGCGTCATGGGATCGAAAATGTTCCCAATCAGAACCAGGGTGGGGACGTCAAAAAAGGGGTCGATCTTGGCGGTAGTCGGATCGGGGATCACCAGCATGTCGCTGGCATTGATCGGCTGCCACCCTCGAATACTCGAACCGTCAAAGCCGAATCCGTCATCAAAACTCGATTCATCCAGCTCGCCGATGGGGACCGTGAAATGCTGCCAGATGCCGGGAAAGTCCATGAACCGAATATCAACGACGCGAACTTCCTTTTCCTTTGCAAACGCAAGTACTTCTTTTGGTGTCATAATCAAACGCCTCCGTGTTAAAAAAAATAATTCAAATAAATGCTCTTCCAATTGATTTCCCGGACGGAGTTATATGGCATCCGGCCCTTTTTCTCCGGTGCGTACCCGAATGGCCGCTTCAACCGGCAATACAAATATTTTCCCATCTCCGATCTTGCCGGTATTGGCCGCCTGCCGGATGGTTTCGGTCACTTGATCCACTTGTTTGACATTCACCACGAGCTCAATTTTTAATTTCGGTATAAAATCGACCACATATTCCGCACCCCGGTAAATTTCCTTGTGTCCCTTTTGGCGGCCATACCCTTTTACTTCGGTAATGGTCATGCCCTGAATGCCGATTTCGTTTAACGCCTCCTTCACATCGTCCAGTTTGAACGGTTTAATGATGGCCTCTATTTTTTTCATTGGTTCCCTCCCGTCTCGTAAGTGACATTATCCCCACACGCTGCCATTTCGGATGGCCATTGGTTTTCGCTTTCCACAGCATGTTGAAGCACACTGAGTATCGTTTGTTCAATGAGCGCCACCTGATCCGGCAGGTGAACCTTCTGCCCGTTAAAATCACGCACATAAAACACATCCACCACCTGGTCCACTTTGGTAGCAATTTTAGCCACCCATACATCCAGCCGGCATTGAAATAAGGTATGGGTGATCAGGTAAAGCAGACCCGGGAAATCGTAAGTGAATACCTCAATGATCGTAAAAAAACTGGAGCTGTGGTTATCAATTTTAACTTTATGGGGTCGCTTGAGCGATTGCCGGGTTGCCGTTTGATAGGTTTGCATGCGTTCCTGAAGTGCCACCCCGAGATTCAGTTCCCCGTTAAGCGCGGCTTGCAGCCGTGTTGCAGCGCGTTCCCATCGTTCAGGCTCGAACTCCGTATCATTCGGTGCCCTGACTTCAAAAATATCCAGTGCGATCTTGTTTCGCCATGTGTAAACTCTGGCGTTCAAGATATCAAACCCGCACAAGGTAAACACCCCGGCCATATTGGAAAAAAGGCCGGGCCGGTCTTTGGCGCAAACCGTGACGGTACGGACCTCTTTGGATGCGGCCGCGGTAACACGCCAAACAAAGGGGGCACCCTTTAACTGCCGGTATAATTCGATATGAGTAGCGATTTCAGATACATCCGTATAGAGCAAATATCGCGGAGACATGGCCGGCAGCAGGGTTTCAAAGAGTGCGCGGGCTTCCGCCGTGTCCGCGGTTTGAAGCAGCTCTTTTTGTTTATTTTCGACCTGTTGAACAGCCTTTCGGCTTGCCAGCTCACCGGTTTCCAGAACCCGCAATACCTTTAGCGTCAGATCCCGAATCAGGGTCAGCGTCCATTGATTCCACGCCTTTGGGCCCGTGGACACGGAATCGGCCACGGTCAGCAGATAGAGCATTTTCAGCAATTCCGGATCATTGATTTTTCGTGCGCAAAGAAGCGCCGTCTCTTCATCGTTCAGATCCCGGCGAGCAGCGGTTTTGCTCAGCAGCAAATGCTCCCGTACCAGAAAGGCGATGGTATCGATCTGCTTGGGGGGAAAGCCCTTTTTGGTCAGCACCCGTCGCACGATCTCCGCCCCTTTGTGCGAGTGATCTTCGCCGGGTTTCCCCTTGCCAATATCGTGCAGCAACGCCGCCCATAAAACCAGTTTTCGGTTTTTGATCTCCTTGTAAAAGCTCGCACACAAGGAATCCCCGGTCTCATCCAGCACGGAGCCGAAGTTTTTGATCGTATGAACCGTTTGAATCGAATGCAGATCCACCGGATACAGGTGGTAGTCATCGTATTGAATCCGGTTGACGATATGGCGCATTTCGGGAATCCATTTTTCCAGAAACCCGGTGATGAGCATGTCATTGAGGACATTGAAGGAGCGCGGCGCCAAGGTCAGGACCTTTTCAAACGATTTGACCGCAACCGGCGATGTAATAAAATCATAGGTCATAAGCCCCAGGAATTCCCGCACCAAGCGCCGCCCTTCCGAGCTCAGCGGCATCTTCAGCCGGGCGCTTTCCTCGAAAATTTTGATGAGCAAAATCGGCGATTCCACGATAGCTTCGGGGGATTGAAAGCTTAACAGATCGTTGTGAATCCCCAAGCCCTGCACGGTAAACGGCTTTGCTGCCAGTGACAGTATCTTTGATTTTCTGACGCGGCCGTGCTCACTAAGGAACATCAGGTATTGCTGCTTGATAAACCCCATCTGGCTGTGCAGCTCGCCCAAGAATCGTTCCACCGGCGCTAGGCCCTTTTTCTCACTCATGGCCATGGCGTTGGCCATCTCAATCTGATACTCGAATCGCAGCTGGTCGGATTTTCGGGATGTCAGGTGATGAAGCCGATTGCGCACCAGCCAGATAAATGACAGCGCCTGGGTCAGTCGTTGAAATTCCCCGTGAGAGAGCAGCCCCAAGTATTCCAAGTCCCTTGTCTGTTTAAGGTTGTATTTGATTCGGGCAATCCAGCTCATGGTATGATAATCCCGAAGCCCGCCCTGGCCTTCCTTTAGGTTCGGCTCCAGAAGATAAGTCGAATCGCCGAACCGGTCATGGCGCAGCTCGTTTCGTTTGACCAGCCATGTTACAATTTTGTTGCTGTGTTTGGCGATCAGCTTTTGCCCGAGCCGCTCCATTAGCCGACTGTGCAACGGCGACATGCCGCAAATAAACCGTGCATCCAGCAGGGGGGTTAAAATCTCAAAATCCTCGCCGGCCAACTGCACGCATTCATGGATGGAGCGCGTGGCATGCCCCACATCCATCCCGATATCCCATAAGGGATAAACGATTTCCCGCACCAATTCCTCGGCCCGGGGCGGCACTTTTTTGTCGAACAGAACCAACAGATCTACATCCGAGTGAATGCACTGCTCCCTGCGGCCATAACCGCCTAACGCCATGATGGCATAGGGATGTTTCTCTTTAAGCAATTGCGGCCCCACACGGCTGGACAAAAAGGCCTCCTGAAAATAATCATCCAAAAGGCGCGCATGCGCAGCCAGAAAATTCATGGCTTTTCCGCTTAAAAAGCGGTCCACCAGAACGGCTTTTTCCTGAACCAGTCGGTCTAATTTGTCCTGGTAAAGAGGGTCCATTTGAATTTTCCGGTCGTTACTTTTTTCGCTTGTTCGTCGAATTGACGGGTCAGATCGTTTCATCGGCTCAATGCCCCTAAAAGATAGCAATTGCCATGCCAAGCGGCCGACAATTAACTTTTTTTATGGTTATTCAGAAAGATAGGCCCGTTGTTGACAAACGGGCCGGAGAGTGGCAAAGCTACAAAATTGTATAAATCACCCCTAAAAAATTACAATTTTGTAGTTTTTTCATGGCAAACGCCGCGACAGCGTCCTTGTCTGATTTGTGCAACGATTTCGGCTATGCTTGTAACCGGTTGGTCAAACCGGGTAAAGGCTCGACCCACCTGATCTTTCCGGTGGCAATCGCTTCCGCCCACGGACACCAGCCCCCGCTGTCGGGCAAAATCGCGCGCAAGATTGTTTTCAGAAACTGAGTTGGATCCATTATGGGTTTCCACGGCATCCAGGCCGTCCAGTTGCGCCAATCTGTTTCCAAAGGACGCAAAGGAACGAAAGGGGTGGGCCGGCACACAAATGCCACCCAGGGAGTGAACGCTTTCGATCACTTCGCGGGCATCCAGATAATTATCCCGGCCCCAGCGGTTCCATCGGTCATCCCTAAGCCCGAAAGCCAGAAGGTGCCCCCAGGCGGTAGCAATTTCAACGCCTCTGAAAACAAAAAAGCCTCTTGGAACCTTGATGTTTTCCACTTCCCTGGACGCTTCCACGGAATAATGCTCGGTAAAACAAACCCCGTCCAACCCCCTGTCGATAGCCGCGGCAATTAAATCCTCCGGCTCCAGGTAGTTGTCGTGGGAGTATCTGCTGTGACAGTGTAAATCGATTTTCATAAGATGAATAAAGCAGTCATAAAGTGGCAATCCAAGCCGCTGCTTTTTCCAGCGCGGCATCCAAAGCTTCCTTGTGAATCGGCTTGTGAATAAAGGCGATGGCGTGAAGGTCCAAGGCTTTTTGGGCCAACTCGCTGTCGCCGTGGCCCGTGATCATAATGACTGCCGTGGCCGGGTGCTCGGCTTTAATTTCCTTTAGAACCGTCAACCCGTCCATTCCCGGCATTTTAATGTCGGTAATCACAATGGGCGGCTTTTCGACTTTAAACAATTCGATGCCGGCAGCCCCGGTTTCCGCCATCATCACCTCGTATCCGCAAGCCGTCAGCAACAGACGGAACATGGCCAGGGTCGGTTTTTCATCATCAATTACCAGAATCTTTTTCATGCGCGGTTGCCTTTTGTTGCGTCACATGGGTGTTCATTGCCGCACCATCAGTGGAAAAGAGAGTTTAAAGGTCGTGTGGCTTCCGGTTTCGCTTTCAATATCGATCCGGCCGCCATGATCGCGAACCAACCCATAGATGATCGACAGTCCCAGTCCCATCCCTTTTCCCACATCCTTGGTGGTAAAAAAGGGTTCGAAAATCCGGTCCCTGATGTCTTCCGGTATGCCGGTGCCGTTATCCGTAACGGTTAGAACGGCAGAATCGTTTTCACGAAAAGAGCCGATGCGAATAACGCCCGAACGCGCCGCCGGTGTAGTGGCTCTTGACTGTATAATGGCATCCCGGGCATTGGAAATCAAGTTGAAGAAAATCTGCTCCAAATGGTTCCGGTTGGCCAGAATCGGCGGCAGGGAGTCCTCCAGGGCCAGTTGAACCTCGATATTTTGAAGGGATAGCTGCTGGCCGATGATGGCGAGAACCGATTCGATGGGCTCCTTGAACCGGACCGGGTGTTGGGCCAGGTCCGGTTTTCTGCCGAAATTTCTCAAGTGATTGATGATTCGGGATGCCCGGTCCACCTGCGCACACATCGCCTCCGCAAGCTCTTTCAGATCGGAATCCGGAATGGGGCGGTTTTCCGAGACCATCATTTTCAGATAATCACTGCCCATGCGAATGGCGTTTAAGGGTTGGTTCAGCTCATGCGCGACGCCCGCCGACATTTCCCCGAGCGTGGTCATCTTGCTCGCTTGCACGAGATGGGCTTCCTGTTCAATGAATTCGGTGATGTCCGTTGCCGCCACGATAATGACCTCCCGGTCCCGATATCGCGCCGGACAGGCCTTTAATTTGACAAAAAACCACCGGTTTTCCTTATTGATATGACGCTCTTTTTCCATGACCACGCAATCGATCGGCCCGGCCGTATCGCCATGCGCCATTTGGTTGATACGATCGTGATCAAAGGTGCCCAACTGAGAAAAAACCATGTCCCTCAATTCGCTTTTCGAATATCCGTAAAATTCTTCAGCGTTCGGGTTGGCATCGAGAATTTTTAAGGTTTCTTTGTCCAGGACGAAAATAGGATTGGGACCGGAATTAAAAAGAGAGCGATACTTGTCCTCGGATCGTCTGATTTCAGCCTCGGTGTGTTTCAGTCGCGCAGTCATATTCGTAAAAGAATTGGCCAGTTGAATAACTTCATCGCCGGCGAAGCGAGGTCGGATCGGACAGTCTGTATCCGGCGCGATATCGGGATTTCCCCGGCTGATTTCATCCGCCACGCGAACCAGTTGCAAGATGGGACGGGTCACCTGTTTGGCTAACAGGTGACTGATCCAGAAAAAAAGAATGGTGATGCCGGCAATAAACCCGAGAAAGGTGGTGCGCAACCGGCCGATGAGGGCATCTATATGGCTTTTCTGAAGGCCGACATGCACGGTGCCGATTCGATAGATCCCTTCCTTGACCGGAACGGCGATATCGTACACGGTGGCGGCATGAATCTTCAACGCCTTGATACTGTAAAAACTTTCCGCAGCAATCGGGTTTGCGGCGGGCAATTGGTTCGGTAACGCCGTCACCATGGAATGCGCCAGCACCCGGTTCTCTTTGTCCACCACAAACACATAGGCGATCAGCAAACTTTCCTCACCCTGTCGGGCATCGAACATCAGGCTCGTTAATTCCGGAATATTTTCCGTGAGAATATGACGTCGGCAGTTTTCAGCGACAGCATAGGCGATGCCGAGCCCCTGTTGCTTGAGCCCGTCTGTGAGACTCGACACCAGGGACCAGCGCGCCAGCAAAGCAATCACGATGCTTAACAGCAAAATAACGGCGAGGGTCGAAAAAAAGATTTTGTTTTTAAGGCTTATTTGCCTGAACAGATCCATTCATACCGCTTTTCTCGTCATTCAATGCTTGAAAGGGTGTCTCCATGCTACCGGCTTTTCTGGGAATACCGCGCCAGTCCGTTATCAATTCGAATTTTCCGTTTTCAATTCGAGTAAAATAGACCCGGTCGAATCCCTGATGATCCGCCGGTCCGAAGTTCAGGGGGGTGCCGGTACCGGCGTCGTAATGTTGTATGGATTCAATCGCATCGATAAACCCTTCCCGATCGAGGTTTCTGCCTGCCCGCCGAAGCCCTTCTACCAGGACCCTGGCATTGAGGTATCCTTCCATGCCGACAAAATTGGGAAGACTCTCCGGATAATATTTCGATAGGAGAGCCGTGTATTCGGCAATTCCCCACAATGGGGACGCATCGGGCGGCTGCCGGGGAGGGGGCACCACTTGAGACACAATCACCCCATCCCCGTCCGCACCGAGCCGCCGGGCCAATTCATCCGCCCCGACAAAAGAGACGCAATAAAAAAGAGGCGCATACCCCCGATGCTTGGCGAGCGTTATAAAATTCGCGCAAAGATCATAGGTGCCGATCATCACGACGGCTTCGGCCCCAGAATCGGCAATACTGGCCATTGCCTTTTCCACGGCCAGGGTTCCCCGAATATAAGTACCCTTGGCCACCGGCACCAGACCATATTGTTTCAAAGCCAGTTCGGTGCCGCGCAAGCCGTCAAAGCCATAGGCGTCATATTGATAAAAAACGGCAATTTTATCTATCCCCAAGTCCCCGACCATGTGCCCGACGGCAGCACCGGTTTCCTGGTAATAGGAGGCCCGCACGTTGATCAGATACCGGTTCACCGGGGAGCGGAGCGCATCAGCGCCCGTAAGCATGCCCACCACCGGAATGCGGGCTTCGGTGATCACGGGAATAATCTTCAGGGTCGTGGGCGTACCGACATAACAAAACAGCGTAAATACCTTATCTTGGATAATCAGGCGTTGCGTATTGGCCAGACACCGGGAGGGGTCATAGCCGTCATCGTGAGCGATGACGGTTATACTTCGGCCGTAAATGCCTCCCAACTCATTAATGTGGCGAATATAACTCATGGCGCCCTGAAGGCTTTGCGTGCCCAAATAGCTGGCATGCCCCGTTAGGGCCAGGGAGGCTCCCACCATAATTTGCGTATCGCTTACACCGGCAATGGATTCCGGAATGGTGGGCGCATCTTCTGAAGAAAAACAAGACAGAACACCGCACAGGAAACCCAAAAGGAGCGGGAAAAACCGCTTTGGGCCATTCCAGTCGGCTCGAAAACGCATCACCGACGCTCCTTTTCCGGCCAGGCGGGAAAAGAAACGCGAACCCGTGTAAAGCTGCCTTCAACGCTCTCGATTTTCATTCGGCCCCCGTGAGCCCGGACAATTTCCTGACTGATGGCCAGCCCGAGACCCTTGCCTTTTCCGGTTTCCTTCGTCGTGAAAAAGGGCTCCGTGATCCGATCGATCAGATGCGCCGGAACCCCAGAGCCCGTGTCCGTCACCGTGAGCACCACCCGGTCCTTTTCGGCATGGGTTCGAATCGTGATGGTTCGATCCGCTGCCGCCTCGCCTGACTGCGGCTTGGCCATAATCGCCTCGCCGGCATTGACCAGGAGATTGTATACCATTTGCGCCAGTCTGGGTTTTCGGGCATAAATGGGCGGCAATGGCGCGCCCAGGTCCAGCGTAACGGCAATATTTTCCAACGCGAACTGGTGACCGATGATGGCCAGGGTTTCCCGAACCGGTTCATTGATATCGATTTTTCCCCGCGTAAATTCCTGCCGGTCTTCAAGATCCCCCAATCGCCGAATCATTCCGGACACCCGGTCCACCTGGCGGCTGATCTCATCCGCCACCTGGTAGATCTGCTCTGGAGCCACCATCGCGCCCTTTCGGGTAATCATCCTTAAAAAATCGCTACCCATTTTAATGGCGTTAAGCGGCTGGTTTAACTCATGAATCATTCCGGCCGACATGCCGCCCAGGGTCGGAATCATTCTGAGTAGATCCCATGCGGTCACTAGTTCCACATGCCGCATCAGGGACGGCAGCAGCATCAGATTCCCCACCAGCGCTGAGACCATGGTCACTACCATCAGCATGCCGAAAACGGCCGTTGGTTGAAAGTTGGAAAAGATCAGAACGGAAAAGCCGACACTGATGGTCAGGGTGGTGAAAATAATCGGTTTCCCCACATGGCGCACCGTATCCGTTAAGGCGCGGTCCTTGTCCAGATCCTTTTTAAATTCCCTGTTGTACCGCACCAGATAATGAATGGTATTGTCCACGGCCAGACCGATCGCAATACCAGAAACAAGACTGGTAGCAATGGACAAGGGAATACCGAGCCATCCCATGAAGCCGAAATTCACAATAATGGGGAAAAAATTGGGCAACATCGCAATCAGCCCGACCTTGGAAGATAAAAATAGCAGCAGCATGATAGCGAATATCAGCCCCAGAGAAAGCAGGAGGCTTTTGGTCTGTCCAGTGGTCAGGACATGAGAGCTGGCCGAAACAGCCATGGAAAACCCGGTGACCTCCCCCAGCACCCCTCGATAAGAGGGGGCTTTCAACTGCCCGGCAATCTGCGCCCGAAGCCGCAGGAACTCCTCCGAACTCGATATGTGGGTCAATAGAAGAATATTGGCGGCATTAAACGGGGGGCTCATGAATTGCCGAAGCATATCCTCGCCGAGCAGGGATTTGAAATTATTGATGAGCATGCGCATCTCAAAATCTTCGCCCGGCAGCGCATAAAAAGATAGATTATAGCCGTTTGAGGCATAATTAACCAGTTTCAGGTAATCGACAAAGGAAAGGGTCTTGTCCACGCCCGGCAGAGTATCGAGATACTTTTGCAACTGTTCGATTTTAACCGCATGCGCCGGTGTTTCAAAATAATCTTCCTCGGGACTTACCAGCACGACGTTGACCGGAAAGCTGCCGGAAAGGTCCTGGTATATATCGAAAAAATGCCGCCGTATGTCCGTATTTTCCTTAAAATACTGAAGCGGGTTGGTTTCCACGCGAACGCGAAAAGCCCCGGCCGCGCAAAAAACGACCACTGCCCCCAACACCGGCAGCGTGATTTTTTGGTAATTTAAATCCATATGAATCATAACTGCCAAAAAACGATCAAAGAGCCCGCTCACCGCTTGATTCCCATCGCCCCGCTTCGGTAAGGGAATCAACACTAGCATTGCCGGAAACAGTGTCAGGGTAATCACGAGCAAACTCGTCATGCCGAAGCAGGAAAAAAGAGCAAATTCCCGGACCGCCGTCATTTTATTAATCAGCATGGACCCGATACCGATCACCGTGGTGATTACCGCCAGGGTCGTTGGAAGTGTGACATTGGCAAAGGTGAGTTGAACCGCATCAGCCGGGGAGGCCGCCTGTCGCGCCGAAAGAAGGTAATCCGAACAAATATAAAGGCAATAGGCCATTCCCACCGCAATGATAAACACTGGGACAATCATCGTCATCATGGACAGCGGCACGCCGGTGGCGGCCATGAGACCGAAGGTCCAGGCCAGGGCCATGGCCACACAGGCCAGCGACAAAAACACGGGGTGAAAATTCCGGTAGAGCACCCACACCAGAAGGGCGATAATCAAGAGGGTGAGCGGCGGAATTCGAAGAAAGTCCTTTTGCGTCAGTTGAACCAGCGCCCGGGAGACCAGCGGCATACCGATCTGATAAAGGCCGGTTCCGGCGGGAGACGCTTGAATGATTTTTTCAATATTCAAAATGACCTGGTCCCGATCCGCGTCGGTGGCCAGCACCAGGGTCAGGATCGTTCGCCGGTGATCTTTTGAAATAAGGTTTTTTTCAAACATCGGCACCGGCGTAATCAGCGCCTCAAAGGTCTCAAGGGATTGCTCGCCGGCCAGATCGATCACCTTCTTTATTTCAGGCAGACTGATGACACGACGAACCCCTTTCACGCTGCCGACCTTCTCCGAAATGGCTTTCAGATGCGCAAAGTCAACCGGATCGAACACATTTTTCCCCGAAAAAACGATGCGAATCAGGTCATCGGCCCCGAAGGTTTCCTGGTATGCCTTAAACGCAACGGTTTCCGGTAAATCCTCGATCACCAGATCGTACACGGAGGTTCGAAAAGAAAGTTTCGGCAGATACCAGGAAAAGGCAAGGGTCAAAACTGCCAGTATCACGAGGGTTGGCACCGGATGCCGAATGATCCACCGGGTAACGCCGGAAGCCTTGGGAGTAGCTGGGTCTGAAAGGTTCATCGGGTTCTTTTCGCGTTCACATGGTTCGACCGGAACCATATCGGCAAATCCTATTTTTCGATCATTTTGAACCCATCGGAAAAATAGTCGGTCAGTGTGCCGTCCGGTTTCCGAACCACAATGAGACATTCCACCTTCGGCAACCGGTTGACGAGTGAAAGCCCTTTTTCATGCCCCATCACCATGAGGGCGGTGGCCAGGCCGTCCGCGAGGGTGCAATTGTCCGCCAGAATGGAAGCGCTGACCACGCCGTTTGTAACCGGATAACCGGTCCTGGGATCTATAACATGGGAATAATACCCCCCGTCGATTTCAAAAAAATTACGATAATCTCCGCTGGTGGCCAACGCCCGGTCCTCAAGGGGAAGCGCCCGATACACCTCATTGGCGCCGGCATTCTTATCCGGACGATTGATGCCGACCCGCCACGGATAGCCGTCCTTTCGCAGGCCCGACGCAAAGACTTCTCCGCCGATTTCCACCAAAAAATTTGAAAACCCGTTTTCTCTGATTAATCGGGCCACTGTATCCACGCCGAACCCTTTGGCAATGGAGGCAAGATCCACCGTCACATCGGCATTCCGTTTGACAAGGGTTCGGTCCTCATTTACCTTGATGTGGTTGAACCCGACCTTCATTTCAGCAACCCGAATCGCGTCCGCATCGGGACGAACGTTTTTCGGCCCTTCATACCCGAACCCCCACAGATTGACCAGGGGCATCACGGTTCCATCCCATGCATGGTCCGTCCACTGGTAAAGCTGTTGCGCTTGCGCCATCACCTGGTAAAAATCTTCCGATATCGGAAATCTTTCTCCAACAGCCGTCATGCGATTAAACCGACTGATTTCACTATCTTTCTGAAAGACCGACATGCTCCGGTTGACTTCTTTTAAGCGGGCTTCAATTTTTTCGGGCAACCCCTTGGTGCTTTTCAACCATTTGGCTATGACCTTGATGTGATAGGTCGTCCCCATGGTTTTGCCCTCGATCACGACCTCTCTTTTATCGTAATAACCGACCGCCAGCAAAAGTATGCCGGCAGCAAATAGAATAGATAAAAATTTCTTTTTGATCATGCGGTAACACCCCATCCGGTATCATTGGAAACTAAGGAGGTTATGGGTTTAGCATATTCTAGGCAGCTGCTCCCCTGTCAGCATGCGAACCATCCGGCTGCCGCCGATACGGGTCTTCATCACCACTTGTCCGGGATGATCGGCCACCACCTCCCCGATGATCACCGCGTCTTTGCCCAGCGGATCGGATTGCAGGATTTTCAGCACGGCATTCGTCTCATTCGAAGGAATAAATGCGAGGAATTTTCCTTCATTGGCCACATAGAGGGGGTCCAATCCCAGCAATTCGCACATTCCCGCCACAGCCCCTTTCACGGGAAGATGCGCCTCATCGATTTGAATACCAAACGCGGCGCTGCCGGCCACTTCGTTGAGCGTGGTGCCGACCCCGCCCCGGGTGGGATCTCGAAGCATGTGAATATCCGGGCATATTTGAAGCATCTTTTTAACCAGATGGTTCAGGGCGGCCGTATCGCTTTGCACCGGGCCGGAAAAAGACAGATTTTCCCGGCGGCTTAATATCGTCATACCGTGATCCGCCATGGTGCCGCTGAGGATAATCCGATCGCCGGAAACCACGCGGGACGGTCCCACGTCAATGCCGGGCTGAATATACCCCAACCCGGTTGTATTAATGAAGATTTTATCGGCGGCCCCTTTCGGAACGACTTTGGTATCGCCGGTCACGATCATCACGCCGGCAGCCAAGGCCGCGGCCTTCATGTCCGATATCACCCGTTCAAAATCAGAAAAGGGAAAGCCCTCCTCAAGAATCAGTCCGACACTGAGATACGCGGGCTCGGCCCCGCACATGGCCAGGTCGTTGACCGTGCCGTTCACGGCCAGGTCACCAATGCTGCCGCCGGGAAAAAAAATCGGGTCCACCACGAACGAATCCGTTGAAAACGCCAGGCGGGAGCCGTTACCGATGTCGATTACCGCCCCATCGTGCAGGGTGGACAACAAGGGATTGTCAAATGCGGGCAGCAGCGTTTGGATCACCAACTGGTGGGACATGGCGCCTCCGCTCCCATGATCCAGTAATATCTTGTCCGGTTTCATTTTCCCCCTTCGCCGTGGATTCGAATGAACGCAAGCCATTTGTTTATCAAACCGCCCCGTCTCAACGCAAGACAATCCAAGGTGTGCCTCACCTCTCTCAGAACGCCCCGCTGTCGTTATCATATCGGTAATACGCCGCGCAGGTACCCTCGGTGGATACCATGCAGGGCCCGACGGGGTGCTCCGGCGTGCAAATTTTCCCGAACAGCGGGCAACCCGACGGCAGCTTTCGGCCCGTCAGAATATCGCCGCAAGCGCAACCGGCAGGATCGAATGATTCCGGAATCACCAGATCAAACGCCTGTTCCGCGTCAAAGGCCTCATACGACTTTCGAAGCTTCAAGCCGCTGTCCGCGATCACACCCAACCCGCGCCAGGCAGCATGATTCACCTCAAACACGTCCGCTAACAGCGCCAGGGCTTTCGGGTTTCCGGCTTCAGATACCACCCGTGAATATGCGTTTTCAAGATGGGAGGCGCCGGACTCAATCTGTTCCACGAGCATGGCAATCGCCAACAGAATATCCGTCGGTTCAAAACCCGCAATGACCGCGGGAATGGAATGCCGCGCGACAAACGGCCGGTAAGCACCCGCACCGATAATGACGGAAACATGCCCCGGCAACATAAAGCCGTCCAGATGAATCTCCGGCAGGGCCATCAGCGCCGTCAGGGCCGGTGGAACCAGCTTATGCGCTGAATACACAAAAAAATTGTGAATCCCCCGGTCCCGCGCCAGGTTCAAGGTCGCGGCAATCGTCGGCGCGGTCGTCTCAAAGCCCACGCCCGGAAACACCACCCGTTTATACGGGTTTTCCGTTGCGATGGTGATTGCGTCCAGCGGCGAGTAAACGATTCGAATATCGCTTCCCTTGGCCCGCTCCTTAAGCAATGAGCTATGCGTGCCGGGCACGCGCATCAGATCGCCGAAGGTGGCCACGATTACATCGTCAAAACCCGCCAACGCGATAAAGGCATCCATATCCCGCTGATCCGTCACGCACACCGGACATCCGGGACCGGAAATCAACGTGACGGTATCCGGCAGCAAGGAACGAATGCCGCTTCTGAAGATCGACACCGTATGCGTACCGCATACCTCCATCAGCCGGACTTTCCGGCGGCTAATGCGCCGAATTCGATCCGCTAATTGCCCGGCAATCCCGGGGTCCCGATACCCGTTCGTATAATTCATGGTCCCCTGCCCTTTCTCTCAAACTGCCACCATCGCTCCCGACGCAACCGCTTGGCCCAGCGAAAGCCCGCCGTCATTGGTTGGCACCTTATGATGGGTATAAACCTCAAAGCCTTGCGCAGACAAAAAGGCATTCAGGCCTTCCAGCAGGCGTTTGTTTTGAAACACCCCTCCGCTCATCACCACTCGGTTAAGATCTGTTTCTTTTCGAACCTCCCGGCAAAGACCGCCGAATATCTCGATGAGCGTAGCATGAAATCGGCAACTGATCTCTCCGACGGCCGCTCCGGCAGCCACGTCCCGGGCCACTTGCCGAATCATGGGCGCGATACCGATTTGCCGAACATCACCGACGTGGCGTATCTCCCACGCATACGGCGCCCAGCCGTCAATAGCCGCCCCACCGGCGGCGGCCTCCAGGGCCATGGCGGCCTGCCCTTCAAAGCTGATTGTATGGCAGAAGCCGGCCATGGCGGAAATGCCGTCAAAAAGTCGGCCCGCGCTCGATGTGGCCGGACTTCGCACATTTTTGGACAGGATTTCCAGCACGGCGTGAGTTTGATCCGGACCCGTCTGTTTTAAAAACGGCAAGGCATCAAACGGAATGTCCGCACCGAACCCATGATAAAGGTAACTGAGCGCCATTCGCCAGGGCGCCTGAATGGCCGCCTCGCCGCCCGGCATGGGCACATAGGCCAGATGCGCGGCCCGAATAAAGCTTGCTCGTTTTGCTATCAGGACCTCGCCGCCCCACACCGCGCCATCCGGACCAAAACCGGTGCCGTCCAGCGCCAGCCCGATCACCGGGCCGTCCAGGTGATGCTCGGCCATGCAACTGACCACATGGGCATGGTGGTGTTGCACCGCAACCGTCCGGACATCGGAGAGTCCGAGGGCGTATTGCGTGCTCAAATAGTCGGGGTGCAGGTCATGCGCAACGATTCGGGGCGTTATTTTCGATATTTTTTTAAGGTGATCAACGGTTTCTTTAAAAAACTCAAGAGAACTCAAGGCCCCCATGTCGCCGATGTGTTGACTGACAATGGCATGGTGATCCCGAGCCAGACACAGGGTATTTTTCAGCTCACCGCCGCAGGCCAGGGTCGGCGACAGGGAATGGGCCAGGGAAATCGGCGCCGGCACATATCCCCGGGCACGTCGAATGAACCGGGTGGTGCCGGCGGCCGCTTGCACAAGCGTATCATCGTTTCGCTGATAAATGGGTCGATCGTGCATCAGAAAATAATCCGCGATATCGGATAGCTGTGTAAAGGCCGTTTCGTTGTCAATACAGAGCGGCTCACCGCCGCGATTGCCGCTGGTCATGATCAGCGCGATAAACGCGGCATTCAAAAGCAGATGATGCAACGGCGTATAGGGCAGCATCACGCCGAAATAGCGATTTCCCGGCGCCACCGCCTCGGCAAGCAAATCGGGAAAACGCTTTTGCAGGAGCACCATAGGCCGCTCCATGGCCGTGAGAAGCGCGGCTTCCGCAGGCGATAGATGCGCATACCGGCGCACCGCAGCCATATCGCGGGACATCAGGGCAAAGGGTTTGTCCGGCCGGTTTTTTCGCTTTCGAAGGGTTTGGACCGCTTCTTCGTTTTCGGCATCGACCGCCAGATGAAAACCGCCCAGGCCCTTGACCGCCAGCACATATCCTTCTTTGAGAAGCTTCTGTGCCTCGCCCACGGGATCTTCTGCAAGCATGGCGCGTCGCCGGTTGTCAAAAAGCCTCACCTGCGGGCCGCAATCCGGGCAGGCGTTGGGCTGGGCATGAAACCGGCGGTTGGCCGGATCTTCATATTCGGCCCGGCACAAGGGGCACATGGAAAAGCCTTTCATGGCGGTTTTGGGCCGGTCGTAGGGAATATCTTCAATGATCGTGTACCGGGGGCCGCAATTGGTGCAATTGATAAAGGGATAGCGAAACCGCCGATTCCGGGGGTCTTGCATCTCGCCAAGGCAATCGTCGCAGACGGAAACATCCGGCGCGACAAAGGTTGCCGCGTCGTTTTGTGTTTCGCTGGGAATGATGGTAAAGGCCCGCGCATGCGTGAGGGCTTCGGCCCGGGAGCGAATGTCGGTGATGCGGGATAACGGCGGGCACTGGGTGCGCAGAGTCGTGCAAAACGATTCGATGCGCTCCGGCGCCCCTTCGATATGAATGATGACACCGGTGGTGCTGTTTGCCACCGTTCCGGTCAACGCCAGTTTATTGGCCAATTGGTAGACAAAGGGCCGAAATCCGACGCCCTGAACAATTCCGCGCACTTCAACGCCCAAGGCAGTGGGGGTAGCTTTCATGAACCTGTTTCAGTAGGCCCGCCTTGCCCGGACTCGCCCGTGAACGCGGATAGCGCCACGGCTTGCCTCAGCAAATCGAGCGTTTCCCTGGCAGCCGCTTCATCGATCTTATGAATGGCAAAGCCGGCATGCACGATCACATAATCGCCCACCTGCGCGTCTTCAATGAGCAACAAAGAGGCTGTCCGCTGAACGCCGTCCACATCGATCATGGCCATTTCGTTATCAATATGTACGATTTTGGATGGAATGGCTAAGCACATCGCGCATCGGTCCTCTTTTCATAGGTGACATTAAGCAGATCGAGCTCGGCCAACACTCGGTCCACCACGGGATCAACCTGCTGTTGCAGGGTAGCGGTAAGGGTAATGCCGAGGGTTTGCATATCCTCCGGCTCAACCCCCACGATCACCGTTTTCGGCACATGATCCAGGGCCTCACATAGGGTTAACGCTTCCAGCAAATCCACCTGATGCAGCGAGTTTTTCATTCGAATCCGTCTGGGAATGTCCGCACCCGCCAGCCGGTAAAAGGTGCCGGGCGATTGACCGTTTCGAATGATATCCACCACAATCAGGTGTTCGGGCTGCGACATGATTCCCAGCAGGTTGATTCCCAAGACACCGCCGTCCACCACCGACACCGCTTCCGGGAAAAGGTAACGTGCTTCCAGTCGTTGAACGACATGAATGCCAAAGCCCTCATCCGTATAAAGAAGATTCCCCACGCCAAGAATCGTTACAACAGGCTTATTTATCATGACTTCCTTTATGGCTTACAGCAGCTCAAGCAAACACGGCCGGTGCCGGGCGGCATCGGCCATGTCTGCAAGCTTTTCATAACCTATTAGCCGTCATTTTGAACCGGCGCAAGATGAAACAGGTTTACCCTCTCTTTTGCACCGTGTCTTGCGGCTACACCACCCTGACCTTGTAGACCTCATTGCTTTTCGGATCAATCACATGAACCGCACAGGCAATACAAGGATCAAAGGAATGCACAGTTCGAAGCACCTCCAGGGGTTGTTTGGGATCGGCGATGGGAGTTCCGATCAGCGCTTCCTCTACGGGGCTTTTCTGGCCGGATGCGTCCCTGGGACCCAAGTTCCAGGTAGAGGGCACGACATATTGATAGTTCTCGATCTTTTTATCCTTTATTTTTACCCAATGCCCGAGCGCCCCCCGAGGCACATCATTTAACCCGATGCCCTGGCCGGCTGCCGGCATTTCATAGGGCTCATAAATCTTGGTGTCCCCGTTTTTAATGTTTCCAATCAACTCATTGAGCCAGCCTTTCATGGCCTCACCGATCACAACGGTCTCGATGGCCCTGGCGGCTGTTCGTCCCAGTGTGGAGAAAAGGGCCGCTGCCGGAATCGATAAGTCCGTCAACACCTTATCCACCAAGGGTTTAACTTCCTTGTGAGATTTGCCGTAAGCGATCAGCACTCGGGCAAGAGGACCCACTTCACAAGAAAGATTTTCATACCGGGGGGCCTTTATCCAGGAATATTTCCCGTCATCCGGTTTATAGACCGGGTTTTCCTGAAGCGGTTTGGTCTCTCCGGCAAAGGGGTGAAGGGACGCATTTCCCTCATACCAGGAGCGGTGAATATGTTCGGTGACCGCTTCCTGCTTGGCCATCTGAACATCGCCGAGATTTCTGTTTTTGATGATGCCCCTTGGAAAATAAAGGCTTTCCGGTTCTTTTTCGTTCGCCGGAAAATCCCCCCACCCCAGAAAGTTGGTGCAGCCACCGATGGCGCCCCAATCCTTATAAAATCCGGCAATGGCCATCAGGTCCGGCAAATAAACGTTGGTAATAAAATTCTGGGTTTCTTCGGTGATGAACATGAATTCGGCCAGCCGGTCCGGGGAAAGGGCCTCCACGCAGGTCACCCCGCCCACCACCAGGGATTGGGGATGCGGGTTTTTACCCCCGAATATGGCATGAAGCCTTGCCGTTCGTGCCTGAAGCTTGAGTGCCTCGATGTAATGAGCCGCCGCCATCAGGTTGGCTTCAGGCGGCAGCTTATACGCTGAATGTCCCCAATAGGCATTGTTAAACGGCCCCAACTGACCACTTTCCACAAAGGTTTTAAGTCGTTGCTGAACCCCGCGGTAGTGTTTGACGCCGCCCAACTGGGCGTTACTGACATTATCGGCCAGGGTAGCGGTTTTCTGCGGATCCGCTTTCAGCGCGCTGATGATATCGACCCAGTCAAGGGCATGCAGATGATAAAAGTGAACCAGATGGTCATGCTGGTATTGGGCGCCATGGAGGAGGTTTCTGATCAGACGCGCGTTTTGGGGAATTTTTACCCCGACGGCATCATCCACGGCGCGCACGGACGCCACCGCGTGAACATAGGTGCAAACCCCGCAGGAGCGTTGGACAAAATGATGGGCATCTCGCGGATCACGTCCGATTAACATCATCTCGATGCCCCGGAACATCTGCCCGGAACTCCAGGCATTGGTGACTTTTCCCCCTTCCACTTCCACTTCGATTTTTAAATGACCTTCAATTCTGGTAATCGGGTCAATCGTAATTCTTTTCGCCATGGTTTTCTCCCCCTATGCTGTTGAGCACTGTTCTTGCGAACTTAAATGATAAAATCGCCGGTTCCGGCAAGTATCCCCACCGGCTACTGCCGATAGTAATATCAACCGTTCGAAATAATGATTAGATTTCTTCATAAAAGGGAGTCATCTTGTCCCAAAAATCCGGCTCGCTGCAGCCGATACAGGGGTGTCCGACTTCAACGGGCCAGCTGGTGCCGTGATTAAATTTGGCAAGTGGGCAGTTGTTGTGGGTTTCGGGGCCCCTGCATCCCATTTTATACAGACAGTAGCCCAGTTTTGCTTCTTCCGAACCAAACTGCGTCACAAACTCATCGTTTTCGAAATGGGATCGGCGAGGGCATTGATCATGAATGGTTTTCCCGTAGGCGAACAGCGGGCGGCCCAGATTATCCAGGGTTGGTAACTGACCCAACAAAATATAATTGAGCACCGTACCGACAAAATTCACCGGGTTGGGGGGGCAGCCCGGGATATTCACGGTTTTTATTCCAAGCGCCTCCCCCACCCCCTTGTAGCCGCCTGGGTTCGGCTTGGCGGCGGAAATACCGCCGAAAGACGCGCATGATCCGATGGCGATGGTGGCAGCTGCTTTGGGAACCACTTCCTTGGCGATTTCCAGAAAGGTTCTTCCGGCAACTTTGCCGTAGCCGCCATCAAAATTAGTGGCAATAGCCCCTTCAATCACGCAGATGAAACTGCCCGCATACTTTTTCACGGCCGCTTTCAAGTTGTCCTCTGCCTGATGACCGGCAGCCGCCATGATGGTTTCATGGTACTCCATGGAGAGCGTTTCGAGAACCAGCACGTCCACATACGGATACTGCGAACGCAATACCGCTTCCGAACACCCCGTGCATTCACTGAAATGCAGCCAAACCACCGGTGGCCGGGTTTTGGGCGCTGCAAACACCTCGGCCACTTTCGGGACAAAAGAAGAAGATAATCCCATGGTGGCCGTCAGAAACGTACAGTAGCGCATAAAATCCCGGCGGGATACGCCTCTCTGGGCTAGCTTTTGGTAAAAATCCTGCTCTTTTTCCATACCATCTCTCCATTTTTCTTCAGATTAAAGCCATTGCGCCCGCACGCAACCATGACACGGAATCATGCGGGACACGAATTTACCCCCTGACGGAATCAAATGATATCCCCCTCAAACCGGCGCGATGCGCCGGTTGTTACGGAAAAATATAAATAAAACGGTTGTGGAAGCCGATACGCTTCTATTCTTAACAACAAAGAGTCATGTTTTGGGCAACCATATCGTACAAAGCAGTCGATGGCCTGCTCACATCTTTTTTAGGGATAACCGCGCTGCCTTTGCTGGGTAGAAAAAACCAGGGCCGAATAGTGGTGTTAAAATAGGCGAGGGATACGGCGTATAATAAAACCGAATCTTGAGTCAAATTTCGTACTCCTGATCACTAGGCAGTTTTTTACTATACTACCGTACCGGTATCAGGTTGCGTCAATGCTGTCAACTGACTATCGGGCAGAGACACGCCCCACGCACTTTTCCAGGGCGTGAGGCCATGCGCCGACATTAAAAATCGGCACAAATCCCGTCAAATGTCCTCATCAATATCGGCTTCACTGCTCATATCGATGCTGATGGAAGAATCAACCCCTTTGGTATCGATATCATCATCAAAGTCGGGAACAAAATCATCCTCCAACAAATCGGCAACATCCGGGGCATCATCCTCGACGTCTTCGACAAATATCACCGGGCTGCCTTTCTTGGTCAGATAATCCGAATCATCGCAAATCACTTCAATAGCCGTCTCACTTTGGCCTTCAAGCAACGTGATGACGGACGATGCAATTTTCGCGGCCACCGTTCCGCAAGGGTAAAAGTCTCTGGTTCTCATCGCATGGATGAGCGGATCTATTCCCTGTCCCATGGCGCCTTGAATAACCGAACGTTGATATCTTTCTTCACTAACGATGGTAAAGATATCCTTATCCAATTCACCATACTCTTGAAGAACCATTTTTTCGTTTTCATTGTCTAACGTAATGACATACTTATGACGCATGCACGCTCTCCTCTTGGTACATCTTTTGGGCATCCGGACAAATTTTTATTCAGGGGGGGTAACCAAAAAAAAATGTTCTGTCAAGCAACAAAGCCAAAGAGTTGAAAAAATAAAGAAGACGGCAACGGCAATTCCCGGCGTTACAGGTATAATAATATATATTTTTAATATTTATTGGCTTCGATGCCAACCCGAGCCCCCATAGCACACGGCTATGGATCACCGGAATACGGGACCTGAATGATCCGTCAGGGGTGCACACCAAACTAAAAGCCCCAATTAAAGGTGTTGACCTGTTCCGGGTTAAATGATAACAGAATCCACCGGTTTTTAGGAGGGATGGCCGAGCGGTTTAAGGCGGCGGTCTTGAAAACCGTTGAGCGAAAGCTCCGTGGGTTCGAATCCTACTCCCTCCGCCAAAACAGGCAACCCTTTTGCTGCTCTCCCCCGATGGCAAAAAAAGGTGATGGCCGAGGTAATGTTGAAAATGAAGGAGAGATGGCCGAGCCGGCTGAAGGCGCTCGCCTGCTAAGCGAGTGTGTGGCGAAAGTTGCACCCCGGGTTCGAATCCCGGTCTCTCCGCCATGAACTAAATAAGCCGATCCCGGGCAATAATGCCGGGACGGCTTTTTTATTGCGGCAACATCGGGTTCTGTATACCGATGCGGAATCGGCCCGAGGCCTTTTCTTGCCGGGCACAAACAAGGGGTCATGAAAGATCTTTCAGACTATCTTTGCACGCCGCTTTCCATTGGGACACGCACCATTCGTTCCAGATTGGTATTGGCGCCCATGGCCATGCTGGGACATGTGGCGTTTCGCGAGCTGGTGAATGAATTCGGCGGATACGGGCTCCTTTTTTCCGAGATGTGCAGCGCCAAACGAATTCTGCATGAAAACCGATATCTCTCTCCTTATTTTCGGTGGCGGAATGAAGAACTGCCTGAATTGGTATGCCAGATTTTCGGATCGGATCCGAACATCATGGCCGCCGCCGCGCACCGAATCGAAACAGAAGGGTTTTTCGGCGTTGATATTAATTTCGGCTGCGCCGCCAGTGATATCTGCCGGCACAATGGCGGGGCCGCGTTGTTAAAGGATCCAGCACTCGCATGCCGAATTGTTTCGGCGGTTCGCGAAGCAATAACCATTCCCCTGTTTGTCAAATTTCGAACCGGCTGGAAAGATGACCCCGATTTTGCGGTGAATATGGCCAAACGTTTCGAGGCGGCCGGTGCCGATGCGCTGACCTTTCACCCGCGAGTCGCGCCGGACCGGCGGGCCCATCATCCGAAATGGGCCTATATCGGAGAAATAAAAAAAGCCGTCTCCATTCCAGTGTTCGGCAACGGAAATGTGTTTGATGCGACCGATTGCCTGCGCATGATTCGGATTACGGGGTGCGATGGGGTGGCCGTCGGCCGCATGGCGGTTGCAAAGCCCTGGCTGTTCGCGGAATGGACCCGCCATCAATCGGTGGGAAATTCGATTTTCCGCCATACCGCCCTTCGAATGGCCGAGCTGCTGGAAAAACATTATGATCCAATAAACGCGCTGAGGCGATTCAGAAAGTTTGCCTTGTACTTTGCCGCCAATTTTCACTTCGGTCATACCTTTCATACCGGCATTATGAACGCCATGAATATAGAAGGGGCAAAAACGGTTATCGAGCACTTCTTTCACACCGATCCGGGCCTTGCCCGTCAACCCAACATCAATTTTTTAAGGTGATGGGTGAATCCGAAAGACTCATGAGGCGGTGCCCCCATTCCGATCCGAAAATTCGGCCGCTTTCACCTCGGATTCCAATCGTCTTCCCGCCTTGACTTGCTTGATAAATATCTTTATGAATTGGGCGTATTTTGAATTTATCAGGATGAAGAAACGGTATGCAATACCATGGAACAAAAATCGACCGGTAGACGGATGCAGGAAAAAAACAAGGTCGCTGAAAAGCCCTTAAAGAGAAAAGGGACGTTGATTTGGGGGAGCATCTGTCTAATAATCAGTTTTTGGATGTTTTGCCTGGGCATTTTGGTGGGCCGCGGCAAGGCACCGGTTGAATTTGATATTCAAGCACTTCAAAAAGAGCTATCGGAATTAAAAAGGGTGGCGCTTGAAAAAACCCTGCAACGCTACCAAACGGACTCTAAAAAGGCGGATGGCAAAACCGAGCTTGAGTTTTATGAGGCGTTGAAGCGCACTCAGGATTCACCACGGCCGCCCATCAAATCTTCGAAAGCGGACACGATCAAGCCGCCTGAGAAAAAGCAATCACCGCTTAGCCCGGCCACCGTGCATTCCGGAACCAACACGGTCGCATCTGTCGAACAAAAAGAAGTTTCCGAAGGGAGCAAAAGCACGGGCACCACTGCCCCAATCAAGGTTCGCGCAGAAACGTTTAAAAAAGTGAAGCCCGACATCAAAACATCGTCACCGTCATCCCCGGCAGCCTGGACCATTCAGGTTGCGGCGCTAAAAGACGCCTCGGAAGCCGACAGAATGGTGTCACAATTATCACAAAAGGGCTATGCGGCCTATAAGCTGACAGGGGAAGTCCCCGGGAAAGGCGTATGGCACCGGGTCCGTGTGGGACGATACCGGCAACGTGAGGAAACAGCGGCGGTTATCAACCGGTTGGCCACTGACCAGTATAGGCCGATTCCCATCAATACGGGTGAAACAAAGCCGTGATGAATCCGCAACCATAACATTCGGGCGGCTGAATCACCCTTCATGCCGTCAAGGAGTTACCATGAAAATCACCAGAGAAGACGTGCTGAAAGTCGCTCATCTTGCCCGGCTGGAAATGGATGAAACTGCCGTTGATGCCGTTGCCGTGCAAATCGGCAAGATACTCGATTATATTGATCAGCTCAACCGGGTCAATACCGAGGGCATTGCATTAACTTCCCATGCCATATCCCTTACCAATGCGTTTCGGGAAGACGAAGGGCACCCGCATTTGGACCGCCACGCCGTGCTGGCCAATGCACCGGAAAGTGACGAGGGTTGTTTTATTGTGCCACGGGTAATCGGCTGAAAGGGGACGACGGCATGAAACTTTATGAACTGACGATTGATGCGGCTCACAAGCTCCTAAAAGATAAAGAGATCTCATCCGTGGAACTGGTCAATGCCGTATATGAGCGCATCGATCAGGTGGAGGATCGAATCGGCGCTTATATCAGCTTTTGCCGTGATAAAGCGACGGCACAGGCCCAAGCGGCGGACAAACGTATCGCCTCGGGCAACATAACGCCGCTTACCGGCATTCCCCTTTCCATCAAAGATCTTATCTGCACGCAAGGGGTTCGAACCACCTGCGCGTCGAAAATTCTGGCGGATTTCATTCCCCCCTACGATGCCACCGTCATGACCCTGCTCGGGAAGGCCGGCGCCGTTATGGTGGGCAAGGCCAACATGGATGAATTTGCCATGGGATCATCCACGGAAAATTCAGGAATGAAGCCGACACGCAATCCGTGGGATTTAACCCGTATTCCCGGCGGCTCCAGCGGCGGCTCGGCCGCAGCAGTGGCAGCGGATATGTGTTTGGGCTCTCTGGGATCGGATACCGGCGGCTCCATTCGTCAACCGGCCTCTCATTGCGGCGTTGTGGGGCTAAAACCGACCTATGGACGGGTTTCCCGGTTCGGGTTGGTCGCTTATGCGTCTTCCCTGGACCAAATCGGCCCGGTGGGAAAAACCGTAACCGATTGCGCTTTGATGCTGAACGCCATTGCCGGGCACGATCCGAACGATTCCACATCGGTTCCCAGAGAGGTGCCAAATTATACCGCCGCCTGCCGGCCAGGGCTTGAGGGAATAACAATCGGAATTCCCAAAGAGTACAACACCGCTGCCGGCCTTGATCCTTCGGTAGCCGAAGCTGTCGCCAATGCCGTCCGGAGGATCGAATCCCTGGGAGCAACCGTTGTCGACGTATCGCTCCCGCACTCCCAATATGCCGTTGCCGCTTATTATGTGGTGGCGCCGGCCGAAGCCAGCTCGAACCTGGCTCGCTATGACGGTGTGAAATACGGCTTTCGGGATTCCGCGTCCGAGGATTTGATAGAAATGTACAAGCGCACGCGCTCCAGGGGATTCGGCCCGGAAGTCCAGCGTCGCATCATTATCGGCACCTATGCCCTGTCGGCCGGCTATTACGACGCCTATTACGGCAAAGCATCCCAGGTGCGAACCCTGATTCGGGAAGATTTTAACCAGGCCTTTGAACACTGCGATGTCATCGTATCACCGGTGGCACCGACACCCGCCTTTAAGATCGGCGAAAAATGCCATGATCCGCTGACCATGTATCTAAGCGACATTTTTACGCTGGCAGCCAATTTGGCCGGTGTACCGGGAATGAGCGTCCCTTGCGGCTTTTCACCTGAAGGGCTTCCCATCGGGCTTCAACTGCAGGGAAATCATTTTGATGAGGCCACCATGCTAAAAGTTGCGTATAATTTTGAACAATCCGCGAACATTCATCATATAAAGCCGATGCTATAGCGCCGCTTTTATATCGAACCGGGAAAGACCGTTGCGGATATATAAATACTGCTCACAGGAGAAACCCATGACCATCATGCCGGAAGGCGATGCGGTTCGAAATGCCGTCAAATGGATATCGGAAATGCTGAAGGACGATGCAGGAAAATCCATCACTTCGCTGATTCAGCAAGCGTGTCTTAAATTCGACCTGACCCCTTTGGAGGGGGAATTTTTGACCGCCTTTTATAAAAAAGATGTATAGGCAGAAAAGTGCCGATTCATGCCCAGAATAAGAATTCTTCCGGAAATCCTATCCAATAAGATCGCGGCCGGTGAAGTGATTGAGCGACCAGCCTCCGTGGTAAAGGAATTATTGGAAAATGCGCTGGATGCTGAAAGCACGCGCATTCTGATCGAGCTCAAACAGGCCGGCAAATCACTGCTTCAGGTGTCGGACAATGGAATCGGCATGCACCGGGATGATGCGCTATTGTCCGTGGAGCGATACGCCACCAGCAAGATATTTAAGGATGAAGATCTCCTTGCAATCAAAACCCTGGGCTTTCGAGGAGAAGCGCTTCCGAGTATCGCATCGGTTTCCCGCTTCTGTATTGAGTCCCGGGATAAACATAGCGAGGGGGGCACCCGTATTCGAATTGAGGGCGGAAAAATTCAGAACGTAACCGACATCGGCGCGCCGATCGGCACGCAGGTATCGGTAAGGGATCTTTTTTTTAACACGCCGGCCCGTCGCAAATTTCTGAAAACCGCGGATACCGAGATGGGCCATATCACCGATACCGTGGCCAAAATCGCTCTGGCCTGGCCTGGGGTCATGTTTCGCTTGATTCATAATGGGAAAACCGTAAAAGACTGGCCCGCCGCGGATCCGGAAGAACGCGTGGCCGATGTAGTGGGCGGCAATCTCAGGGGGGAATTACTCCCCCTTTCTGCCGAATACGGCGGGTTGCGTGTCGGTGGCTGGGTGGCGTCCGCGCACATGGCCCGAAATACGCCCCGCAGCATTTATATTTATGTTAACCATCGCTATGTCCGCAACCGCATGATTCAGCACGCCCTCATGGATGGCTATGCCAACCGGTTGATGAAAGGCCGGTTTCCGGTCGCGGTGTTGTTTTTAGCCGTCCCCTTTGATCAAGTGGATGTCAATGTGCATCCCGCCAAGCAGGAAGTCCGGTTTGCCGATACTCAGGCCGTTCATCGGTTGATTCGAGCAGCCACCGCCCATGCGGTGGCTGCGGCTGAAACCCCCAAATGGACCGCCCCCCCCATTGCGCCGATACCCGCCGCTGAAGCCGGCGGTCACTACGAAAGCACCATCGGCCCCCCGTTCATGCCGGCTGCCGTGTCCGCCGGACCCGCTTTCAACCCCGAAAGGCTGGAAGGGCCGCCCTTAGGCCATGATAAAAAACCGGCTCAAGCATCTTTCAGCGAACAGCAAACAGCCTTGTGGCCTAAAAACCGCTTTTCAGACCTTCGGGTGATCGGTCAGTTTCAAGATACCTACATTCTTTGTGAATCTGAAACCAAGGATCTGATTCTGATTGACCAACACGCGGCGCATGAGCGTGTCCGTTACGAGCAGTTGTGCGCGGAAAAATCCCGGGAACCCGGTGCGGTTCAACGGCTGCTTATTCCGGAAACCCTTGAATTGGGCCATGAGGAGGCCGGAATAGTGCATGCGCTGATGGATGAACTGGCCCGGTTCGGTCTGGAGATTGCGCCGTTTGGCGGCAACACGGTCGTCATAAAGACCGTCCCGGCCATGCTTTCCGGAAAGCAAATCGCACCGCTGATTCGTGAAATTGCCGAGAAAACGGCAGATATCGGTATTCATCCCGGTATCGCCGGCACGCTTGATCAGGTCAAAAAACTCCTGGCCTGTCACAGCGCACTGAAAGCCAACCAAAAACTGACCGATAGCCAAGTCAAAACACTCCTGAGGCAGCTTGATGCATGTGAGGATCCATCTCATTGCCCCCACGGCAGACCCACCTGGATACGATGGGAGTTGTCCGGCATTGAGAAATCTTTTCGAAGAATTTCATAGGCGTTAAGTTCATCATTATCTATTGACTAAATGCCTTGTTCTCATTAGGTTAAGTGATTTTAAAAGCGTATATCTTATAGTATAGCGCCTTTTTCGCTCCTGATGCCTATTATTTTACTCGGAACACCCCATGCGCAAACAACACTTCGCCTCTTTGTGTAATTTGGGACTCGCGCTCTTATTCATCTGGCTCACCGTCTCTTCAAATCCGTTAAGGGAATGGATTGAATTTACGGGCTACGATGCAATGATGGCCCTGCCGGTTTCGCCGCAACCCTCCTCCCCGATCGTTCTCATCGATATTGATGATAAAGCGCTGGAAACATTAGGACCATGGCCATGGCCCCGAACCCGGTTGGCTGAGGGAATAAAAAAGGCAGCTGCTCAAGGCGCTCGCCTCATCGGCTTGCCTACCTTATTAAATACCCCTCAGGAAAGTGTCACAAAAGAAGCGCTCGCCGGTCTTGCCGATGCATTTAGTACGACCTTCGGAACGGTTAAGGATACCAAATTCGGTGCCTTTTACCAAACCCTGCAAGACCTGCAACGGCAGTTGGACCAGGATCAATTACTGGCAACTGCCATTGCCGAGGCCGGCTGTGTCGCGTTGCCGGTCGGTTTTTCGGCATCGCCCGATCAAAAAATCAATTCCCCCGAAGCAGTGAAGGCTTTTGCCGAGCGATCACGGCGCGTGTACGGTATCCCTCATGGCGCACTTTTTGCCCATCAAGCGCAAATCGTTCTTCCCTTGCCAGAATATTTGCATGCCGCACGGCTGTTGGGACACCTGTCCATCGTTCGGGACAAAGACCATACGGTTCGCAGAACCCAGCCAATTTATTGGGTTCAGAATCGCCCCATCGCCTCTTTCGCCCTAGCCTTGGCGGCCGCTTATCTGGGCGTTCCCGAGCAAGAGCTTCGGCTGCTGCCGGATAATAGGTTGGCTTTCAATGGGCATCGCATGCCCCTTTCCGAAGCGATGGACATTCTGATAAAATTCGATTCCAACGTCCGGCCGTTTGCCCGGTATGGATTTGCGGACCTTGTCACCGGAAAAGTGCCGCCTCAGGATTTTTCCGGAAAAGTGGTAATATTTAACCTTTCCGCAACGGGCTTGGCGCCCCGCGTTGCCACACCAATCAGTGCCGACATGCCGATCGGCGAGCTAACCGCCCATACCCTGTTGACCCTCCTTCAGGGAACGCCTATCAGCCGATTGGCATTCGATTCTCTTCTTTCCTTTCTCCTGATCGCGTTGGCCGGGCTGGTAATCATTCTCTTGTTGCCGCGATTATCGGGTTTCAAGGCAATGGCGGTTTCCTTTTTCTTCGTGCTTATCCTGGCTGGAGGAAGCTTATATTTTTTGAAATTCAAAGACATATGGATTCAGACCCTGTTTCCGGCCACCGAGGTGGTGATTGCTTTCGTCATGACGGCCATCATCATGGGGTTTTCTCAGGCCGCACCACCCACCCGGGCAGAACAAGCCGCCGAAGAAATGCGGCGTCTTCAGGGATTCTCCTTTCTGGCGCAAGGGCAATCCGATGACGCCTGGGATATTCTTCGCTTATTGCCGGTGGATGATGCCATGAAGAGTGCTCTCTATGAGCTGGCCATCACGTTCGAAAAGCAACAACAACCCCGAAAAGCGCTAATGGTCTATGAACACATTGAAGCTCACGACGCGGAATTCAGGGATATTCCGACGCGAATGAGCCGGCTGGAAGACACATGCCCACCGGTAGTGCCTGAAACAGCCCCATCAAATGCCGAACCCCAAACCAAACCGGATTTAAATGCAATGCCGGCCAAACTTGGCCGTTATGAGCTGATCCGTCCCATCGGCTTTGGCGCCATGGGAACCGTATATCTTGGCATGGACCCGAGAATCAGGCGGGAAACCGCCATCAAAACCTATCGCTTTGCCGAGGCATACAGTCCCGAGGACACCGATAAAATGAAAAAAAAATTCTTCCGGGAGGCGGAAAGCGCCGGCAGGTTGTCCCATCCGGGCATCGTTACCATCTTTGATGCGGGAGAACAGGGGCCGCTGGCCTATATCGCCATGGAATTTCTGAAAGGAAAGGATCTGCGCGCCTTTGTAAAAAAAGAATCCCTTTTGCCCATGAGAAAGGTAATCGATTATGTGGCGGACATCGCTGATGCGCTGGCCTATGCGCACAGCCAGGGCGTTGTGCACCGGGACATCAAACCGGCCAATATCATGCTGCTGAGAAACGGAACCGTCAAAATAACGGATTTTGGCATTGCACGGATTATCGCCACTTCCAAAACCCTGACCGGTGTGGTCAAGGGAACACCCTATTATATGGCGCCGGAGCAAATTACCGGAAAAAAGGTGGATGGCCGGTGTGATATCTTTTCATTGGGCGTTGTCTTTTTTCAACTGTTGACCGGCCAATTGCCGTTTACGGCGGCCAACCCGGGGGCGCTCATGCACAAAATCGTTCATGATCCCCATCCAAACCCTCAAAGTCTTAATCCAGGCATTGTCAGCCCGTTAGTGACCGTTCTCAACAAAGCATTGGCAAAAGAGATTACCGATCGTTATCAGGATGCCGCGCAAATGGCGCTCCATTTACGCCAAATCGGACAAAAAATCAGCACAATCATCGCCAAAAGAAAGGCAACGGGAACTCAAGACAGGAGCTAGCTGCCCATGGACTATGTTGAATCGGCAGGCCTGACGGATGTCGGGCTGAAACGCAAAGAGAATCAGGATGCGCTGCTTATAGATGATGGGTTGGGGCTTTATATGGTATCAGACGGCATGGGAGGACATCAGGCCGGCGAGGTAGCCAGCCGGCTGACCATAGAGGCCATTATAGATGTTATCGGCCATCACACATTCGGCAGCCTTGAAGCCGCCGATACCAGCCAAAGTCTGTCACGGCATGCCAACTTGCTCATTCATGCCATTTCGGCTGCCAACCAAAAGGTGTACCAGGCCGCCCGGGAAAACGCCGTCTACCAGGGGATGGGCGCCACCGTATCAGCGGTGTTATTTACTGAAAAAACATTTATCGCCGCAAATGTGGGAGACAGCCCGATTTATCTGATTCACAAGGGCCGGATTGAAAAATTATCCGTTGCCCACACCCTTGTGGCCGAACATGCGGCGGCGGAGCCGAAGGGTAAAACACAGCTATCCCCCAGTTATAGACATGTTCTGACCCGCGCGGTCGGTACCCGGGAAACGGTTCAATCCGACGTGTGCGAATTGCAGCGGTTTCCCGGAGATATTCTGGTCATCGGTTCCGACGGGTTGAGCAACCGGGTCGAAATGGAAGAAATCAGGCAAATCGCACAACAATTTGTTCCAACCGAGGCCTGCCGCCGACTGATCGACCTGGCCAATCAACGCGGCGGAGATGACAATGTCACGGTCATCGTGATCAAAACACCACCGAAACCATCGTTTCTCATCAGCATAATTAAACGATTCAATCAGCTTTTGTGGCGAGACTAGTTGGTTTCTCTCCTATTACCAAAAGAAAGGAGGACTTGAAATGCCGACCATCACCGTAACTTTCAAGGATACCATTACTGCGGAACATCCAATTGAAACGGGAAAATCACTGACCATCGGCAAGCACCTGCTGATGTTTGCTTATGGAGAAGGGGCGTCCCGAACCGACTTGTCCGCGGCGGGCTTGGATAAGACCATGGTGATGGACACAGACCAGTATCACGACATGGTGCAAAACAGTGAATTGCAAGCCCGGAACGCCGGAAGTCATGTCGTCGCCGCCTTATCATTTCTATCGGGTGGCTCCGGAGAAGTGGGTATTTCCAAAAAACTGTTCAAAATCGGCAAAACGCCCAAAACGATATTCAGGTTGCAGGATTATGGGTGGGACAAACCGCCGCCACGATCAGTCAACGTCCAGGCGGTTATTATCTAAGTTACGTGGAGGGAGTGGCCAAGCCCAAGGTCAATGGGAAAGCAGTTAACGATTCGGTGATGTTGAAAGAATTTGACATCATAGATGTCGGCAAAGCCAAAATGCAGATTGTTTTCAAGACGAAGCCCAAAGAAAAACAGAAAAGTTGAGCCTGACGCGGCGCCTGGGGGCAAAATGAAAGGGTTTAAAACCGGCGCATTGGTATGTTAGGCGAACCTACATCAGGTAAAACCCGAGTGCGCCCTGGTAGCCCTGCTTGTCGGTCCGCTCTGCGCCGACGAAATCGCCCTTAACACTTCTGACCGTGACTAGGAGCCTTATTTCCGATTTTTGGGCATCATCAAGCTGAAACACCACTTCCAGGTGGTCTCCCGGCTCGAGCTTATGCGTGGGATCGCAAGTAAACCCGATCCCCCCCATGGATAAGTCTTTGATCACAACAGCGCCCCTTTTCGGCCCGTTGAGATCTTTGTATTTTCCGGGCAACCTCACCGCTTTTCGGTAGCGCCTGCGAAATTCAATCACACCTTTGAACACCATGCCGCATTTACAGGTGATTTTGATTTGTTTTGCGGCATCTTTGAGCGTTGCAGTGTCAACGGTTCGACTCGCTCCGCATTTGGGGCATCTGATCGCGGCCTTGTTTTGACTGTCCACAAAAAACTTGATGGGTGCCTTGTCACTCTCGTTTTGCATGAACAAAACCTTAGTCATGGTGTTTTATCATTTGAACAGACAGATGATTTTTTACTATATTATTTTATCGGTTACGTCAATTCTTTACCAAAGCGCGCTTAATTAATTGCCTTATCCATGCAACGGCCTTAAAAATCCAATTTTTCTCCTTGACAATTGAGCATGAAAAGTTAATATTTCACATTTTTCAAATGATGGGGTTAATTCAGTCCATGTGAAGGAGGGCGAAATCCATGTATGCTGTTGTCGCCACGGGCGGTAAACAATATAAGGTCCAGGAAGGCGAGGTCTTGCGGGTTGAAAACCTCGACGGCGAAGTCGGCGCTTCCGTTTCTTTTGATCAGGTGCTGATGGTTGCGGATGGCGAAACCGTCCAGGTCGGCACACCGGTTCTGGAGAGTGTCACGGTACGCGGTCACATCGTTGAGCAGGGCAAGGCAAAAAAAATCATCGTGTTCAAATATAAACGCCGGAAACACTATCGTCGGAAAAACGGTCATCGCCAGCAATTTACAGCAATCAAAATTGACCAGATCGAATGCTAAACGCGTTTTCGATGGGTCAATAAGTTTGAGAATTAAGATTTCGGGAGTTTTCAGATGGCACATAAAAAAGCAGGTGGTAGTTCAAGAAACGGCCGTGATAGTAACGGCCAGCGCCGCGGCGTAAAACGCTACAGCGGCCAGAGTGTCAGCGCCGGCAGCATTTTGGTTCGCCAACTCGGGACCAGAATCCATCCGGGCGAAAATGTGGGCATGGGTAAGGATTACACCCTCTTTTCGCTGGTCGATGGCGTGGTCACCTACGAACGGTTTGGCAAAACCCGTAAAAAAGTAAGCGTATATGGCGCGTGAGTTTCATTGATGAAGCAATTATCATCGTACAATCCGGTCATGGCGGCCGGGGATGCGTCAGTTTTCGGCGCGAAAAATTTATCCCCAAAGGCGGACCGGATGGCGGTGACGGCGGTAAGGGCGGTGATATATTACTAAAAACCACCCTTCGCCGGCGTACGCTTTCACAATTCAGATTTGAAAAACAATTCAAGGCAAAAAACGGCGCACCCGGCCTGGGAAGCCGGAAAACCGGCAAAAACGGCGATGATCTAATCATTGAGCTTCCTCCCGGCACGCTTGTCAAGGATGCGGACTCGGGAGAAACGCTGGTCGACTTCACGCAGCCCGATCAAAGCTTTCTGGTGGCATGCGGCGGTCGCGGCGGTCGCGGCAATGCCCGGTTTAAAACCTCAACCAATCGCGCCCCCCGGCACGCGCAGACGGGTGAGCCCGCTGAAAGCAAAACCCTTGCCTTAGAGCTGAAACTGCTGGCCGATGTCGGCCTTATCGGGCTGCCCAACGCCGGAAAATCCACCTTGATCAGCGCCTTTTCCGCCGCCCATTCCAAAATCGGAAACTATCCGTTTACAACCCTTTCGCCCGTTTTGGGCGTTGTGCATTTGCAGTGGGCGGAGCCCTTTGTGGTGGCCGACATTCCAGGGTTGATCGCGGGCGCGCATCAGGGGGCCGGGCTCGGCACTCAATTTCTTCGCCATATTGAGCGAACAAAGGTGCTCGTTCATCTGATCGATGTGTCGGCCTTGAATATCAACGCGCCGCTGGCAGGATATGAAACAATTTTAAACGAACTGCGACTCTATAACGAGCAAACCGCGGATAAACCCCAGCTCATTGTGCTGAATAAAATGGATATTCCCGGTACCGACAAACTCGCTGATGTCTTTGAAAACGCGCTCGGCGATAAGCCCGTTCTCCACATTTCAGCCCAAAGCGGCGACGGACTGGATTTGCTTTTGACAAGAATCGTTCAATTGCTGGATGTTCCCCATGAATCCGTCTGAAGCCCTTGCACTGACTTCCATTAAGCGCGTCGTTGTCAAGGTCGGCAGCAATGTTTTAACCGCCGAATACGGGCTTAACATGGAAACCATTTTTGCCATCAGCCGCCAGATCTGTTCCCTGATGGACAAGGGTCTGGAAGTGCTTTTGGTGACTTCGGGCGCCATGGCGGCAGGGGTCCGAAAAATCGGATTACCCGGCCGGCCCGATGAAATTCCCAAACGTCAGGCGATTGCGGCCGTAGGCCAACCGGGGCTGATGCTGGCCTATGACACGGCCTTTGGGCAGCAAGGCAAAAAGGTGGCCCAGATTCTGCTCACCGGCGAGGATCTTTCCAACCGCAAACGGTATCTGAATGCGAGAAACACCTTTAATGCCCTGCTCGCCTGGGGGGTCGTGCCCATCATCAATGAAAACGACACCGTGGCGGTGGAATCGATTAAATTCGGGGACAACGACAACCTTTCCGCCATGATTACGCTGTTGATGGATGCCGATCTACTGATTAACCTGACGGACATCGACGGCCTGTACACGAAAGATCCGCGCGTATTCCAGGATGCCCGCCTGGTCCCCATCATTTCCTCGATCAGCAGGGACATTGAAAAGTGGGCCGGTGATATTCCGGGCGCGCTCGGCACGGGCGGCATGTCCAGCAAGATAAAAGCCGCTAAAAAAGTCACCGCCGCCGGCATTCCCATGATCATTGCCAAGGGAAACAAACCCGATGTCCTGATTCGGCTTTTTAACGGCGAAACCCACGGCACTTATTTTGCGCCCAAGGCGCGGCGCCTTGCCTGCCGAAAATGCTGGATCGCTTTTTCGATAAAACCGACGGGAAGTATCACCGTCGACAGCGGCGCGGCCCGGGCACTGTTAACCAATGGCAAGAGCCTGCTTCCCAGCGGTATCGTGAACGTCGACGGGGAGTTCGGTGAGGGCGCCGCGGTGGAATGCAAAACAGAGGCAAATGAGGTTCTGGGCATCGGATTGGTCAACTACAGCGCAGCCGATATTCGCTTGATCAAGGGGTTGAAAACGAACCAGATCAAAAGACTGCTGGGCAGCAAACCCTATGACGAGATCATTCACCGGGACAATCTGGCCATCACGGCCGTTCAAGATGCTTGAAACGCAATTTCCGCTTTTTCGCCCTTTCGTGTTTTCCGGTTGAGTGGCCCGCAATTTCGTGTATAAATCAATGAATAATAGACCAACAAGCCAATTTTAAACCCTTTCAATCAATTTCAATGGGGGAAATGATCATGTCCGTTGAAACAACCATTCAGGCAATGGCGATAGCGGCAAGAAAAGCGTCTTTCAAGATTGCCGGAATCGATTCATCGCTTAAAAACGAGGTACTGCTGAAAATTGCCGATGCCATCGAGGCCGATGCCGATGAAATAAAGGTGGAAAACCAAAAAGATCTGGTCCGGGCAAGAGAAGCCGGGCTTTCCGAGGCCATGATCGACCGGTTGACCATTACAAATGCGACCATCCTGTCCATGGCGCAGGGACTTCGGGATGTCGCCCGGCTTGAAGACCCGGTAGGTGCGATCGTTAAAGCCTGGCGTCGGCCGAACGGCCTGGAAGTCGCCAAAATGCGAATTCCCTTGGGCGTCATTGGTATTATTTATGAATCGCGCCCCAATGTGACGGTTGATGCCGCAGGCCTTTGCTTAAAAGCCGGAAATGCCGTTATTCTGCGGGGAGGCTCGGAGGCCCTTCACTCCAATCAGGCGCTGGCGGCAAAAATCGGCGCGGTTTTAAAGGCATCGGGATTGCCCGAAGCGGCGGTCCAGGTTGTCCCGATTCGGGATAGAAACGCGGTGAATGTGCTTCTGGCCCAGGAAGAATCGATCGATCTCATCATTCCCCGCGGCGGCGAAGGCCTGATCCGGTTTGTGGTGGAAAATTCCAAGATACCGGTCTTGAAGCATTATAAAGGGGTGTGCCATGTGTATGTCGATGACGGCGCGGATTTGGACATGGCGGAGAAAATTGCGTTTAATGCCAAGGTGCAGCGCCCCGGTGTCTGCAATGCGATGGAAACGCTTCTGGTGCATTCAGCCGTCAGCGTGGCCTTTCTTCCCCGGCTAAAAGCCTGCTTTGACGCCGCCGGCGTTGAAATACGCGGATGCGCCGAAACCCGACGAATCCTTCCCGATGTAACACCCGCTACCGAGCAGGATTGGCCGGCAGAATATTTGGATCTGATATGCGCCGTGAAGATCGTTCCTGATATGCAAGCCGCCATAGAACACATCAGCGCGCATGGCTCCTGCCATACCGAAACCATTGTCACCCGGGATTACGACCGCGCGCGCCGGTTTTTACGCAACGTGGATTCATCGGTCGTGCTGGTCAATGCCTCGACCCGATTTAATGACGGCGGAGAGCTGGGGCTGGGGGCTGAAATCGGCATCAGTACCAGCAAGCTTCATGCATTCGGCCCCATGGGTCTTGAAGAGCTGACCACGACGAAATTTATCGTGTACGGCAGCGGCCAGATACGGACCTGAGGCCGAATGAAACCGTCCGGAGAACCAGCGGAAAATAGCCGCGCTGAAAAAGGCATCGGACTTTTTGGCGGCACCTTCAATCCCGTCCATTCGGGCCATATTCTGGCGGCCCAAACGGCGATGGCCCGGCTCGCGATGACCACCGTTTTGTTTATTCCCGCGGCCCTGCCGCCGCATAAATCCCCGGAACATGTGGTTGCGGCGGCGGACCGGTTGGAAATGCTTCGTCTGGCCGTTTCAGGGGTGCCGGGCCTCGCCGTCTCGGAGGTTGAATTAACCCGCACCGGCGGCTCCAGCTATACGATTGATACGGTGCGCCATTTTCTGGCCGATGCTTCCCCGGACACCCGATATTATCTCATGGTCGGCCTGGACGCTTTTTTAGAGATACACACCTGGAAATCTTATCAAACGCTCCTGCAACTCATTCCAATCGTGGTATTGGCAAGGCCCGATTTTCAGCCGAAACGGCAAAATGACACTCAAAATATACTGCAACATTATCTTCAATCCAAGATTTCCGCTTCATATGATTTCTCTATTGAAAACAAGCGGTTCGAGTGTGCGAATCGGCCACCGCTGTATCTGCTGAGCGGCGGGCTTAAGGCACTGTCCGCCACCTTCGTTCGGGAACGGATTCGTTCAAATGCCGATATCGGCCCATTGGTCCCGGCGCGGGTCGCTGAATATATTAAACGGAAAGGACTTTATCGATGACGCAATCCTCCGGGAAGGCTATCACTGATTCGCTCGATGTGTTTGCAAAAGCAGCGCTCGGGAAAAAAGCCTTCGGACTGGTCATGCTCGATGTTCATGCATTGAGTTCGGTGACGGACGTATTTTTGATTTGCAGCGGGAAATCCAACCGCCAGGTGACGGCCATTGCCGAGCATATTCAGGTAGAACTGAAAAAAAACAAACTTCGCCCCTTGAGTGTCGAAGGGTTAAAAGAGGGGCATTGGGTCGTGATGGATTATGGGCATGTCATCATTCACGTATTTTATGAGCCGACCCGAACCTTTTATGACATCGAAGGATTATGGGCGGATGCCAAACGAATTAACACCCCGAGCATGATTAAGGCCATAGCCGAAACGCACCCCGAAATGGAGCCAAGCGATGACGATGACTAAACCCTTGCTGCTGATGATTTTAGACGGATGGGGCATCAACCCGAATTCACGAGGCAATGCGATTTTTCAGGCAAACACCCCGTCCCTGGACGCACTATTGGCTGAGTACCCCGTTACCCGGCTGCGCTGTTCCGGCGAGGCGGTGGGGCTCCCGGATGGCTATATGGGAAATTCGGAAGTCGGACACTTAAATATCGGCGCCGGCCGCATCGTGTACCAGGAATTGATGCGAATCAACCGGAGCATTTCAGACGGCACCTTCTTTACCAACGAGGCGCTGATGACACTGATGCAGCAGGTTCGTGAAAAAAACGGCGCCCTTCACCTGATGGGATTGTGTTCGGATAGCGGGGTTCACAGCCATTTAAATCATCTCTATGCCCTGTTGGAAATGGCCAAACGAAATGAAATAGCCAAGGTGCATGTGCATCCCATCATGGACGGACGGGACAGTCCACCAGACAGCGGTATCCGGTACATAGGAGCGTTAGAGCGCAACATCCGCGAACTGGGCATCGGTGAAATCGCCACCATCTGCGGCCGTTACTACGCCATGGACCGGGACAAGCGTTGGGATCGAACGGCCATCGCGTTTGACCTGTATACCAACGGAAAAGGCATTCCGGAAACCGAGCCGTCCGCGGCAGTGACCCATGCCTATGCCCGGGGAGAAACCGATGAATTTATTAAACCAATCATTCTGGTAACGGACACCGGGCGGCCCCGCACATGCATTCGGGACAATGACGGCGTGATCGTATTTAATTTCAGGGCGGATCGGGTTCGCCAGATCACCCGGGCGATGACGGATCCGGATTTCAGCGAGATCTGGCGAACCCGCATGCCGAACCTGTGCGGATGGGTCTGCATGACGCTCTATGATGAGAGCTTTCCCTTGCCGGTGGCCTTTCCGCCGGGTCATATGAAAAATATTCTCGGAGAAGTGATCAGCCGCCATGGGCTGCACCAACTTCGCATCGCCGAAACGGAAAAATACGCCCATGTGACCTATTTTTTCAATGGCGGAGAGGAAACCCCGTTCCCCAATGAAGACCGGCGCCTCATTGCCTCTCCGCGCGATGTACCGACCTATGACCATAAACCCGAGATGAGCGCGTTTTTGATCAAAGCCGAACTGTTATCCGCATTAAATGAAGGCTACGACTTTATTGTGCTCAACTTTGCCAATATGGATATGGTCGGGCATACCGGTGTCATGGCGGCAGCCATCAAGGCCTGCGAGGCGGTCGATACCTGCGTGGGAGAAATTGTCGCCAAAATCAAAGCCATGGGCGGCGCGGTGATGGTAACAGCGGATCATGGTAATGCGGAAAAAATGCTGGAGGACGATGGTTCGGTTCACACCGCTCACACCTTAAATCCGGTTCCCTTTGTCCTGGTGGATGATACGCGGAAAACCAAGCGGTTGCGCGAAGGGGTGCTGGGCGACATCGCTCCGACCGTTCTGGAAATTTTAGGCATATCGCAACCTTCTGAAATGACGGGCACATCCCTCTTAATAGAAGACGTATAATCAAAAAGCATGGAGAGCTACCATGGCAACCATTCAAAAGCCATATACCCTGATAGAAGATTTTGTGACCGGGCAACAAGTCCCGAATGTGGGAGCCGAGGCCAATCGCCAGGCAATGGAAAAGGTGCTGGTGCAGGAAAAAGGCTTTCTTAAATCCGATATTGAAGTAGATGCCGCTATCGAAGTGACCATCGCAGGGGAACCCTACGAATCCAGAATCGATCTGGTGGTGAGCACGAACGGCCAACGAATCATGGCCATCAAATGCGCGGCCGGCTCACTATCGTCCCGTGAAAGGGAGATCGTTGCGGCGGCCCGGCTTATCGATACCTGCCAAATTCCGCTGGCCGTGGTCTCGGACGGCGCGCAGGCCATAGTGCTCGATACCCTAACCGGCAAAAAGATCAGCGACGGCATGGACGCCGTGCCCACCAAAGCGCAGGCAGTTCAGTTATTAAAAGACGCCGAGCCGGTTGCTTTTCCGGAAAACAAACGGGAGCGGGAAAAACTCGTATTCAGAACCTATGATATCGAAAACGTCAATGTCCGCCGAAACATCGTTTCGGGTTAATTTCCGGTGCCATAGCCAACACGCCCCTATCAAGGAGGAAATACCGGCGTGCTTAACCGTGCACGAATTGTTATAAAAAGCGGCTCTAAACCGGCAAAGCCGAAAGCTGGGCTTCCAACGACCTTCTCCAGTTATGCACGCTTTTTTGTGCATGTTTCTGATAAAGGGCCTTTAACTGATTGAAGATTGAAAGCAGGAATCAACATAACATATATCGGTAACGGTGAAAAATGAGCAACTATTTATCTCAGGAATCAATCCGTAAACTCACAGACCCGTGGTTTACTCCGCCAAACCCGGGGTATGTTTTTAATATTTATTCAGATACCAGCGAGTTTTATCGCATACAATATGGTGACATTGTTGTTTTAAATGATGTCCCGTATCTTATCCGGCATAATGCCAAAGAAGGACGTTTCGGTCTTGATGATGAAGAAAAGTTCTGGGTCAAGCGCGCGATAGACTTAAATACCGGTGAAACAAAGATTATTAAACTTGTATTTTTCGAAAAGTTTATAGCCCGCGTAGGCGGTGTTGATTTTGAATGTTTCAGGAGTCCGCGTAAAGAGGCCCGCATTCTTAGCATCGTTAAGGACCATGACAATTTCATGCACGGTTTTTCGGTTCAAGACGAGAAAGACAATGTCGTCAGGATAATTGATTTCATTTATGGCAAAACTCTGGCAGATTATATAAGGGGGTTGTCATCAGGGATGGAACATGAAACTTATTTCTACAAACACTTTCCTGAAATTCTTGAAAACTTCATGGAATGCGCTCAGGCAATCCGTTTCCTTCACGAAAACAGAGAAAAACATGGTGACATACGCAGGGATCACATATTGATAGACAGGGATGCCGGATGCTGGCGCTGGATTGATTTTGACTACAATTTTCGTCACCGGGAGAATATGTTCGGCTACGATATGTTCGGCTTGGGCAATGTTTTGATTTATCTTGCCGGAATGGGAGATATTCTGATCGCAGATATAGTCAAGACAAATCATCCGGCGCTTTCTACGCTTGGTGAAGAAGACATGAACATCGTATTTAACAACCGGGTTGCAAATATTAAAAAGATTTATCCCTATATACCGGACAGCCTTAACCGTGTGCTTATGCATTTTTCAAAAAGCGCCAATATTTTTTATGATAAAACGTTTCAGTTTATTGATGATTTGAATGAATTCAGGGCTGCTTTTTTTAAAGGGGGTAAGAAATGAATTTGAATATTAATAGAAATATCCTGATCGCCGCAGATGAATCCGAGAATGCGAAACGAGCCGTTTTGTATGTGGCAAAACTGTTAGGCGGCATGAAAGGCTTTAAGGTAACAGTACTTCATATTATAAGGGAGCCCGAAGAAGACTATTTCCCCGATGATGCCAAAAAAGACAAATGGTATAAGGAATACAAGGAAAATATAGACAAGGTGATGGAAGAATACAGGCAGATACTTATAGCCGCAGGGTTTGCCACCGAGGATGTTTCAACACGCTCAACACTCCGCTATTGTCCTTCTATGGCGGAATGTATATTGGCAGAGCGGGACAAGCTTGAATACGGCACGCTGGTTGTGGGCAGAAAAGGTCTTTCGCGAAAAGAAGAATTTCTTTTCGGAAGCGTCTCAAACAAAATAGTAAGAACCGCCCGCAACTGCACCGTATGGGTGGTAGAATAATTTTTTATTGATGAACACGCTTGTCCAAAAATGCCGTAAACGTAAAAAAGTAATCCCATAATAAAAAACCCCCTTATAAAGCATGGCTTAGCTGCAAAAAAAAACACACAGCCAAAACAAGTAGGCATTTCGATGGTATGCTGTGCAAGTTTGTTTGGTCAAGTGGGTTGCAATATGGCGCATTACCGCTTTGCCGATGAGAAGGCCATCAAGCCGCCTATATTTAACGGTGGCAAAATCGGGAGGATTTCCGAATGTGAAAGGTACTGCCTCTTTTGGAGGTTTTAACGGTTGAAATTAATGGTGGGCCGTATTGGAATCGAACCAATAACCTACTGATTAAGAGTCAGTTGCTCTGCCTGATTGAGCTAACGGCCCGGACTAAAAAAAAGCACCCCGGAAACGGGTTGGTACCTATCAAGTTTGTGTTTGCTTGTCAATTTTAAATCAAGAAAAAAATGATTTTCCCGACCCGAGTTCATCACGGTTGCGCACGCCCAATCGTTTCCGTGCTCGTTGCGCCGGAAAACAGCGATCAAAGCGGTCTATCAGAGGAAACGGCCGCAGCATCCCCGGGTTTCATGCCGCGGTTGTTCACTAAGCGAACCATTATGGTCTTGCCTATGGCATTGCCTTTTCTTTGATAATGGGTCGACGAATTTTTTCCAGACGCCCCATTGAATCAATGATAACACTTTGTTATTTTAAAATCACCCGAGATTTCGCGGCGCTCGATGCCCGTGAAAATTGACAAAACGCCCCTTCTCGGCCATACTTCCACTTAATAATAAGCAAGTTTCCGTTCATTTTAACCAACCGAAACAACGCAGCCTTTTTTCAGATGGAAAGGAAGTGCGAATTTGCTTTGGGAACCTATTGAGAAGCATCCGGAATCCTTTCGAAAGATTCCCCACCTGCTGAATTATGCCGACACCTTTGCCGCCTTTTCCTGGAATGCCATTCGCAGTGAGTTGCAAGGGCTTCCCGAAAACAGAGGGCTGAACATTGCGCACGAAGCGGTTGACCGTCATGCGGAGGGACATCTTCGCGACCACGTGGCCCTGCAATGGCTTGGCAGTGAAGACACAATCCGCGCCTTCACCTACGCCGAGCTCAGATCGCAAAGCAATCGCTTCGCCAATATTCTCCAGGAACTCGGCATTGGGAAGGGAGATACGGTTTGCGCACTGGTCGGCCGAATTCCCGAACTCTACATCGCAGCTCTGGGGACTTTCAAAAACACCAGCATCTTTTGTCCCCTGTTTTCGGCTTTCGGTCCGGAACCCATCTACCAGCGCCTCAGCCGCGGGGATGCCAAAATTCTGCTGACCACCGAACATTACTACCGCCAAAAGGTAAGTCCGTTGATGAACAACCTGCCCAAGCTCAAGCAGGTGCTCTTGATTGACGTCAAAGATCATCCGGGAAACGGCCTTCTGTCGCTGCCCAGGCTCATGGCCCAATCTTCCGACGCTTTTATCATTCCACCGACCGACCCGGAGGATATCGCGGTCCTGCACTTTACCAGCGGCACCACCGGCATGCCCAAAGGCGCGCTCCATGCGCACAACGCCGTACTGACCCACTATATGACCGGCAAATATGTGATGGATTTTCACCCGGAGGATATCTTCTGGTGCACGGCCGACCCCGGATGGGTCACGGGAACCTCTTACGGCATCATTTCGCCGCTCCTGCATGGAATCACCAACGTGGTTGATGAAGGGGATTTCGACGCCCTGCGCTGGTGTCATATCTTGGAATCCCAGAAGATCAGCGTCTGGTACACGGCGCCAACAGCCATTCGCAGATTCATGCGACTAGGACTCGATCCGGCCCGAAAGTACGACCTTCGTCACCTGCGTGTCATTCACAGCGTTGGTGAACCCCTTAACCCCGAGGCCGTGGTGTGGGGCTTAAAGGCCATGGGATTGCCGATCCATGACAATTGGTGGCAGACGGAAACCGGCGGCATCATGATCGCCAATTTTCCCGCCATGGAAATTCGGCCCGGTTCCATGGGGCGTCCGCTTCCCGGCATCGAGGCGGCCATCGTCCAGCGTGTGAATCCCGATGCCGTCCAGGTGATCGAGACGCCCGGCGTTCAAGGCGATCTGGCGCTCAGGCCGGGATGGCCATCCATGTTTCGGGGCTACCTGCACGACGAGGCGCGCTACCGCAAGTGCTTCGTCGGCGGATGGTATTTGACGGGGGATCTGGCCAGGCGTGATGAAGACGGATATTTCTGGTTTGTGGGCCGGGCCGATGACATCATCAAAACCTCCGGGCACATGGTGGGGCCCTTTGAAGTGGAAAGCACCCTCATGGAACACCCCGCCGTTGCCGAGGCAGGGGTCATCGGAAAACCGGACCCGCTCATCGGGGAGATCGTAAAGGCGTTTGTCGCCTTGAAGCCAGGCATCCCCCCCAGCGATGCGCTACGTCTGGAACTTATCGGTTTTGCCCGTAAAAAGCTCGGTTCGGCCGTTGCGCCCAAGGAAATTGATTTTAAGCCGGACCTTCCCAAAAACAAGGCGGGAAAAATTATGCGGCGACTGCTCAAAGCCCGTGAGTTGGGTTTGCCCGAAGGCGATCTTTCCACATTGGAGGATTCAGGATGAACACTCAAGATGCCGTTAACCTAAATGGGGCCACCGTTGACCGCGATCACGCATTGCACCTGCTGAGGTCCATGATTCGCATCCGCCGGCTGGAGGAAAAGTGCGCAGAGCTTTACAGCGCCACGAAAATTCGGGGATTTTTACACCTCTACGATGGCGAAGAGGCGGTGGCCGTCGGGATCCTCGAAGCGCTGACCCGGGACGACGCCGTCGTGGCGACCTATCGGGAGCACGGCCATGCACTCATAAGGGGGGTTTCGGCCGGCGCTATTCTGGCGGAGATGTACGGCAAACAGGAGGGGTGCAGCCGCGGTCGAGGCGGTTCCATGCATCTTTTCGATAACAAAACTCGGTTTTACGGAGGCAATGCCATCGTGGGCGGCGGTCTTCCCATTGCCGTCGGTCTCGCTCTGGCAGACAAAATGCAGCACAAACAGCGGGTTACCTGTTGCTTTTTCGGCGAAGGGGCCGTGGCCGAGGGGGAGTTTCATGAAAGCCTGAACCTTGCGGCCCTCTGGCAATTGCCGGTGCTGTTCGTATGCGAAAACAATTTGTATGCCATGGGCACGGCGCTGAAATTCGAGCAGGCCGTTCAGGATATCACCCGCAAGGCCGCAAGCTACGACGTGAGTTCAGCAGCCGTGGACGGCATGGACGTGCTGGCTGTCGAGACGGCCGCAAAAAAGGCGGCACAGACGGTTCGCACCCAAGGAAAGCCATTTTTTCTGGAGTGCCGCACCTATCGCTTTCGGGCCCACTCCATGTATGATCCGGAGCTCTATCGCCCCAAATCCGAAGTTGAGGAATGGAAAAAGTCCTGCCCCATTGCGACCTTTGCTCGGAAAATGAAAACCGAAGGGTGCATCGGCAATGTTGACATTGAAACCATCGAGCGCGACGTTGCTCGGGAAATCAACGAAGCAGTGGCTTTTGCCGAGGCATGCACCTGGGAGCCCATAGAGGACATGACCCGTTTTGTCCATTCGGAACGGAGGACGCCATGAGCAGCGATGAAACGAATCTGCAAAAGATCACTTACCGTGAAGCTGTTCGCGAAGGGATCCGAGAGGCCCTGCAAAAAGACGAACGGGTTTTCCTCATGGGAGAGGATGTGGGCCGTTACGGGGGCTGCTTCGCGGTGACCAAGGGACTGCTCGAGGCATTCGGTCCGGAGAGGATTCGCGATACCCCGCTTTCCGAATCCGGCTTCGTCGGCGCGGGCATCGGCGCGGCCCTGGGCGGCATGCGCCCCATCGTGGAAATCATGACGGTCAACTTCAGCCTGCTCGCCGCCGACCAGATCATCAACAATGCTGCCGTCTATCTGTATATGTCCGGCGGACAGTTCAATGTCCCCATCGTTATCCGCATGGCCACCGGCGGAGGCCGGCAACTGGCGGCCCAACACTCCCGGTCCCTCGAGGGGTGGTATGCCCATATCCCCGGCATCAAAGTCATAAGCCCGGCCACCATCGAGGACGCACGCGGCATGCTTTGGACCGCTTTGCAGGACCCGGACCCGGTGCTGATTTTTGAAAACAGCAGCCTTTATAACATGGAGGGAACACTTGCCGCCGACGCCGGTCCGGTGGATATCGACAAGGCCCGTGTACGCAGGCCCGGAAAAGACATTACGCTCATCACCTACTCGGCAAGCCTCCATAAATCGCTGGCGGCGGCGGAAATCCTCGCCAAACAGGGGGTTGAAGCGGAAGTCATCGACCTTCGCTCGCTGCGCCCGCTGGATGAAAAGACTTTTCTGGATTCGGTCGTCAAAACCCACCGTGCCATCATCGTGGATGAGGGGTGGCGCAGCGGGGGTATTTCAGCCGAAATCAGCGCGCGGATCATGGAGGGCGTTTTTTACGACCTCGACGCCCCTGTCGAACGCCTTTGCAGTGTTGAGTCGCCCGTGCCCTATGCCAGGCACCTGGAGGAGGCCATGCTGCCCCAGGTCGATCAGATCGTGAACCTCATCCAAAAAATGGTAGGCGCCCATGGCTGAATTTCGCATGCCCAGTTTGGGCTCGGACATGATGGCGGGCACGCTCATAGAATGGCGGGTAAAGCCCGGTGATCGCGTCCGTCGAAGGGATGTTGTTGCCGTCGTTGAAACGGACAAGGCGGCCATCGAGATCGAGGTATACGAAGACGGCATCATTGAAACGCTTCTGATTCAGCCGGGCCAAAAAGTCCCCGTGGGTGCGGTCATGGCCATTATTCGAACAGAGACCGCGTTACAGGCCCCATCGCCGGATCAGGCGTCCGTGGCGGATATGCCTCGGTTATCGGCAGGGAAAGAAAATCCTCCCCTCCCGCGCAAAGCGACCACCCCTCCGTCCATCACGGCCGCAGGCACCGGGCGAATCAAAGCCTCCCCCTATGCACGCAAACTGGCTGCCGCGGGTGCCGTTGACCTTGCCGCCCTTGCGGGAACCGGCCCGGACGGCGCCATCCGCGCGGCGGACATTCAAAAGGCCCTGTCTCAGACAGCGGGAAAAGCCCCTCAACCGCGGATCGCAGAACAACCCGTCAATAAAGATTATACGGCTGCCATGCGTCGGGCCATTGCCGCCGCCATGACCCGCTCCAAACGGGAAATCCCCCACTACTATCTAAAAACGCGCATTGATATGAGCCGCGTATTGCGTTGGCTGGAATCGGAAAATATCAAGCGCCCGATCAAGGACCGGATGCTGCCTATCGTCCCGCTCATTCGGGCGGTAGCGCTGGCGCTGGGGGATGTTCCGGAACTCAATGGCTTCTGGATTGACGACCACCATCGCATATCGGAAGCAATCCATATCGGCTTTGTGATCTCCCTTCGCCAGGGCGGGCTGATCGCACCGGCCCTTCTCAATGCGGATCAAAAATGTCCGGATGAACTGATGGCGTCCCTGAGGGATCTGATTATACGCGCTCGTTCCGGCGGGTTGCGCAGTTCCGAAATGACGGATGCCACCGTCACCATCACCAGCTTGGGCGATCTCGGGGTCGAGGCGGTTTACGGCATCATTTACCCGCCCCAGGTGGCGCTGGTGGGATTCGGCAAGACCATGGAGCAACCTTGGGCCGAAAACGGCATGCTCGGGGTACGGCCGGGATTGACGGCGACCCTTTCCGCGGACCACCGGGCAACCGACGGCCATCGCGGCGCTCAGTTCTTGGATGCTTTAAACCGTTACCTTCAGGAGCCTTCAAAACTATGAACAATGATGAGATTAAAAACGTCATATTCGGAATACTTAAGCAGATTGCGCCCGAGCAGGACCCGGGCGCCCTGGGGCCGGATGAAAACATACGCAAAACTCTCGATATCGATTCCTTCGATGCTCTGAATTTCTTTGTCCACATCGATGAGAAACTCGGCGTTAACGTCCCCGAGGCGGATTATGGAAAGCTCAATACCCTATCGGAAATCCTCAGTTATCTTTCCTGCCGCTTGGGGTGATACACCTTTCCTTTGATTTCGGCAACCGGTGAAAGGACTGGGACCGGGGGTTTCAGGCCCCGCCTCGCCTCAACCCTGTAAGGAGATGCGCGATATGAATGACAATTACCCTGCGTTATATGAGCATCTGCAGAAAATGTTCGCCAAATTGGCAAGAAATCTGCGTGGCCCCATGTCGGCATTTGTCCAACTGAACGCCGCGGCAACGGCCCCTGGCGCCCTGGATGCCAAAACAAAGCAGCTCATTGCATTGGGCATCGTCATTACTTCCCGCTGCGAAGGCTGCATTGCCTACCATGTGCATGACGCCATTCGGGCCGGCGCTACCAAAGAAGAGATTTTGGAAACAACGGGCATCGCCATTCTGATGGGCGGCGGCCCGGCAGCGGTCTGTGCCTGCGAGGTGATGGCGGCAGTGGATCAGTTTACATCATCGTGATATCGAAGGCTTGACTTCATGATTGGGTTGCAAGGCCACCGGTGTTCAGCTCCAAGTGAGGCTCGTGGTGAAATCAGAGCAGATTTATAGCAAGATGGAGTCATGCGATGACGATCCGTAATCTGGATTTCATGTTCAACCCCGCCACGGTCGCACTGATAGGCGCAAGCCAAAAGCCCGGCTCTATCGGTGCCGTCCTTGCCCGGAATTTGGTGAGCGGCAGATTCAAGGGGGACATCTTCCCCGTTAATTCGAAATACTCGACCATCGAAGGGTTGCGCGCCTATCCGAGTGTAAAGAGCCTGCCAAAAACACCGGATCTTGCGGTGATTGCCACACCGCCGGATACTGTTCCGAAACTCATTGAGCAGATCGGCAGACGGGGTACCCGGGCGGCGGTGGTCATCACTGCCGGATTCGTTGAAAGCGACAATGACAAAGGACGACGACTGTGCGCTCAAATGCTCGACGCAGCGCGCCCGCACCTGCTGCGCATCGTGGGCCCCAACTGTTTAGGGATCATGGTGCCGGGGGTAGGCCTTAATGCAAGTTTCGGCCATGTCCAACCGCTTAAAGGAAGCATTGCGTTTGTCGCCCAGTCAGGCGCAGTGCAGACCTCCGTGCTTGATTGGGCCACCTCGAAGGGGATCGGATTTTCCCATTTCGTATCAGTGGGCAACATGTCCGATGTCGATTTCGGCGACATGCTCGATTACCTGACCACCGATTACAAGGCCAAAGCGATACTGCTCTATATCGAAAACGTCACCCATGCCCGCAAGTTCATGTCTGCGGCCCGGGCCGCAGCGCGCTTAAAGCCTGTGGTCGTGGTCAAGGCCGGACGCCATGCCGAGGGTGCCCGAGCCGCTGCCTCCCATACCGGGGCATTGGCCGGTGCCGATGAAGTTTATAACGCGGCCTTTCAGCGGGCTGGAATGCTGCGGGTAATGGACATGCAGGCACTCTTCGATGCCGTGGAAACCTTGGCCATGTCCCAGCCGTTTGAAGGAGATCGTTTGGCTATTTTGACCAATGGCGGCGGTATGGGCGTACTGGCCACTGATGCGCTAATCGATAAAAAGGGGTGCCTGGCCGAGCTGTCTTATGAAACCATTGCGCGCCTCAACCGCGTGCTACCGCGCACCTGGTCCCATAACAACCCAGTGGACATCATCGGCGATGCGCCGCCGGGTCGCTATATCGATGCGTTAAAACCGCTTCTTGCGGATGAGGGGGTTGATGCCCTGCTGATTTTAAACTGTCCGACGGCCGTGGCCTCGAGCACTGCGTGCGCCCGGGCGGTAATCGAAACGCTGAAAGAGAGCGGTTCAAAGGCAGGCGCACGGGGTATTTTCACCAGCTGGCTGGGGATCGATTCCGCCCTTGAGGCCCGCAAGATGTTCGGCGAAAACAGAATCCCGACTTACGAAACACCGGGCGAAGCGATTCGGGGATTTATGCAGATGGTGCGCTATCGCCACAGCCAGGAAATGCTGATGGAAACGCCCCCCAACATTCCGGAAGTCTTCTTGCCGGAAACGGAAAAGGCCCGAGGAATTGTTGACAAGGCGTTGTCTCAAGGCCGATTATGGCTGACCGAAACGGAGACCAAAGCGGTTCTGGCCGCTTACAAGATTCCCGTGGTCCCAACCTACGAAGCGGCTACGGCCGAACAGGCCGCCGAGATCGCCGGCCGGCTGGGTGAATCGGTGGCGTTAAAAATTTTATCCCCCGATATTACGCACAAGTCGGACGTAGGGGGCGTGGCATTGAATCTTACCTCTGAAGAAATGGTGAAACAAACCGCGCAGATCATGAGGGAACAGATCCACCAAAGACTGCCCGCGGCGAGACTGTCCGGATTTACGGTACAGCCGATGGTGCATCGTTCCAACGCCAGGGAATTAATTGTCGGCGCCAGCGAGGATGTGCAGTTCGGCCCGGTCATTCTGTTCGGCCAGGGCGGGACGGCCGTGGAAGTTATTCAGGATAAGGCCATCGCCCTGCCACCGCTGAACATGAACCTTGCCCGAGAAGTAATGAGCCGCACGCGCGTATGCCGCTTGCTGCAAGGGTACCGGGACAAGGCGGCCGCGGATCTGGATAGCATTGCGCTGACCTTGGTCAAGGTGTCGCAACTGATCAGCGACATCGCGGAGATTATCGAACTGGATATCAACCCGCTGCTTGCCGATGAACAGGGCGTAGTGGCGCTGGACGCACGCATCAAGGTAGGCCGATCGCGTCTTCCCGCCGCCCAACGACTGGCGATTCGACCCTACCCCAGGGAGCTGGAGGAGACGCTTACATTTTTGGATGGCCGAACACTGATACTTCGCCCCATTCGGCCGGAAGACGAACCCGCATTTCAAGGGCTTTTCTCCAAACTTTCCATGGATGAAATCCGCTTGCGATTTCTGCATCCAATAAAAATTATGTCCCACCAAATGGCGGCGCGGATGACCCAGATCGATTATGATCGGGAGATGGCCCTGGTTCTTTGCGAGCCGACCGCTCCCGATAAAACGGAGCTGCATGGCGTGGTACGTATTTTGGCCGATCCGGACAACGAACGCGCGGAGTTCGCTATTCTCATTCGCCGCGACATGACCGGCATGGGCCTGGGCCCGATGCTTCTGCGCCGCATTATCAATTATGCCAAGAGTCGAGGCATCGGGGAGATGTACGGAGAAGTATCGGCCGAGAACAGCCCCATGCTCAAACTCTGCGATGCATTCGGATTTAAAAAGAGACACCACCCGGAAGACTTTGGTGTGATGCTGGTTACGTTGGCGCTGTGACACTTTCAGGAACGGAAAACCGCTATGGGGCCAGTTTCGATTTTAAATAGGCAACACAGCCGTTAAGCGTCGCAAGCTGCGGGAAGTCTTCCTCGGGAATCGCCATGTTCAGTTCTTCTTGAAGTCCAAGCGCGAAGTTCATAAAATCAACCGAATCGAAATCGAACTGGTTGCGAAAGCGATTGGCGGGATCAAGGTTCTGAATATCGGCTTCCGGCGCGATTTTGGCAATAAGGTCCAGCGCGACTTTTTTGATGTGATCTTCGGTCCCCATGGATCGCACTTTCAATGTGAGATTTATGGTTTGTGAAAACGATGGAAAGCCCCGGCTCTAGTGAGTTGCATGGCACCAGAACATGCTTTTTATAACGGAAAATATAGGCACTAACAATAGTGAATCCTGCAGCATACGAGATCCGTTGACTTGCCACAACGCTTCTGCTATGGCACCGAAACAAAAAAACGATCAGCCGTACGAACCGAAACTATTTGATCTAACAACAGGTTATATAATGAAAGGATTTTCCCCCATGGAAAAAACATTGTCGATTATTAAGCCGGACGGTGTTGCACGCCATCTTGCCGGCAAAGTGATAGACCGCTTTGAAAGCAACGGCATCAATATTATCGCCATGAAAATGATTCACATGACCAAAGCCCAGGCTGAAGGGTTTTACGCCGTTCATAAGGAACGCCCTTTTTTTAACAGCTTGACCACCTTTATGACCTCGGGGCCGTGTATCGTGATGGTGCTTTCCGGAGACAACGTGATTCAGAAAAACCGGCTCCTCATGGGCGCCACCAATTATAAGGAAGCCGCAGAAGGAACCATTCGGCGGGATTTTGCCACAGATATCGAAAAAAACGTGGTTCACGGCTCCGACTCCCCGGAATCGGCGGCGTTTGAAATCGGCTATTTTTTCAATCACCTTGAAATTGTGGGCAAATGACGGAAACGCTTCGGCTGGAAAACATCGCGATTGTCCTGCATCAGCCCCGATTCCCTGAAAATATCGGGGCCGCTGCCAGGGCCATGTGCAATATGGGCATTCGGCGACTGATCGTGGTCAACCCGGAAAATTGCGATCTGACCCGTGTACTGCGCATGGCCACCCATGCCGCCTTGGATGTGGTGGAAGAAATGGAAGTTTTCAAAACCCTGCCCGAGGCGCTTGCGCCCTTTAGCTATGTCGTGGGAACAACCGCCCGGCTCGGTGGAAAGCGGCCGGTCAGGCCTTCTCCGGCTGCACTGGCCGAACATTTGATTTCCATTTCGATGGAAAATCAAATCGCCGTACTGTTCGGCCCCGAAGACCGGGGGCTGACCAATGAGGATATTCTTTTTTGCCATGAATTGGTGAATATTCCCACTGCGGATTTTTCCTCCCTTAATCTGGCCCAGGCGGTCATGGTTCTGTGTTATGAGCTTTTCAACGCCGAACGGGCGCCGCGCGGAGAATTTTCACCCCGCATGGCCACCCGGCATGAACTGGACGGCATGTATGATCAGTTGAAGGACATCCTGCTTCGCATTGATTACATAAAACCTGACAACCCCGATTATTGGCTGAACAAGCTGCGCCATTTTTTTACCCGCATTCAACTTCGAGCACGTGATGTCAGTATCATTCGGGGCATTTGCCGCCAGGTAGACTGGTACGCTGGAAAGTGCTATCGAGACGGTCAGAAAAGCGCCGAAGATAGCGCTTCGGAAATGAATGCAGACCTGCGGCGATAATTATTCGCTCTAAAAACCCATAGGAACCCGATACCTCAACATGCACCTCATTCGATTTGGAGAAAAAGGCAAGGAACGGCCCGGGCTGTGGCAACACGGCAATATCGTCGATCTAACAGCGGTTTTTCGGGAAATACCGGATATCGGAGAAGATTTTTTTCGAGAAGGCTGGCTTGAAACAGTTCGTGCCGTAAAGGCACCGGGGACGCGGATGCGCGTCCGCATCGGATGCCCGGTTTCCCGGCCCGGCAAGATTATCTGTCTCGGCAAAAATTATGCGGCCCATGCGAAGGAAACCGGGTTGGATATGCCCAAGCGGCCGCTGTTATTCTGTAAAACCGCCAATGCGTTGAGCGGCCCGTTTGATTCCATTTTGATGCCGCAAAGCAGCTGCCAAATCGACTGGGAGGTGGAGCTGGCCGTTATTATCGGCAGAGAAGGAAAACGAATCACCCGAGCGGCCGCGTTTGATTATATCGCCGGATTTTCGGTGTTTAATGATGTTTCCGGACGGGATGCGCAGTTTGCCGAAGGGCAGTGGTTTCGCGGCAAATCCTTTGATACCTTTGCCCCGATGGGGCCCGCCCTGGTCACTCTGGATGACATCGGCGGGCCCGAAGACCTTCAGCGCCTGCGCCTGACAACGGTTGTCAATGGGGTAACCATGCAGGATGGCAATACGCGGGAGATGATCTTTACCCTTCCGGAAATTATTGCCGACATCAGCCAGGACATAACCCTGATGCCAGGGGATATCATCGCCACCGGCACGCCCGCGGGCGTCGGTTTTTTCAGGGATCCGCCCATCTTGCTCAAAGCGGGCGATGTGGTAACCTGCGCCATTGAAAAAATCGGCGCCATTGAAAACCGCGTTGTGGCGGAATGACCCTGCCAAATCGGTTTCAGCCTATCCCTTCTTCTGGTAGAGTGGAGAGATATCCCGCAGAGTTTTGACCGTTGCCTGCAACGCCTTCAGGAAATGATCCACATCCGCTTCCGTATTATCAATGCCGAAGGTAACCACCAACGTGCCCTGGGCATCTGCATGGCTTAACCCGATGGAAAGCAGCACATGGGAGGCCCGAAGGGATCCCGTGGCGCACGCGGAACGAGTGGACACGGCAATATTCTCATCATCCAGCATCAACATCACGCTCTCGCCCTCTATGTATTGAACGGAAAGGGACACCAGCTCCGGAAGGCTATCCTCCGGATGCGTATTGATGATGTATTCATCGATATAATGGGGCAGTTCTCTGAGCAATTTATCCTTAAGCCCCTGCGTATGCGCCATTCGGGCGGGCAGATGTTTCAGGGCGAGAGCAGCGGCTGTGCCCATGCCGATAATACCGATCAGATTTTCCGTACCAGCCCGCTTGCTGCCTTCCTGAACGCCCCCATCCAGAAGGGGGAAAATTCGAGTGCCGCGGCGAATATAGAGGCCGCCGACACCTGTTGGGCCGTAAAAGGGATTGGAGGCAAAACTGAGCAGATCCACGCCCAGTGCTTGTACATCCACCGGCACCACCCCTACGGAATCCACCGCATCAGAGTGGAAGAGTACCTTTTTTTCCCGGCAGATCTTTCCGATTTCCGCGATGGGCTGAAGGGTGCCGGTTTCATTGTTGCTGTGCATGATGGAAACCAGAATCGTTTCGGGTGTAATGGCTTCCGCCACCGTGTTGGGGTTGACGCGGCCGAACGCGTCCACGGGAAGAGAGGTGATTCGATATCCCTGACTCTGAAGCCGTTTCAAACTTCGTACCACTGCGTTATGTTCGATATTGGAGGTGACAATATGTCTGCCTTTTTCCGCATTGGCCATTGCAACCCCTTTGATGGCATGATTCACCGACTCAGTGCCACCCGAGGTGAAGACGATTTCCTTCGGCAGCGCGGCGTTAACCAGGGCCGCCACGAATTCTCTGGCCTTTTCCAATACCGCCGCGGCTTTCTCACCGTGACGGTGCTGGCTGGACGGATTAGCGTAATCCGCGTTGATGGCCTCTATCATGGCCGTTTTGACTTCCGGCAACAACGGCTTATAGGAGATATGATCCAGGTTGATGTATGTCATTGGGCGAATCCTTTCCGGGCAATCAGTGCGCTTCTTCAAGATTGGACTGGCAGGCCTCACAAAAAGTGATGCCTTCTTTGATTTCAACATCGCAATAGGGGCAGTAACATTTACCCGTGGGATTGTGCTCATGCTTTTCCGTTCGTTGCGGCTCCGCCCGCAGTTTTCCGGACATGCGGTCCTCATAGTTCTGAATCGCCATGTGCAACGCATCCGCACCCAAATTGGAGCAATGGAGCTTGTTTTTGGGCAGGCCTTCCAGGGCTTCGGCCACATCCTTATTGGTGATTTTTTTGGCGTCCGACACGGTTTTTCCTTTGGCGATTTCCGTCAGCATGCTCGAAACGGCAATGGCCGAGCCACATCCAAAGGTTTGAAATTTGATATCTTTGATCACATTGTCCTGAATATCTAGGTAAATCGTCATCATATCCCCGCAGAGGGGGTTACCGACTTCGCCGACACCGTTGGCATTTTCGATCACGCCCACATTTCTCGGGTTTCTGAAATGATCCATTACCGTTTTAGAATACAGCATATTATGTCCCTCCAGTTCCTATGGGTGCTTTTTTCACAGCCGTTTAACGTATAATCTTTAGCATAATCACCAAATTTTTAAAGTACAGACTTCATGATGGCACCAAGCCGTTTTTAAATGAATTTATTAAAATATGGTAAAAAAATGAACTCGAATTGCAATCAATCGAATTTTGTGAAAATATAGGATAAAAATCATAAAGGGAAATGAATATGCTAATAGAATCGGCCGCGCCGGAAATCGACTGGATTCGTGAAAAGGTTCGGAGTGCGCATTACCAAATATCCGAGCATGTGATCAAGTTTCTCATGGCCGGCCTGCTGACGGTTCCGCAGATGGAGACCGCGTTGCTGACCGGGCAGGTGGTAGAGATTCGAAGACATCCTAAACGGGGAGACAGCGCACTGGTTCGTGGGAACGCTCAGGATAAAACGATTCTCGTGTTGTGCGCCAAGGGGCACGATAAGTGGTTAATCATTTCCCTGGCGTACCTAACGGTTCATCCCGAGTGGGCGGAGCTTCAATGCGCCAAACCTTATGGAGGCAAGTCCATGGAAAACCCGTATCGAAAATGTTTTTTCTGCGGCGGTGATATTGATTCGATTACCATCGGAAATTTTGATTACCGGCTGGAAGGCAAACTCTATGTGATTAAGAACACGCCGGCTGGCCTTTGCCTTCAATGCGGTGAGAAATACGTGACGGCCGCCACCGCGAAAAAGATCAACGCACTGATCGAAGCCGGTGAGTTTTCCGGTACCGAGGAAGTGCGTGTGATGCAATATTCTTAAAACCGATCGTGTGGAAAGCCGGCACAATCGTCAAGGACGGCGCCGTTTGAATATCACCACGGTGCCGCTTGTTGAAGCGGATGAAGGGATTAAATCTTTCAGAAGAATATTATCGTGCCTTTGGTTCGGGGATGATCACGGAAAAATTCCCGAACCACAAGGATCGAATTGCCGCAGGGCTTGTCGGGCTCGGATCCGAGTGCTTCGGCTTTGATGATGCGTTGTCTCGTGATCATGACTGGGGCCCCGGGTTTTGCCTGTGGCTTGAAAAAAACGATTATGAACAAATCGGCGCTTCCCTTCAACGGGCGTACGAGGCGCTACCGCAACAATTCATGGGGTTTGAGCGCAAAAAGAGCCGTTGGGGGGACAGCAGGGTCGGGGTGCTGCATACGGCTGCTTTTTATGCTTCTTTTATCGGCCTGCCTCATGCCCCGCAAAGCCCGGAGAAGTGGCTGACCATTCCGGAGACGAATCTGGCGGCCTGCACCAATGGTCGCGTATTCAGTGATCCGTTGGGGGCGTTTTCAGCGATTCGGCAAGCCATTGCAAACCATTATCCAAAGGATGTCCGATTAAAGAAAATTGCCGCCCGGTGTATGCTGGCTGCGCAGTCCGGGCAGTATAACTACACGCGGTGTCTTCGCCGGAATGCGGTTTTTCCCGCTTTTCAGGCCTTGATGCGGTTTTGCGAAGAAGTACTGCATCTGGTGTTTTTGCTCAACCGGCGGTATATGCCTTTTTACAAATGGGCTTGCAAAGCCGCCGAGTCTCTCCCAGTGCTCGGATCCTATATTTCCAAGGCGGTTGAGGATTTGGTCCGTGGCGATTTAACGCGTTCAAAAGGGGACGGCATTGAAACCATATGTTCACGGCTGATCGAAACGCTAAAAGCCCAGGGGCTCAGCGATTCCCGAAGCGATTTTCTTTTGGATCACGGCCCGCGTGTTCACGCGTTGATTGAGGATGAAGCCGTGAAACGGCTGGATCTATGGTGGCCCGGCGCTTAGACCCTTTATCCGAAGGTCGTTGACTGCCAATCAGTCCAGCCGCCCAGCTTCCGGCTTTGCCGGGATAGAAAAGAGGATGAATGAAACAACTCCTGATTATCGGCGGCAGCTATTTTGCGGGAAGAGTTTTTGTCGAAACGCTGTTTAAATCGCACCAATACCAGCTTTCCGTATTTAACAGAGGCAATATCCCCATCGGCATTCAAGGGGTTGAACAGTTGCTGGGCGACCGGGAAAATCCGGCCGCCATTTCCGGCAATATTCCAAGAAAACATTGGGATGTGATCGTTGATTTTTGTGCCTATACGCCCGAGCACATCTCAACCCTGCTCGATCATCTTCGTGGTACCGTGGGCCATTATATTTTCATCAGCACCACCTCGATTTATGCGCCCACTCAAAAAATGCCCATTATCGAGGAGGCCGCCAAGCTGACCGGCCCCCAACCCGAATTGGGGGCGTTCGCCGATTACGGGTACCTTAAATGGCTGGCCGAAGGGGAGCTGGAAAGGCAGTGCCGGGAAAAAGGATTTTTTTTCACCCTATTACGTCCCGCGATTATTTACGGGCGATACAATTATGCGCCGCGCGAATCTTATCTCTTTGATACCGTCATTGCCGGTAAACCGCTGGTGATTCCGGAAGATAAGAACGTCAGTTATAGCTTTGTTTGGGTGGATGATCTGGCGGACATTATCGCGGCGTGTCTTGAAAATGACGCGGTAAAAGGCCAAGCGTATAATGTCGCCGGAGAAGAGTCAATTTCCTATGACGTGATGGCCGATGTGATCGAATCGGTGAGCGGGTTGCGGGTTGACAGGCGGGTGATGGGAATCGCAGAGATTATTCGGGAAAGACTTCCCCTGCCGTTTCCGCCCGATGAACCCCTTCTGTACGATGGCGGCAAATTGCGGCGGGCCCTGAACTATGCGCATACGCCATTTATTCGCGGAATGGCTGAGACTTGGCGGTATTATCAGAAAGTGGTGCAGCGAAGAGCCGGAATGAGGAATACCTGAAATGGACGGCGTATCAAGCGTGATAAAGAGGATGGGATATGAAGGTTAAGACCTCGGCACCCGCAAAAAGAATCATTCACGCGGAACAGTTTTTCAGAAAGCTTCCGGAACTTGCGATTGCAGGAGATGAGCAATCCGTGGACCGTATCGCCTATGAACTGCTGAACCTGCTGATGAAAGCCGTCGATGCGGATATCGGGCAAATTAGCCTGTTTCCGCTGGGGGGTCGGGTGGAGAAAATGTGCATCGTAAAAGACGGGGAGCCGTGGTTGCGGACGGATAAGGATCTGCACCTTTATAATCCGAGCAAAGGGTATGCCGGGCGAATGTTGGCCACCGGAGAAACCTTGCTTGTGAAAGACATATGGACTGAACCCAACGGCAATGGCCCCAATCCTTTTCTGGAAATTTACCCTTATATGGATGCGAACTATGTGGCGGATATCAAAAAACCGGTGGC